>JANPBM010000038.1:0-12781 GCA_031430435.1 Acidobacteriota bacterium
GGCAACTTTGAGGCACATCGGAATAAATCTGTTGAAGCAGGAAAAAAGCTGTAAAAGAGGAATCGAAGGCAAACGCAAGAAAGCAGGGTGGGATGAAAATTACTTGCTTAAAGTTTTACAATTTTAATGCGTTCGCCCTAAATTACACCTGCATTTCATTACAAAATATAGCTAATTTATGATAAAGTTTTGATTTATACAAAACTAAAATCATTTTAATTAAATTCAATCTTTATGAATTCAGTATTTTCCCACTCAGAAACGAATAAAAACTTCAGTTACGAAGGCTTTTTGTATCAAAAAGAAGAAATTGAAAGTATTTTTCCTAATCAAATTAAAGAAAAACTTTTTGATTCAGAAGGCACCAATGAACTCGTAGACCACTTATCCAATTTAGATTTAGATGACATTAACTCTACAGGCTTTAATGATAAATGGCTTATTGACGTATTAAGTTTAGAAAACATCATAACTAATCATAAAGATTGGAGAATTGGAGAAGCCTTTGCAGAATTTCATTTGGAAGATTGTCATAGTTGCCGATTTTATTATAACGAATTGCGAGATGCCAGAAATGTGAATGGTAATAAAACAGGTGCAGATTTAGTAGGTTTTATTGAACTGGGTGAAGATACAGTTTTTCTTTTTGGAGAGGTAAAAACAAGTAATGAAGAGAAATATCCGCCGCAGGTTTTATATTCACGCCATGGGATGATTGATCAGTTAAAAAATTTAGCAACTAATCCTCAGACTAAAAATACAATTGTCCGATACTTAGGGTTTAAGGTGAAAGATTTAGAATCAGGTAATCCATTTAAGGCTGATTATTTGAAGGCATTGCAAAATTATTACATCGATAAATTTAGTTTAGTTGGTGTTTTGGTTCGAGACACCACCTCAAATGTGAAAGATATAGAAACCAGATATAAAGCACTTAAAACATCAATTTCAGCAACAGGCTTGAAAATGTTGGCACTATACATTCCTATTAAAATGGGCGATTGGAACAATTTGGTTAGAAAATAATGAGTTATTCGGAAAAATACAAACAATTAGAGAATAACAACAATGAACTGGCTAATCTTAACGATAATATCGTGAAGGAAAAAATTGCCCGAAGTTTTCCATTTGCGTCGGAGTATTTAAATAATAGCGGACAGTTTAAAAAAGCACTGGAAATTATTGAATTTAAGGTAATTGAGTTATGGAACAGTAACGATGTAGATTTTACAGAATATTGTTCTAACTATCTCGACATAGCTCTTTTATTACCCGTTCCCAAAGAATCTTTGGAAAAAATAGATTGGATTTTCAAAATTATTTCTTTCGGATACTTAGGTGAAGATTGGCAAAAAGTTCGCAGATTTCTTATTGATAATAAGAAGGATGTCGTAATTGAGCCAATACTTGATAAATGGAATTTAAGACTATTGTCAAAAATCTATCTTGCCGTTTTTTATTTAGTAAGAAAAGAATCTTGGAAAGATTTAGCAAAGGCGATTGAAATAGTCAACGATCTAAGAGAAGAACAAGTTGAGTTTGAAAAGCATTTTTTGGAAAGCATATCAGATAATGTTGAAAAAAAAGCTATCGCTCTTGATTTAGCGAGTCTGTATCATTTAGCAAAAGCTGTCGAAATCATTGCTAAATATCAAAACGAGGGCAATCCTAATGATGTCACTGAACAACTCCAGTTTCATTTCGCATATGCTCAACGCTATTGTGAAAGTTCGTCAAATATTGAATTAAATTTATTACTTCAGTATCTGCAACCCACTTTTATTAAGTTAGTTTCAAATTCTATTTGGACGGTAGCCAAAGGTATTAATTCAAGAGTAACGAAATTTGTAGATTCAATTACAAAAGCAAATAATCCTGTTTTTGAACTTTTATACCCACAGAAAGAAGCAATTTTAAAGCAAGGATTATTAAATGATGCAAACAAGGCTGTTGTTGTAAACTTGCCAACTTCAAGCGGAAAAACCTTGATTGCTGAGTTCAGAATTTTAAAAGCACTTAATCAATTTTCTGATGACAGAGGTTGGGTAGTTTATACTGTTCCGACTCGTGCATTAGTAAATCAAATTTATATTCGGCTTCAAAAAGATTTGTCGCAAGCACCACTTTCATTGAAAATAGAAAAAATGAGTGGAGCCTTAGAATTGGATTCTTTTGAAGAAAACATCCTCCACGATTCAAATTTTGATGTTCTCATCACAACTTATGAGAAACTAAACCTGTTAATTCGGCAAGGTATTGAAGAAAAACTTGGTCGCCCTCTTTCTCTTGTTGTAGTTGATGAAGCACATAATATCGAAGATGCAAGCAGAGGAATTGGGCTTGAACTTATGCTTTCTACAATAAAGAAGGACTGTAAAAAGGCTAATTATTTGCTTTTAACGCCTGAGATTCCGAACGCAAGTGATATTGCAAAATGGCTTGATGAAAATTCTACTTCAATTAGTATTGGGTTAAATTGGAAGCCCAATGAAAGAATGATAGGCGAGATTTTTTCAGAAGGAGAGCGTAGAAGTGTAAAAACTTTTTTCAAACCTTACTTGACTACAAAAAACACATTAGAAACTAATACCAAAATTTGTGTAAATAGTTACGATAAAAATTCGCCATATACGGCTTCAAAAGTCGGAAACAACAAATATTTACTTACTTCAATTGTTGCTAAAGATTTTCAAACTGAGGAAGGGATTTTAGTAATTGCGAAAACAATTCCAGACACATATAAAATCGCTGAAGAAATTTATACCCTTCTTCCTGAAAACAACTTTGAAATTAATGAAGATGTTAAGTTAGTTCAAAAATTTGTTGCATCAGAGTTAGGGGATGATTTTCCGTTAGTAAAATTTCTTGATAAGGGAATTGGCATTCATCATGCCGCTTTACCTGATGAAATTAGATTTCTTTTAGAACATTTAATGGAAGCGGGGCATCTTAAATACTTAATCTGCACCACAACTATTGCTCAAGGAATCAACTTTCCCGTTTCTGCAATATTTATGGCTTCTTATGCTTATCCTTACACTTCGCATATGCCGACAAAAGATTTCTGGAATTTGGCAGGACGTGCGGGACGCATGGGACAAAAATCTTTAGGTGTTGTCGGTATTGCAGCAACTAGCAATGATGATCGAACTAAACTTAAAAAGTTTCTAAAAACTGCGGCAGATGATTTAGTGTCAGTATTAACTACAATGGTTAGCGACCTTAATGATTTAGGTGATGACTTAAATATCGGACAATTATTTTATAAACCCGAGTGGTCTAATTTTTTACAGTATATTTCTCACATTTATACTCAAGCAAGAGATATTGAGGAGTTTCTTTCCGAGGTCGAATTAAGCCTGAGACGGACTTATGGTTATAGAAAGCTATCTGAGCCTGATAAACAAAAATTAGCCCAAGGTGTAAAAGAATATGCAAAATCAATAAATAAGGGATGGGCAAAACTTTCTGACAGCACTGGATTTTCTACTGAAACTATTAGAAATACGATAATGCAGTTGAAAGAAATTGATATACATAAAGATTCATGGAATAAAAATACTCTTTTTTCTAAGGAAAGTGGAACATTACAAAAGCTAGTTGGAATAATGTTAAAAACACCTGAAATAAAGAAACAAATTGAAGAAATTAATGCCACAGGAGCAGGTATAGGCAATAGTTCTGTTGCAAATATTATCAACGATTGGGTCGCGGGTAAAGAAATAAAAGAAATAGCTACGGCTTATTTTGGTGGTGAAGATGAAAAGAGCATTTCAAATTGCACGAGAGCGATATATTCCAAAATTGTTAATTCTGCAACATGGGGAATCGCCGCGATGCAACAAATACCTAATAGCGGGATAGATTGGAATAACTTGACTAATGAAGAAGAACGACAGTTTAGAAACTTACCTTCAATGATTTATTATGGTGTAAATTCAGAAGAAGCGGTCTTACTTCGCAAAGGAAATGTTCCTAGGTCAATTGCAACTAGTTTAGGAAGACAATTGCGGTTAGATTTTGGAGAAGAAACCCTAAAAAAGAAGCCTGTTGAACTCAATCAATGGCTAAATAGCCTTTCTACGGAAAAGTGGCAAGCTGCAATTCCGAGAAACAAGGAAATCAATGGAGCTGAATACAAGAAGATTTGGCAAAAACTCGTTGGAATAGCGTAAAAGGAATGTCTTTTCAATTTTCAACATTCCTTTTACAAAAATATAATTTAAATCAACTTCTTAGCCTTCGCCACCACATTCTCAACCGTAAACCCATATTCCTTAAACACGATTTCCGCCGGAGCAGATGCACCGAATTTGTCAACGCTCACGCAATCATCGGCGTATTTGTGCCAGCCGTGTGAAACGCCGGCTTCGATTGAAAGTGTCTTCACGTTTGAAGGCAAAACACTTGATTGATACTCCGCAGATTGTGCATCAAATAGTTCGGTGCAAGGCATTGAAACTACACGAGTTGCGATATTTTCGGCTTCTAAAACTTCTCTCGCTTGCATTGCTAAACCAACTTCCGAACCTGTCGAAACTAAGATAACTTTCGGCTGATTATTTGTTGCTTCGGCGAGAATATAGCCGCCTTTTGCAGTGCCTTTTGCCGAGGCGAATTTCGTGCGGTCAATCAAAGCGACTTTTTGGCGTGAAAGTGCCAAAACACTTGGGTTATGTTTGCTTTCAATCGCAATTCGCCAACATTCCGCGACTTCGTGTGCATCGCACGGACGGAAAACGTTGAGATTCGGAATCGCCCGTAAAGCCGAGATATGTTCGACCGATTGATGCGTCGGACCATCTTCGCCGAGTCCGATTGAATCGTGCGTAAAGACAAAAATTGTCTGTGCGTTAGACAACGCCGCGAGCCGAACTGCACCACGCATATAGTCCGAAAATGTCATAAAAGTTCCGCCGAACGGAATCAAACCCGCGTAAAGCGCGATGCCGTTCATGATGCCGCCCATCGCGTGTTCGCGGATGCCGTAGTGCATATTGCGACCTTCGTAACTTGTTGATTGGAAATCGGTTGAATTTTTGATGTAAGTATTATTTGACGGCGTTAAATCAGCCGAACCGCCGATTAAATGCGGAATTTTGTCGGCAATCGAGTTAATCACATCGCCCGAATATGCACGAGTCGCTTTGGCTTCCGCAGGTTCAAATGTCGGCAAAGATTCGTGCCAATTATCGGCAAAAGTTTTGTTGATAACGTGTTCAAATTCATCGCCGAATTTTTCCGTGTAACTCGCAAACAATTCATTCCAGACACTTTCCAAAGCCTCGCCTTTCGGAATTGTTTCACGATATTTGGCGTAAACTTCGTCGGGAACATAAAATTCGGCGTTTTCGTCCCAACCGAGATTTCGTTTCATCTCTTTAACTGCATCAATTCCCGGTGCGTCCGAATGTGCTTTGGAAGTTCCTTGTTTCGGCAAACCAAAGCCGATAATCGTTTTGACGGCGATAATCGAAGGTTTATCGATAACTTTTTTCGCATCGCTGATTGCTTTTTCAATCGCAACAATATCGTTGCCGTCTTCAACCGTTGAAACGTGCCAGCCGAATGCTTCATATCGCTGTAAAACATTCTCGGTAAACGAAATATCGGTCGAACCGTCAATCGTAATTTTGTTGTCGTCCCACAAAAACGTCAGATTTCCGAGCTTTAAATGTCCCGCCAAACTTGACGCTTCGCCCGAAATTCCTTCTTGCAAATCACCATCGGAAACAATCGCGTAAACGTGGTTATCAACAACTTTGAAGCCGTCTTTATTGTAACGTGCGGCAAGATGTTTTTCGGCAATCGCCAACCCGACGGCGTTCGATGTTCCCGCACCAAGCGGTCCGGTCGTAACCTCAACGCCCGCCGTGATGTGATTTTCAGGATGTCCGGGCGTTTTAGAATTCCATTGACGAAACTGTTTCAACTCGTCCATTGATAAATCGTAACCGCACAAATGGAGCAGCGAATAAATCAACATCGAACCGTGTCCGCCCGATAAAACAAAGCGATCGCGATTAAACCACGTTGGGTTTTTCGGGTTATGACGAAGGAATTTCGTCCATAAAACATACGCGGTCGGAGCCATTCCGAGCGGCAAACCCGGATGCCCCGAATTCGCTTTCTGAATTGCGTCGATTGATAAAGTTCGGATGGTGTTGATACAAAGTTGGTCGATGTTGGTTTTCATATGAATTATCTCTTTTGTTTTTTCACTAATGGTCTGAAAAGTTCAAGAATCTTTGAAAAATCCTTGCCGCGAATAATAATGCAATCTTCACATTCGGGAATTATTGCATTCGGCAAACTAATCCAATACTGGATTTTCTCTTGTTGATTGTTAAAATCAATGGAATAAGTTAATCGCTCAATTGGAAATTGTGTAAATACGAACGCTTTCTCAAAGCGCTTGATTTGTTTGAAAAAATCATCTTTACTTTTTGAAAGAATACGGATTGTTGAAACACATTTCGGAGTTGTTTTCAATAAATCAGAAAAGTTATGAATATTGGATTTCTGCGAACCCGGCAGTAAAGCAGAATACTCGTCAACTGTTTCAGGATTTTTATCACAGGTTAAATTTTGAGCAAAACTTACTGAAACAAAAATCATCAATAAACTTGTGATCAAAATAACTTGTTTCATATTTTCTCCTTTCCTAAATTGCCAAAGCGTTCTTCAAACTTTCCAAAACCCGGTTATCTTTCAATAAATCTTCTTTGACGCTCAAAAGCTGCGTTTTTTCTGTTTCGGTTGAATCTCTAAGTGTTTGATTTATCGGCATTTGACAGCTTTTGCCGGTTTGTTCCGGGTGCTGTTTGGAAATGTTAGATTATATCAGCGTCAATAAAAATTACCAATGTAAATTTTAATCTTTCGCCGATTGTTTTTCAGTTGCCGAACGTGAAAATCAGTTCCGTCAAACTGTATTACAAATTTGAAATTCAGCTAATCCGCAATACCGACCGATTCTGCTTTTTCGTCGGAATCATCAAATTTAACAATAAAACTGTGTTCAAACACTTGGTTTCCAAAAAATATCTTTCAGCCGATTGTTTTTTATTAACTTCGTATTTTTTACTTTCGGCTAATTACAAGGTTAAATTTATTGTTTGTTTCAAATGAGTTGTTGAAAATCTCGAATATCCTTAAAAGGCTTTTCCGCATCGGTAAAATCCGGACGGTAATAGTGCGACGAGCCATCGAATTCTTGCAGAAAACCTTCTTCAAAACCTAATGTTTCCAATGCTTCGAGTGCCGAAAACCATTCGCGTTCGGAAATTCGGCGGGAAAGCAAAATGTACCGATCATCCGTCGCGGCTTTGTTTGTGGCGTAGTATTGAGCCATCAAACTTATTGCCGTGATTGGACTTAACTCGTTTTTAATCCAGTTCAGACTTTCGCCGATATTCGCCAAATCGTTCGGCAAAACCAATAATCTAATCATCAAGCCGCGTTGCAACAAACCGTTTTCGTCGAAAATCAATTTATCGCCCGTTTGCCGAAACATTTCTTTAATTGCAAGCCTTGAAAACTTTGCGTAACCGCGAATTTTGGAAAATTCAAAGCCGATTTCGTCCTCGGCATATTTCAAATCGGGCAAATAAACATCAATAATTCCGTCGAGCAGTTTCAAAACTTCGACCGAATCGTAAGCATTTGTGTTATAAACAATCGGCAGTCGTAAACCTTGTTGCGCCGCGAGCAAAATTCCGCGTGCCATTTGCGGGGCAAAATGCGTCGGCGAAACAAATCCGATGTTATGACAGCCTTTTGCTTGCAGTTCGAGCATCATTTCGGCTAATCTTTCGTGCGAAATTTCGTTCTTTTTTTGAGTTTTCCACGTTTGCGAAATCTGAAAATTTTGGCAATAAACACAACGCAGATTGCAGTTACCGAAGAAAATATTTCCCGTGCCTTTTGTTCCCGAAAGACAAGGTTCTTCGCCGAAATGTGCCGTGTAGCTTGAAACAATCGGCAATTTGCCCGAATAACACGCGGCAATTTCGTCCGTCAGGCGATTATTCCCGCAGTCTTTCGGGCAGATTACGCAGTGTTCGAGAAGTTTTTCAAGTTTTTCGACGCGGCTTTCTAATTCGCCTGTTTTTAATAATTTAAGATAATTCGGTTGCATCAATTTTTTCTAAAAATACATCATAACAAATCTTGCGGAAACGTGGTATTTTCGGTTTTGCAAGAAAGTTTGCTAAAATTCGTTCAAGCCGAATATGACCGATAATGTAACGCAATTATTGATGGACGCAAAATCGGGAAACCGCAATGCGTTGGACGAACTTTTGCCGCTTGTTTACGATGAATTGCGGCGAGTTGCATCGCGTCAACTGGCAAGCGAACGCAAAAATCACACGCTTCAGGCGACTGCGCTCGTTCACGAGGCTTATCTGCGTTTGATTGGTCAACATTCGGTCGATTGGCAAAATCGTCTGCACTTTTTCTCGATTGCGGCGGAAATGATGCGACGGATTTTGGTAACGCACGCGATTGCCAAAAAAGCCGAAAAACGCGGCAGCGGCGAACTGACAATTTCGCTCGATGATGTCGTAACTTTACCGAACAAAAAAGATGTAGATTTAGTTTCGCTCGATGAGACCTTAAAAGAACTGGCAAAATTCGACGAACAACAAGCAAGAATCGTGGAACTGAAATTCTTCGGCGGTCTGACGAACGAAGAAATCGCCGAAGTTTCGGGCATTTCGGATTCAACCGTCAAACGCGAATGGCGAAGTGCGAAGGCGTGGCTTTTGTCGCGGATGAAATAGGTTTTTGTATCAAATATTCTTGCTTTTTGTTTTTATGAATTGCCACTCAGCTTTAGCTAGTGGTCGCTATTATCAATGAGGTTAAGGCTTTAGCCGAACAAACAGATATGAAAAACTTCCTCACAGCTTCAGCTAAAGCTATTCGGAATAAAATCAATTTCAGATATTCGGCTGAAGCTGCTTCGTTTTCCACTAGCTAAAGCTGAGTGGCAATTCATAAGAATGCGCGAAATAATCTTTTATAATACTTTCAGATGAATAAAGAATCTTGGGCGAAAATCAAATCAACTTTCGATCAAGCCGTTGAACTGCCGTCAGCGGAACGTTTGGCGTTTGTTCATTCGATTGAAAATAGCGAAATCCGCCTTGAAGTCGAAAAAATGCTTGCTTCGGACGATGATCAATCACTCGATATTTCACCGCTTGAAAGCCTTAATTTAATCGGTAAATCAATCGGCAAATATAAAATTTTGCGTGAAATCGGACGCGGCGGAATGGGTGCGGTTTACGAAGCGAGCCGCGATGACGGGGAATTTTCGCAAAAAGTTGCTCTCAAACTTATCAAACGCGGGATGGATTCGGACGAAATTCTCCGCCGTTTTCGCAACGAACGGCAGATTCTTGCTTCGCTCAAACACGAAAATATTACACGACTTCTCGATGGCGGAATCACCGAAAACGGTTCGCCTTTTTATGTGATGGAATTTGTGGAAGGCGTTTCGATTGACGAATTTTGCCGAAATTTGAGCGTTGACGAGAAGTTGAATTTGTTTCGACAAGTCTGTTCGGCGGTTGGTTTCGCACATGCGAGACTGGTTGTACATCGCGATTTGAAGCCGTCGAATGTTATCGTGACCAACGATGGAACGGCGAAACTGCTCGATTTTGGAATCGCTAAAGTATTAGATACACACGATTTACCTTCACACAAAACCGCGACACAACTTGGAATGATGACTCCGCAATATGCTTCGCCCGAACAAATTCGCGGCGAACAGGTTACGACTTCCGCCGATGTTTACTCGCTCGGATTACTTCTTTACGAAATTTTGACAGGCAAAGCGGCGTTTGATTTTTCGGATAAATCGCTTGAACAAGTTCGCAAAATTATCGCCGAAACTTCGCCGCAACGACCAAGTTTGGTCGATTCAAAGTTCCAAATTTCAAATTCCAAATTGTTTGCTTCCGAAATCGACAACATCGTTTTGAAAGCCTTAAACAAAGAAGTTTCACGCCGATATTTGACCGTGCAGGAGTTTTCCGATGACATCAAACGCTATCTCGACGGAATGCCGGTCAAGGCTCAACCTGATTCGGTTCGCTATCGGTTTGGCAAATTTGTGAAGCGGAATAAAACAAGTGTGATTGCCGCAAGCCTTGTGATTGCCTCACTTATCGGCGGAATCTCGGTTGCAAACCGGCAAGCTGCGGTTGCTCGCAAAGAAAGTGAAATCGCCAAAAGGCGTTTTGAAGACGTGCGGAATATCGCCAATAATGTGGTTTTCAAATATCACGATGAAGCCGCAAAACTTAACGGATCGATTGCATTGCGGGCGATGCTCGTCAAAGATGCAACCGAGTATTTTGATAGATTGACGCTTGATGCCGAAGACGATTTGAGTTTGCAAAAAGAACTTGCATCGGCGTATTTGAAGCTCGGCGATGTGCAGGGCGGAATGTATCAATCGAATATCGGCGATACGGAAGGTGCCGCGAAAAGCTACGAAAAGGCGTTTCAATTATTTGAATCCTTGCAGACAAGACTGCCCGAAGATGTTGAAATTAAACACGGTTACGGCAAATCGCTGTTACAAATCGGCAAGATTCAAACTCGGCGGCGTGAAATTGAAAAAGCAATCGCCACGCTCGAAAACGCGTTGAAAATTGAAACTGATTTGGGTCTAAAATCTGCAGACGACAAAAGGCGTTTGGTGCAAATTTACATCTCGCTTGGCGATGCGCATTCGCGTGACGAGCGACCAAAAGATGCCGAACGACAAACATTTCCAACGGTAAATTTCCGGCGGGCGTTGGATTTGAGTTTGGAATTGACTTCGCAGCCCGAAGCCGTGAATCGAGATTTTCAGCTTCTCGGTGTCTCATATCAGCGAATCGCCAATTTGCGATATTATGCCGCCTCGCCAACCAACGAAACTCAGCGAAAAAATGACTTGCTCGAATCGGTATCGTATCACGAAAAATCAATCAAGGTTTTTGAAAAAATCGCGGAATCTTCGCCTGACGATTTGGTTGCAAAACGAACTTTTGCCGATGAACTAATAATGTCGGCTCCTGTTTTTGCGGAAACCGGAAACGCCGCTAAAGCTATTGAATACAGTAAGTTTGCCGAAACAGAATTTGAAAAACTGTCGGCGGCTGACACAAAAAACTGGGAATTAAAATATGATTTGGCGATGACTTATTATCAATCGGCGGTGATGTTTCAGAGTTTGAAAAATTATCCTGTCAGCGAAGAAAAAATGCGGCGTTCAACCGATTTATTGCTTCAGCTTTCTGCCGAAAACCCTAGCAACAAGGAAATTATCGGCGACATAAAATCAGGGTTGGGACGCTTGTTTGATATGACTTTACGGCAAGGAAAAACGAGTGAAGCTGCCGAAATAATTGAACAAGATGAAGAGTTTTACATCAAACATCTTAACCAACCGCGAACAAAAAACGATTATGATGTGATGTTTCGTTTCTATATTCGGATTCTGAGCAGCATTGTTGTCGATTCAAAAGAAAAGCGTCAACTCGCCGAAAAATATTCGGTAAAAGCCGACGTTGCGTTTGAAAATTCGTCGCAAAACGCGGACGAGAAAGCGGAATTTGAAAAACTTCGGAAAAAATTCAAATAACGAATCGAAACTAATTATTAAAGTGCTTTGAAAAGCCCACAGAATTATCACTTGAAAAGTGGTAAAATGGAAGAATGAAAAGCAAACAATTAACCTTTGCGGATGCAATCGCGGGATTTAGTCGGCGGAAAAAATAATGTGGCGATGTTGGCGAAGATTTCCGAAAGCGAGAGCCAACGGAATTTATTACGGAATTTCAGATAAAACAACGCGAAGCAAGAAATTATCGACCAACCGAGAGAAAAGGAATCGACAGAAATCAATCGCGCAAACATCGGTCGAACCCGTTTCCGGGTTCATGAAAAATAAGTTAAAAGTGACGAAAGTTGGAGCTAAAACCGGATTACGCAACGCTTTACGATTTGATATGCGTGCATAACATAAATCAGGCATCATTTTTGCTGAAAAGACAAAATCGGGAGCCGAATTGCGGGTAAAATCGAAAATTTGGCAAGAATACGGTTGAGGCGAAAAAACTTGACCGAGAAAAACAAGAAAAGCAGGCTGAATAGAAGAAAAATATAAAGCAAATTCGTAAAAATTCACGCAAGATTGAATTTACGTTCAGGTTTTAGGTTTTTCAAAAGTCTCCATAATTTAACGCAAAAACGCTAAGTCGCAAAATAAAACTGAAATAAATACTTTGCGGCTCTGCGTTTTTGCGTTAAAAAATTATCTATGAAGAATCGCATATTACATCTCGCCTTGGTCGTCGAAGATTACGATGACGCAATCAAATTTTACACGGAAAAGCTAAACTTTGCATTGATTGAAGATACGCCGCAATCCGAGACAAAACGTTGGGTTGTAATCGCTCCGAACGGTTCAAAAGAATGTACGATTTTGCTCGCCAAAGGCGTTGGCGACGAACAAAAAAGCCGAATCGGAAACCAAACCGGCGGACGAGTTTTCCTGTTTCTGCAAACCGACGATTTTTGGCGAGATTACCACGATTTCACCGCCAAAGGCGTAAAATTTGTCCGCGAACCGAAGACGGAAGATTACGGAATTGTGGCGGTTTTTGCGGATTTATACGGTAATTTGTGGGATTTGGTTGAGATGACAAAATGAAAATTGAAGAAGAACTTAAATTATTGTTGGAAAAAAAACGGAAAACTGATTTAGAGATTGCAG
>JANPBM010000039.1:0-45522 GCA_031430435.1 Acidobacteriota bacterium
CGAAATTCTACAAATAATTTCAGTCTCAATCTTTGACAAAACCCAATTAAATCAGCTACTTAACGAATGTCGATTACAAAACTCGGAAGTTCAGACTTCTAAACAGTTGAGTTTATTCGACTTATAACCGGACACTAATGACTAGAATACTATTCTTACAACTAACAACCCTAAAGATAGCATCTTTAGCCTAATGCCTGCTAGCAATAGCAGGCGTTTCTTGTTTTCACCGCTATTTTTCCTCTTTCAGTCTAATCCGAATCAATAAATCGTTCAAACCAGATTTTCCGCTCGGTTCTTCGGGCAGACGGCTGTTTTCGTATTCGGTTTGCAGAACAATTCGCAGACGTTCATATTCCGTTTGATAAAACGCAATGTCGGCTGATTCGAGCGTTTGTTTTTCTGCACCTGAAAGTTTGCGTTCGACTAAATCGGGAATGTAGGGAAGTTTGAAAACTTCGTTGAGCGTTACCAAATTTGCTTCAATCACGCCGGTTTGCATCAGATAAATTCCGGTCAGCAAAACTCTGTAAATATAGAGCAAAGGTTTTACACGCGGCGGATTTTCTTTGTTGAAAAGTTTCCACTGAGTTTCGGCAAAACCGAAATAATGGTGTGAATGATGCTTGGTTATGCAAGTTTTGGCAATCTCGCGTAATTCTGCAAACTCGGGCATTTCGTGCATCACAAGCGGCGAGAAAATTTGCTCCAAAACATAACCGTTTTTCCTCAGCATCAAGCCGAAAAACTTCTTCGCATCGTGCGTAACCAAATCTAATTCCAAACCGTCGCGGATTTCTTCAACCTCAATCGTTTCGCGTCCAATATCTAATCCGACAACTTCTTTAATCGGCAAAATATGCACGCCGCGAAGATCGAAATCGGAATCAGGCGAAGGAAAACCGTACAAATGCGCTCCGCTGATTGTGGCGAAAAGGAGCGGATAAGGCTGTTCGGCAATGATATGTTTAAGTTTATCAAATTGTTTCATACATTTGTTATACTGAATGTTAATGCAAAAGTACCACGCGACACAATTATTGGAAAAAGGCTTGTTCAACAATCTTGGATATGGCGACGGTTATTTGATTGAAGAATTTTTTGAAAACTTTGATTCCACGTGCGTCGAACTTGATTTTATTCTACTGCTTAAAGTATTAGCTTCACGCGAAAGTATAAATTTTCAAGATGAGGAGTATTTTGACGATAACAGTTCAGGCGGTTCTCTTCACCCGACCGAAGCGGGAAAATCTTTTGAAACTGAAGCGTTGGACGCAATTCAAACTATTAAAGCTAATTTTGAAAAACTCTCGCCGACCGCCAAATTTTTGAAAAGCACAAACCCGAAAATAATCGAGTCAACTTTGGACGAATTGATAAAAGGCGATTCAACTGAGACTTCGTTAATTCCAATCTTGGAAAATATTGCGAAAGAAGACGTTTATTTAGTTTCAAGCGGTGTCGCAAGAGGTTTTAGATCACAAAGTAAACGAATATATTTGAGAGAGAAAGCTGAGAAAGCGATAAACAAAATTAAGAAAAATATCGAAAACGAGAAATTAAAAGCAAAAAACAGTTTACAGGGATAAAGAAGATGAAAAGGATGAAATTTCTTTCTTATCCTTTTTTATCCCTTTCATCCCTGTAAATTAAATAATTATTTCACCATCATTTTCCTCGCCGTAATCAAAAAATTATTCGCCTTTTCATAATCCGGACGCTCCGGCAATTTCGTTTCCGCAAAGGCGTTTTCAAAATCTTTGTGAAGCATCAAACGCCAATCGTTGACGCTTTCCCAAAGCATTTCGCCGCGTTTTATCGTCAATAATTTTTCGCGGTTTGCCTCAACTTTGATGGTCATTTCGCCTTCACGCAAAATTTCGATTCCTTGCAGTAAAAGCCGAATCAAGTGCATTGCGTGTTTCCAACGGATTTCGCCGTTTGTCCGCAAATCTTGCTCCAATTTTTTGAACTGCGACATCACATAACCGTTATATGTTTGATAAACCAACTTCGAGAAAAATATATGTTTGATTGACAAAAGCTCGTCCGCAATGTCGTTCTTGAATTCGATTAACGGCGTGTTCAAGCATTCCAAAATATTCGGATTCGCTTTTAATGCCAAGGTTAAAAACTTTTGCAATTCCCAATAACATTCTTCGTTTTCTTTGTTTTCAAGCTGTTCGGGAACGCCGTACATTGACCATTGAATGTCAGCCGGCGGCAAGTAAATTCCGCGTAAATCGGTGTCGGAATTTTCATCGTCAAGCCCGAACGCACGCGAACCGACGACGCATTTGTAAATCACATAATCGTAAAGATTTTGGTCTTTGAGTGTATAAATTGCCGTCTCGGTTTGATAATGTTTGCGAATGGAAAAATCTTGGCGTTTGACGGCAGAAATCGAACCGTCGAGAAATTCCGCGATGTAAGAATGCGTTGCGTCCTTCGGCGAAGATTTGATAACGCCGACAGTTCCACGCGGTTGAAAACGATTTTCGTTGATGACTTTTACGTCAATCAACGTCACGATTTGCGTTCCTATCGGGATAATTAAAGTTGAAATTTCACTCATAAAATCAGCAGTTTCAAAATTAGAAATTATTTTTTTTTGCCACAGATAAACACGGATTTAAGAAGATAAAAACATGATAAGAAAAAATATCTTGCTTTTATCCTGTTTTTATCTGTGTGCATCTGTGGCAAAAGTTCTTCGTCTTTTTTGTTGATTTCGCTCACATTTAAGATTTTAGCACACACCGTATTTTTCAAATAAAAATTTGCCGTGTTATACTGACAGTTCGCATTTTCAAAACACTTTAGGAGCAAATCACTTGAGCATCTTAGTTGACAAAAACACACGCCTGATTGTGCAGGGCATTACGGGAAAAGAAGGAACATTTCATACATTGCAGATGGTTGATTACGGAACGAATGTGGTCGGCGGCGTTACGCCCGCGAAAGGCGGCACAACGCACGAAAGCATTCCGGTTTTCAACACCGTTGCCGATGCAGTCAATGAAACAGGCGCCAATGTTTCGATTATTTATGTTCCGCCCGCGTTTGCCGCAGACGCGATTATGGAAGCCGCCGACGCAGGTTTACCGCTCGTTGTCTGCATTACCGAAGGAATTCCCGTCGCCGATATGATTAAGGTGAGAGAATATTTGAGCAGTCGAAATACTCGTTTAATCGGTCCGAACTGCCCGGGAATTATCTCGCCCGGACAATGTAAAATCGGCATTATGCCCGGACATATTCACAAAGAAGGACGAATCGGCGTTGTTTCACGGTCGGGAACTTTGACGTACGAAGCAGTCGGACAATTAACCGCACTCGGACTCGGACAATCAACGGCAATCGGCATCGGTGGCGATCCGATTATCGGCACGAATCACACCGACGCACTTCGTCTGTTTCAATCAGATGATGACACGGACGCAATTGTGATGATCGGCGAAATCGGCGGAAGTGCCGAGGAAGACGCAGCGGCATTCGCCAAAGATAATGTTACAAAACCGATAGTTGCATTTATCGCCGGACAAACCGCACCTCCCGGACGCAGAATGGGACACGCGGGAGCAATCATCTCAGGCGGAAAAGGCACGGCAGACGAGAAAATGAAAGCTCTCGAAGCCGCCGGAATCCGTGTGGTAGTTTCACCTGCGGACATCGGGAAAGCGGTGCAGGAAAGTTTGCAGAAATAGTTTACAGGGATAAAGAGGATGAAAATGGATAAGAAAACCCTGTCAACTTCAAATCAAATATACATAAAACTAAATTTAACCTAAATTTAACAAGGAAATATAAATAAAATAATGAGCAATTTAACATTTGGAATTATCAAGCCTGACGCAGTTCGGGCAGACAAACACGGAGCAATCTTGAAAAAAGTTTTAGAAAGCGGATTCAAAATTCGCGGAATGAAACTTATTCATCAATCGTTGACGCAAGCGCAAGGTTTTTATGCAGTTCACGCAGAACGTCCGTTTTTCGGCGAATTAACCGAGTTTATGTCGAGCGGCGCGTGTGTTGTGTTGGCGTTGGAAAAAGAAAATGCGGTTCCGGCGTGGCGAGAATTGATGGGAGCCACAAATCCTGCCGAAGCTGCCGAAGGCACTTTGCGGAAAGACTTTGCAACTTCAATCGGCGAAAATGCAGTTCACGGGTCTGATTCGGAAGAAAATGCGGCAATTGAAATCGCATATTTTTTCAGCAAACTTGAATTAGTTTAGCCGTCAATGTATAAACGTTGCAGAGTTAATTAGTTTTACAAAAATTCTGCAACGTTAAATAAGATTCAAAAGTAAGGACAAAACCTAATGAAACAATGCCCGGCGTGTAATAAAACTTTCGAAGATTCGATGAAATTTTGTCAAACGGACGGAACTCCGTTAATGACGGCAGTTGAAGATGTAACTCCTCAACCGCCGACAACCCCGAACGATCCGTTCAAAACGGTTGTTGCCGGCTTACAAAGTACACGCGAAGACGATATTTTGCAACTTCCGGTTGAACACGATCCGATGAAAACGATGGTTGTGTCTAATATCAAAAAAGAAATTCCGCCGCCAATGCAATCGCCGGCAGTTTCGCAACCTCTTAATCCGCCTGTGTTTAGCGAACCTCTGATAAGTCCGCCGAATTTCGGAGATTCAACGCCCGCCACGCCGGCTAAACCGTTTGAAGAACCTGCGACTATGATTGTACCGCCGGACTTACCTAATTTCGACGCGACTTTTACAAGTATGCCGTTGCCGAGCGATTCGCCGTTTGGTTCATCGCCGAATAAACCGAGTAATTCGCCGTTTGACCAACCGATGACAAATCCGTTTACCACGCCGAATTCATTGCCGATTGACTCATCGAGTACTAATTATACTCCGCCGTCTTTTAAAGAACCTGAGCCGATGTTTACCGGACAAAATGAACCTTTCGGTAATCCGTTCGGTCAGCCGAACAATCAAATGGAACAATCCGCGTGGACTCCGCCGCCGGCACCCGATCAAAATTGGGCAAATCAAGGTGTCGGGCAAAACACGCCGTTTCAAACGCCGCCGATTTCCGGCGGGCAAGGTCAAAACCAAACACTGGCGATTATTTCGCTGGTTACGGGAATTCTTTCGATATGTTGTTATATCGGCTGGATAACCGGTCCCGTTGCTCTTATTACGGGGTATCTGCACCGCAAAAAAGTCAAAGAAAATCCGGCTGAATTCGGCGGCGACGGTTTAGCTTTGGCAGGTATGATAACCGGCGGTATTCTTTCCGGTTTGTGGCTTCTAATAATAGTTTTTTATGTTTTGATATTCGGTTTAGCCGCATTAAGTTCACAATTTTAATAATATATGTCATTAATCAGCGATGTTATAAATTCAACCAAAGCCGTGATCAAAGGAATGAAAATCACGCTTTCGCAAATGCCGAAAAAGTCATGGACGGTGCAATACCCTGACGTGCCGATTACGGTTCAACCGCGTTATCGCGGACAGCATCTTTTGCACGTTGACGAAAACGGCAAGGAAAAATGCGTCGCGTGTTATCTGTGCGCGGCGGCGTGTCCGTCTGATTGCATCTACATCGAGGCAACCGACGATGCTCGTCCGTACGAAGAGCGTGTCGGACGCGACGAACGTTATGCCAAGGTTTACAACATCGATTACGGACGTTGTATTTTCTGCGGATTCTGTGTCGAAGCGTGTCCGAAAGACGCGATTACACACGGCTATAACTTTGAACTCTCGGTTTATAATCGAGCGGATTTGCTCAAAACCAAAGATGATTTGCTGATTACCAAACAAAAGCAATCGAAAAATTATCGGGTTGCATTATCGAGCGAAGATGTTGATTCGGAATTCAAAGAAGTTTAATTTGTCTGAACTATATTTCCGCAAAAAGCGTTATTCATTGCGTCCTTTGAGTCAGAAAGTTTTTTGAGCGAGAAAAATATGAAAAATAATTTAAGCATCTTGTTGATATTGGCAATTTTTATGTCGTTGGTCTTGGGTTGCGGAATTTCCGAGAGAATCCAAAAAGCCGTTGAAGGCGACAAAACTTCCAAGTCGGGAACCGCTAACGGCGACGACAAATCGTTGACCGATAAAGCAATCGACACGGTTGCCGACGGCGAATCAACCGGCGTTGTCGAATGCGACGAAGTGATTTCAATCATCGACAAACAAATGGAAAGCAAAGACGATGATTGGATGTCGAAAGCCGCGAAAGGTTACGTTTTCGGTCAGATAAAAAAGGGAATCAAAGAATCTGTCGAAAAAAATAAGGAAGATAAAACCAAACTTGCCGAACAATGCAAAGATATGAAAAAGCAAGTGATGAAAGCATTGGAAGAAGAAAAAGCGAAAGGTAAAGAGTAACTTTATCATCAAGCAAAACTTACAAAAGACGTGAAGCGGTTCGCGTCTTTTTTGTTTTTACACCTATTCAAGTTAAAATAATTCCGGAAACTTATTTTTTACAATCTGCGTATAGAACAAAATGATTAGAGCAATTTTATTCGATTTTAACGGCGTGATTATCAACGACGAGCCTTTGCAGTTAAAGGCTTACACCGAAATTTTCACCGAAGAAGGCGTGTCGATGACCGAAACCGACTATTACAGTTGTATGGGAATGGACGACAAAACTTTTATTGGCGCGAATTTTAACCGTGTCGGCAAAGACATTTCAGCCGACAAAATTAATGAAATCTCGGCAAGAAAAACCGACGCGTGGCGGAAATTGGTCGAGAAAGAAATTCCCGTGTTCGACGGTGTCAAAAACTTTATCAAAATTGTCGAAAAACATTTCGCCTTGGCGATTGTGAGTATGGCGAAACGCGAAGAAATCGAATTTGCGTTGGAAAAAATCGGTGTCAAAGATTCGTTTACGGCGATTATTTCATCGGAAAATGTGTCGGTTTGCAAACCGCATCCCGAATGTTACAACGCGGGTTTTCGTCTGCTCGATGCGGAAAATTCGGCACGCGGACACCATCCGCTGACGCGCAAAGAATGTTTGGTCATCGAAGACGCGCCGCAAGGAATTATGGCGGGCAACTCTGCTCGAATGAAGACTTTGGGCGTTTCAAACACGGTTTCAGCCGATGAATTGCGAGCCGCCGGAGCAAATGCCGTAACCAAAACTTTGGCTGATTGGATGCCGAATTCGATTCAGCGAGTGTTTTAAGAATTTACCCGTCGACGAATGATTGATTGAACCATCCATCCAATCAATTACACATTTTTTAAGGAGATAATATGGAAGAACAAATTATAAACCAACCGACAATGTCGGAACCGGCAACTGTCGCAAATATATTTTTTGAACCCGGAAGAACGTTTGAATCATTGCGAATCAAGCCGAAATTTTTGATGGCGCTTTTGTTGACGCTAGTCTTTTCACTTGGCTTTATGGTTATGGTTTCACAACGAATCGGTATCGGTGATTATTTTGTCGATCAAATGAAAAAAAGCCCGCAATACGAACAAATGACCATCGAACAGCGAGAACCGGCAATTAAGTTTTACAAAAGTCCGGCATTTCTAGGAGTTTTTTTTGGCGGAATTACCGTCGGAATAGTTGGTTTGACTTTTTTCGGCGGTCTCATTTATTGGCTGGCGGTGAACGCAATGGGCGGAACTACAACCTATTTGCGCGGTGTCGCGGTGTGGACGTATGCAACGTTTGCTCCGGCGCTTGTTTCGTCAGTCGCCAACTTAGCGGTTTTACTGCTGAAATCGACGGATGACATTGACCCGTCCGCCATATTTCAAAAAGGCGGAGTAATCCAAGCAAACCCGACTATGTTTTTGGATACTTCAAAAATGCCGGTTTTAAATACGCTGCTTGCTTCGGTCGATTTATTTCAGATTTGGGGAATTGTTTTGGCGGCAATCGGGTTAAAAGTTGTCGGAAAACTTTCAACGGGTTCGGCGTGGGGAATCGTGTTGATATTTAAGCTGATTGTGGTGGCTGGAAGTGTGGCGATGGTCGCAATCTTCGGCAACGGTTCATAATTCTCAAATACAAAAAATTGTTAAGAGGCAAAGTATGAAATTTCACGCTTTGCCTTTTTAGGTTTTATTCGTAACGTAACGCTTCAATCGGATCAAGCCGTGCGGCTTTCCACGCAGGGAAAATGCCGAAGATCAACCCGATGCCGATGCTTACGCTGAAACCGAGCGGCGGCGCCCACCACGGCACGTACGACGGGAAAACAAGGGCGAGTAAAAAAGTGAGAATCCAGCCGATTGCCAGTCCGAGAACACCGCCGAAACCGGTTAAAGTCGCGGCTTCAATCAGAAATTGCAACAAAATATCGCTTTGTTTTGCCCCGATTGCTTTGCGGATTCCGATTTCTCGTGTTCGTTCAGTAACGGAAACCAACATAATATTCATCACACCGATTCCGGCAATCAACAATCCGACACATGCCAAAACAATCGCGGCAAGTGCCGTCGTGGCGAGCAACGAGCGAAATTGTCCGACCAAACTGTCGGAGGTTTCCATACTGAAATTGTTTGATTGACCAAAGCCGACTTTGCGTCTGATTCGCAATAAATCTTCGACGCTTTGTTTGGTTTCTTCGAGAAAGCCTTCTTTGGCAACCGTCAAAATAAAAATATCGTCGGCATACGGTTTGATTCGGAAAGCTGCTCCCATCGGCATATAAACAATGTTACTTTGGTCGTTGTTTCCGCCGCCGCCGCCGAAAAGCTGCTCGCGTTTTTGCAATAATCCGATAATCCGAAACTCGCGTCCGCCGATTTCCAAAGTTTTCCCGACTGCCGACTCAAACGGAAAATAACTTTCTGCCACCGAAGAACCGATGACGCAAACATCAGCTTTTGCCTCGTCCTCCGCTTGGGTAAACCAACGTCCTTCAATCATCACTTCGGTATCGGTTTTTTCCATTTCGGGAAACGTGCCGTTAAGATTTACGGAAGCCGAAGTTTTTCCGTTTTTGCCCGTAACCAAGATTTTTTGCCCGAAAAAACTGCTTGAAATATCCAAAAACGGGACGGCGGCTTTGACGGTCGGAATTGCCTGAATCGCCTCAACGTCTTCGACTGTCAAAGGTTTTCGCATCCGTTGTTCACGCGAAGGCGGACCGCTGAAACCGATGTCGAATTTATAAAGGAAAATTGAATTTGTGCCGAAAGATTCAACTTCTTTTTTGATTGCCGTATCGACTCCGCTGACCATCGAACCAATCAGCATCACCACCACCACGCCGATGACTACGCCGAAAATTGTCAAAAACGAACGCAGTTTATTAGCCCGTAACGTGGCAAAAGCCATCTTCAAATTTTCGATAAATCCCGTGCCGATGATGCTCATAAAATGTTCCGAAAACTAACCTAATCTGCTCGCAAGGCTTCGATCGGATCGAGTCGGGCGGCTTTCCACGCAGGGAAAAGTCCGGCTAAAATTCCGACCAACGCCGAAACTCCGATTGAAACAAACGCTGTCCAAAGCGGAATACTTGTTTGGATAAAAGCGGCAGAAACCACTACGCCGCACAGTTCCGCCAAGATCAAGCCGATGACTCCGCCGATTGCCGAAAGCGTGGCGGATTCAAACACAAATTGTTTCAAAATGTCCGATTGTCTCGCTCCGAGAGCTTTGCGAATACCGATTTCACGAGTCCGTTCCGTGACGGCAACCAACATAATATTCATAATGACAATCGCCCCGATGACTAACGCAATCGACGGAATTGCCACCAGTATAAAACCGATCGGACCCAACAGACGATTTTTTATGCCTGCGATTGCATCGGGCGTGAGAATGCCGAAATTATCTTTTTCGGCTAACGGCAACTTTCGTTTGATGCGCAGAAGTGTGCGAACTTCTTCGACCGCATCGTTTGCAACTTTATCGTTTTTGGCGGTGGCGACAAAATAGATTCCGCGACTTTGGGTTAAAGCTCCGAAATTTGCCGCGTAAGTTTTAATCGGCATTTGGATAAAATTGTCTTGCGGTTGCCCGAAAACGGTTCCTTTGGCGGTTTGAATCCCGACAATTTTATACGGAATTCCGCGCACATTTATCTGTTCGCCGAGTGCCGAACCGAACGGAAAAAGTTTCTCTGCCACATCGGTTCCGACGTAAACGACGCGAACCGCATTTTCATTCTCGGAATCGGTAAAATAACGACCTTCGGCGATGTCATATTTGTCGATTTCCGCAATAATCGGTTCACAACCTTCAGTTTTAATGTCAACTAATTTTTCCGTGCCGCGTTTTACTTCCGATAAATTCGGCAAGGCTTTTGCTCCGATTTTATCGATCAGTTGCGCTCTTTCTTTGATAAAATTACGTTCTTCAAACGTCAAATCTTTGTTACGCCGCTGAGCCGCCGCGATGGTGTCAGTGTCTTTAAAGTCATCGAAACTGAACTTGCGAATCGTAAACGAATTTGTTCCGATTCCGGCAATTTTTTCATCAAAATAAGAACTGAATCCGATCACAATCGAAACGACTATCATAAAAACCGTAACGCCGATAATCACGCCTAAAAGCGTCAAAAACGACCGTAATTTGTGCGACCAAATCGAAGCGAACGCAAGTTTTAAGGTTTCGGAAAAGTTCATCGAAGTTTATACGCGAAAGATTGAAAAAGGTTTAGCGGTGTTTGTCGGTGAAAAGTTGAAACAAACTTGCCAAATGTGAAAATAAAACAATCGGGACAATAACGGCGGGAAGCCAAATAAACGGAAAATAAAGTACGGCGACATTGGGTTGGTCAAAGCCGAATTGCTGACCGGGACTTTGAATCGAAAGCACGGCAGTTACGACAATATTTACCAATAAAAGCAGGGCGACGATATTCCAAACTATTAACAAAATTCGGTGTACTTTGCCGTTACGAAACGCAAACCACGCAATTATCGGAGCAGTTATTCCGGCAATAATGTCAAAATTTCTGCCTTCAAACGTCATTATCTGCGGAACTTGTCCGCTTTGAAAAAGCCACAGCAAACATAATTCCACGGGAATTCTGACGATGTGAATTAACGTTAAAGTTTGCAAAGGCAGACGTAAAATCCAATTACGAGAAAAAATAAACAGACAAATTATCGTGGTGAGTGCGGGCAAAACCGCAAAAAACGGAAGCCGTGTCGGTGTTGAACCGTAAAACCCGAAGACCGCGACCGTTGCCTCGAAAAACATCCAAAACGGCACCGCGAAACTTAAAAATTTAGTTGTATTCGACGAAAACGAGCCGCGTTTAATCGCGTATTGAAAAATCCAAACGGTTAAAAGCGAGGTTGCAATAAAAATAACAACGATGTAAAGCGGCAAGTTTTCAATCATTTTATCCGTTCGTCTTTCTCGATTTCGCCGTCACGGATAGTAATTACGCGATGCGCTCTTTCGGCAACTTCGGGTTCGTGCGTAACCACGATAATTGTGTTTCCGGCGGCGTGAAGTTTCTCGAAAAGTAACATAATTTCAACACTTGTTTTGGAATCCAAAGCACCTGTCGGCTCGTCGGCGAGCAGTATTGACGGCGTGTTGACCAATGCTCTGGCGATTGCCACCCGTTGACGTTGTCCGCCCGAAAGTTCGTTCGGTTTGTGTGTTACGCGATCGCCGAGTTCGACGGATTCAAGCATTTTACGGGCGGTTGCGGTGCGTTCGGCGGTCGAAATTCCTGCATAAATCAACGGTAATTCCACGTTATGCAAAGCCGTGGCGCGGGCAAGCAAATTGAATGTTTGAAAAACAAAACCGATTTCTTTGTTGCGGATGCGGGCAAGTTCGTCATCGGTCATCTTGGCAACTTCTTGCGCGTTAATCCAGTATTCACCTTGGCTTGGCGAATCGAGACAGCCGATTAAATTCATCAACGTGGATTTGCCCGAACCCGAAGGTCCGATAATCGCCACATATTCGCCTTTTTGAACTTCAAACGAAACGCCTTTCAAAGCGTGAAGTTTCTCCGATCCCATTTGGTAAGTTTTCCAAATATTCCGCATTGAAATCAAGACGTTTGGTTTTAAACCCGTTCCGTTTTCTGGTGACATAATTTCTCGATTTGAAATGAATTATTTAGTTTCGCCGCCTTCTTTTTTCGCCTGTTTTTTGACAATATCGCCGTCTTTCAATGTTTTCAAAACCTTGCTCGGACCTGTAATTACTTCTTGTCCTTCGGAAAGTCCGACGGTGATTTCGCGGTCTGATTCGCCGATAATTCCGGTTTCGACTTCAATGAATTTTGCTTTGTTGCCGTCCAAAATAAACACGCCGATGATTGGTTTCGGTTTATCCGTCGAAGGTAAATTATTTTTCATACCTTCGGGCGTTGGCGCAGCGGTCGCATCATCGGGTTGTTTTTCGACAATCGCCTGAATCGGGACGGCGATTACGTCTTTAACTGTTTTGGTTGTAATGGTTGCCGTTGCGCTCATGCCGGGACGCAAACTTTGGCGTTTGGCTTCGGGCAGATTTTTTAATTGCACGACTACCCGGAATTCTTTGGCTTCCTGCGTGTTGATATTGGTTGAAAGTCCGCCGCCCGATTGCGATTTTCCGAGTGCGAGCGGTGTTTTCTGGAAAACTTCGCCCTCCAATTCTTCTTCGCCGAGCGCGTCAACTTTTACTTTTACGGATTGTCCTTTTTCGACTTTATCGATCGAAGTTTCGTCGATTTTTACTTCAACATTGACGCTCGACATATCCGCAATCGTCATCAATGCCGTGGTTGAAAGTCCGGCAACGGCAAATGTTCCGACTTTGGCGGGAATTTCCGCGACAATTCCGTCGATTTGGGCAATCGGAACCGTTTTATCGCGTTGATTGGTCTGACCGCGAAGAAGCGCTTCGGCTTGTTTTGAACGTTGTTCGCCGGAACGTACGCCGAAATTTGCGGATTCAACCGCCCGTGCCGCATCTTTGACCGCAACCTTCTGTTGGTTTGTTCTCGAACGAGCTTCCAAAACACGGTTTTGAGCTTCTTTGACTGAACTTTGTGCCGAATTAACACCTGCAAGAGCTTCATTGACGGCAAGTTTGCGAGTTTCGAGATTTGCTTTTGCCGTGCGCAAAGAAACTTCCGCGTTTGCCACGCGATCTCGTGCTTGGTCAAATTCGATTTTTGCCACCGCTCCTTTTTCAACCAATTCCGCAATTCTGTTTAATTCACGATTGGCGGCAGTAACTTCGACATTGGCGCGGTCAACATCGGTCTGGGCGGAAATAACCTGCTGCCGCGCCGAATTTACACGCTCACGGGCTTGTTCAACCTGCGTTTGCGCCGAAAATACTTGTTGTTGCGAGGTGGTTACGGCGGCTTCCGAACCGTTTAAGGCTTGTTGGCTTTGCGAATACTGGTTTTGGGCGGCAACGACTTGTGAACGGGTAATTTGCAAATCATCCCGCGAGGCTTGGTATGATGCGAGTTGAGCGTCTTGGTTTGTTTGAATTTGCGTCGGGTCGATTTTGGCAAGTTGGTCGCCTTTTTTAACGCTTTCACCTTCTTTGAAATAAATTTCTTCGATTTTTCCTTGCACTTCGCTGGTTACATTGATGTATTGAATCGGACGAACCTCGCCCGACGCAGTTACGGTCGAACGTAAATCCTTTTTCTTTTCGATTTTAGTAACCGCGACTTCTGCCGAGTCTTTTCGATTAGCAAAAACCGCACCAATAATAATAAGCGAGAGTAATCCTAAAATTCCGCCGCCGATAAGTAACTTTTTATTTCGACTCAAAGCCATCTTTTTTACCTTAGTTTTTTGAAAATTTGTTGTAATAACGCAAATCATACATTTGATTGCGTCAAAAATTTGTTACGCTATTTTGTTGAAAAGAGTTTCAACATTTACGATTTTTGCAGAAAAGGTTAAAATGTTCTCACTTGGTCTTGAAATAAAAAATTACAAAATTTAAATCGCAGAACAATGATAAAATGCTCAAAATGCGGGACACAGAATTTGCTTGGTTCAATCTACTGCGATGAATGCGGTGTTTCGTTAGAAAATTTACCGGAAAAAATGGAAGAAAACAACATAATTGAACAGCCTGTTTTTCAATCCGCAAGCGTTACCTCGATTGGAATTCCGTATATTGCCGAAGAACCGCCGGATCACGACACGTCGAAAGATGAAGAAGCCGCCGATGCCGAGATGAAAGGCGTTCACGCGAAACTGACGATTGAACGCGGAACTTCAATCGGCACGGAATTCTTCTTGTCGGCGAATGAATCGAACATCGGACGTTGGGACGCGGATAACGGAATGTTTCCCGATGTTGATTTGGACGCGCACGATCCCGAAGCAAAAATTTCACGGCGACACGCCCGAATTTTTTTGGAAGACGAGCAGTACTCGATTGAAGATTGCGGTTCGACCAACGGAACTTTTGTAAATCGCGGACGGCGGTTGATTCCGGGAACGAAACTAATTTTGAATGACGGCGATGAAATAATCGTCGGAAAAACATTTCTACGTTTGAAGATTCTAAAATAAAACACATGGCTTATTGTCAAGAATGCGGCTCAGAAGTCGCCAAAGAAGATACTTATTGTCCGTTTTGCGGCATCGCTTTGCAGTTTTTAACCGTCGAAAGCGAGCCGGAATCACCGCAAATCGAAGCCGCAAGAGAAGTTGCGGAAGCTGTTTCGGCAAAACAAATCGGCGAACATTCCGATATTTCAACGCCAAACACGGCGGAGGATTGGGAAGTTATGCCGGTCAAAAAATCAGTATCGGCGGTGAGTAATTTTTTTAACTCCGAGATTGAAGAAGTCGATCCGACTGCCGTTACAGTTGTCGAAAGAACAAAAAAGAAAGTTGAAACGGTTGAGGAGTCAGAAGCCGAAAGAGAAGAGTCGGCGAGTATTAACGAAGCTGTTGAGCCGAATGTTGTCGCCGAAACAACAACGTCGGAAACAAATTTTGCCGAACAAGCGGAAACAGTCGAACCTGAAATTGTTGCGGATGTTTCCGATGTTCAAACAGTCGAAAAGCCGAAAATTGCACAGATTGCCGAAAGATTTAACGAACCGCAAATTGCCGATTTGCAAGTGGCGGCTGAGTTTGACGACCGTAATTTCGAGGAAGAATTCAAAAAGTTAATCGATCATCCGAAAGGTGAAATTCCGGCTGAAAACGATTCGGAAACCGACGCTTTTCAAGAGCAAAATGTCGAACATGCAGAGCGGGAAGACACGTCGTCCGTCGGCAATCCGTTTGAAGCCACGATGGCTTATACGCCGGTTGACGTGAAAGATTTGAATCTTTCAGAGGTTGAAGCCACCGCCGTTGAAGGCGAAAAAGAAATTATTGAAGAAACAAAACCGGCAGAATTAAGCGAAGAAATTGCGATTGAAGAAGATTCGCCGATTACCGCCGGCGTTTTGGTCGAAGACGAAATAATCGAACCGAAAGTTGAAGAAGTTTCGGGCGAACACGGGTTTGCCGAAATTTCCGAAGTTGAAGAGGAAAACGAAATTGTCGAGCCGCCTGAAACTATCGAAACCGAGCCGAAAATTGTCGAAAACGAATCGAGTTTTGAATCGCTTGCCTCGATACTTGCCGAACCGATAGTTACGGAAATCGTTGCGAAAGAACAAATTAAGGAAAGACTTACGACTCACGTCGGCGAAGTTGTTGACACCGGCGGCGGAAAATCGAAACTCAAACCTTTGAGCGAAGGAACGGTTTTAAACGGACGTTATGAAATTGTCCGCAAAATCGGCGGCGGCGGAATGGGAGCGGTTTATCTTGCCAGCGACCGCAATCTCGGCGGTGTTTTGCGGGCAGTTAAAGAAATGGTGCAATCGCACATCGAAGAAGCTCATCAAGATAAAGCCGTCAACGATTTTAAGCGTGAATCTTTACTTTTAACGTCGCTCGAACATCCTTCTATTCCGACTATTTACGATTATTTCTTTGACGACCGCGAGAATCGTTTTTATCTGGTGATGAAATACATTTCGGGTGGAGATTTAGCCGGCAGATTACGTTCCGCACCCGAAAATCGTTTGGACGAAAAGACGATAACCGAATGGGCGATTCAGGTTGCCGATGTTTTGGATTATCTGCACAGCCGCGAACCGCCGATTGTTTACCGCGATTTGAAACCGTCGAATGTGATGATCGACGGAAATTCCGGACGCGTAATGCTGATTGATTTCGGTATTGCCCGCTGGGTTTCGGCAAAGGAAGAAAAAGGTGTAACGGCAGTCGGCACAATGGGTTACGCACCGCCGGAATTGTTCAGCGGCAACGTTGAACCGCGTTCGGATATTTACAGTTTGGGTTCGACGATGTTTCATCTTTTGACCGGAGCAGACCCGCAAAATTCGCCGTTATTAATCTTTGATTTCAACAAAAATCCGCGTCCGCGACAGATAAATTCGATGCTGTCAGACCAAATGGAACAAATTTTGCTCCGTTCGGTTGAATACGATGCCGATAAACGATTTACAAACGCGGCGGAAATGCGTGAGATTTTGATAAACCATCTCGATAATATCCGCACCGGAAAACTTACTTTCGGTGTCAGCGACGGTATTTCTGCAGTCGGGTTTGTCGGCGGACAGATGGTTTTTTGCGGTTTCTGCGGACAAAAAATTGTCTCGTCCGATATGTTTTGCCCGTTTTGCGGAGCGAAGCAGGCAACAGGTCAAATGTCCGCGTCTTCACCGATTCCGCAATCGGTTTTTAATGTTCCGAGCATTATCGCCAAACTTCATTTAATCGGTACAAACGAGTTAAGCGCAATAACTTACAGTTTGGAAAAAGATAATAATTTGATCGGCAGACGCGATCCGATGTCGAATATTTTCCCCGAAGTCGATTTGTCGAAATACGATCCGCAGACGAAAATTTCACGCAGACATGCAAGGCTTTGGCGTGAAGGCGATACTTTTATGGTCGAAGATTTAGGTTCGTCGAACGGCACGATTTTGTTGACCGCGTTTAACGAACAATTACGTTTATTACCGCATCAACCGCGAGTAATTGCCCACGGCGACAAAATAAAAATCGGCGATACAACGTTGCATTTTGTCGTTGGATAGAGTTTTTAGTAACGCAAAGAACAGAAAGGTTTCGCAAAGAACGCAAAATATAAATTTATTTTAAATTAAAAAAATCTTTGCGACCTTTGCGATTCGGTTTCAATAACCGAATCGGTTGCGAATTTATATTAAGGAAAATAATTTTAATGAGTGCAAAAGCGGAAAAAGCCGTTTTGGGAAAAGGTAAAATCGAGCAAATTATTACGGATTTCGATGCCGAAAGTTTGAAAGCGCCGTTTCTGCTTCGTTGCGGAGCGTTTTTAATTGACTATATTTTGTTGGTCAGTGTGCCGACAATCAGTTTGTTACTCGGCAGATTCAGCGGTTACGACGGAGCAAAATTGCTCAATAATCCGATGAACAATGTCAGTTGGCTGATAATGATTTTGTTGGCGTTGACAAACTTTGTAATTCTGCCGATGTTCAGCGGACAAAGCCTCGGCAAAATGTTTACGGGTTTGCGAATTGTCAACACGGACGGCACTTTCGCAGGTTTTACGCACATTCTGCGTCGCAATGTTTTCGGTTATCTGATTACATTATGCACCGGATTTTTAGGTTTTTTATTGTCCGCGTTCAACGCCAAAGGTCGTGCCTTACACGATATTATCGGCGGAACTGTGGTTATTTACGGAAACAAAGTTCCTAAAGCAATTAAAAATTAAAAATTAAAAATTCCGAATTAAATGAGAGATATTTCTTCAATTTTTAATTCGCAATTTTACATTTTTAATTGAAAGAAATATGCCTGAATTAATTTTAAAACACATTGATCGTCCGTCCGATACGTTCAAACTCGGGCGTTTGCGGACGACAATCGGGCGTTCTGCCCGCAGCGATATTTGTATTCCCGATGCTTTTGCGTCGCGTCTGCATGCGGAAGTTCGTCAAGAAGGCGACGGTTATTGGCTCCAAGATTTGGGTTCGGCGAACGGTACAAAATATAACGGTTCGCCGGTTTCGATGTCACTTCCGCTCACTTCGGGCGGAGAAATTCAGATTGGCGAAACGGTTATCGTCTTTCAAGACAATCGTTTAAGCGGAGTTAAAAACGCAACGCTGATTGCCGACAACACGGAAGCATTGAATCCGGCGATGACGATTGCGTTTTCTAATCGTAAAAATTCGACCGCTGAAATGCTTGAAAATCAGGCGACTGCTTCGCGTTCCGATCTGCTCGGTTTAATCAGCAAAGTTGGTGTCGCTCTGCTTTCTTCGTCGGGTTTGGACGATACGCTGAATCAAGTTGCAACGCTTGTTTTTGAATCGGTTCCGGCAGAGAGATGCGTGATTATGCTCCGCGACGAAGCCGAAGAAAACGGGATGAAAATTTCCGTGGCGAGAGTTCGCGGCAAAGACGAAACTTTGGACGAAGTCCGCATCAGTCGAACCGTGATGGACGAAGTTATCAAAAACGGCAAGTCTGTTTTGACCTCTGACGCACAACACGATCCGCGTTTTGCCTCGCAAACAATGGCACTTTTGGGAATCCGTTCGGTTTTGGCGGTTCCGTTAAGCGTTCACGAAGAAGAAGTTTTCGGGCTTGTGTACGCAGATTCGCCGACTTACGAAGCAACGTTTACCGAAGATCACTTGAAAGTTTTGACGACGCTTGCATCGGTTGCGGCGATTCGCGTAGAAAACGCAAGATTGTTGGAAGAACGCATCGAACGCGAACGAATGGAACACGAATTGAAACTTGCGACCGAAATTCAGCAGAGTTTTCAACCGTCTTCGCCGCCGATAATCGAAGGTTACGAATTTCAAGGAATTTCGTTTTCGTGTTATGAAATCGGCGGAGATTATTACGATTTTATCGCCTTACCCGACGGCAAAATGCTGATTGCATTGGGCGATGTTTCAGGTAAAGGAACTGCCGCCGCGTTGTTGATGTCGTGTGTCCACGCGGCGATTCACGCACAGGTTGCGGCGAAGGCTCCGCTCAAAGAAATTATTCACAACGTCAATCAATACTTGGTCGAAAACACGCCGTCCAATAAATTTATCACGATGTTTGTCGCCGAATTAGACCCGAAAACAGGTGTGCTGGATTTTATCAACGCAGGACATAATCCGCCGTTAATCGGTCGCGTTGACGGAAAAATCAAGGAACTTGAATCGGGTGGATTTTCGCTCGGAATGTTCGGTTTTGCAACGTATGAAATCGGGCAAGTAAAACTTGAACCGGGCGAAGCCTTGGTGGTTTATTCAGACGGAGTTTCTGAAGCGAACAACGCAAAAGGCGAAGAATTCGGGATGGAACGACTAGGCAAAGTTGTCCGTGAAAATCTCGGACGTTCTGCCGCAGGTTTGCGTGATAAAGTTGAATCATCGTTGTCGAGTTTTTGCCAAAACACACCGGCGGGCGATGATATAACGCTGGTAATTGTTAAGCGTAAATAGATTATGTTGTCGCATCTTTCTGTGTAAAAACAACGAACTTTTAAGATGTGGTAAAATTGAAAGTATGGAAAAGTTAACGGATAGAATTACGATTGACGAGAAAATTTGCAACGGTAAACCGATTATTCGCGGCAAAAGAATTACGGTTCAAACTATTTTAGAATTTTTGTCGGCGGGCGAAAGTGTTGCCGAGATTTTGAAGCAATATCCAACGCTTGAACGCGAAGATGTTACGGCATGTTTGCAGTTTGCCGTTGCACTTATGAATCGAAATTATGTCATCAAATCTTACGCCTGAATTTTTAATTGATGCTAACTTACCGCGTTTATTCTCGTTATGGAAAGGCGGTAAATTTATTCATCAAAACGAAATTGAAGACACCCGGACAGACGAACAAATTTGGGAATACGCCAAACAACATAACCTCACGATAGTTACCAAAGACAGCGATTTTTCAAACAAAATCATTTTTCATAATCCGCCGCCGAAAGTCATTCATATTCGCTTTGGCAATATGAAAATGCGTGATTTTTTTACAACGATGACAACGGTTTGGCAAGATGCGGTTGAGTTGAGCGAAACTCATAAACTCGTCAATGTTTTTCGAGACAGAATTGAAGGCATTGAATAAATATGAAAGAAAAACTTTTAGAACTTCTCGCGTGTCCGATGTGCGGCGGCGATATTTTACTGGTATTTGTCGGCAAACGCGACGATAAAGAAATAATCGACGGTTTGCTGTCGTGCAAAAAATGTTCGCGTGAGTATAAAGTTACTCGCGGTGTTCCACGCTTTGCCGACTTGTCGAAAATCGAGCAGGATAAAGCCGACACAGCCGACAATTTCGGTTGGCAATGGAATCATTTTACCCAAGAAGATACTAAATACAACGAACAATTTTTAGGTTGGCTGCAACCCGTAAAAGCCGAGTTTTTTAAAGATAAATTGGTGCTTGAAGGCGGTTGCGGCAAAGGCAGACACACGAGCCTTGCATCGCATTGGGGAGCAAAAGAGATTGTCGGAATAGATTTAAGTTCGGCGGTCGAATCTGCGTTTGAGGCAACAAAACACTTGCCGAATGCACATATTGTGCAAGCCGATATTTTTAAACTTCCGTTCAAACGAGTGTTCGATTACGCATTCAGCGTCGGCGTTTTGCACCACACGCCCGACCCGAAAGCGGCGTTCGTCTCGCTGTCGCAAAAGGTAAACTCCGGCGGGCATATTTCCGCGTGGATTTACGGTGCGGAAAATAACGAATGGATTACAAACTACGTTTCTCCGCTGCGTGAAAAATATACCTCGAAAATCTCGCAACCGATGTTATTGCAACTTTCAAAGTTTCCGACATTGGCTTTATTTCTCGGTACAAAGTTGGTTTATCGTCCGGTAAATTCAATCGCCAAACCGCTCGCAAAACACTTATTTTACAACGATTACCTAAATCATTTGGGAAGTTTCGGCTGGCGTGAACAGCACAATATTGTCTTTGATCATCTTGTTGCACCAACGGCTTTTTATATCTCGAAAACCGATTTTGAAACGTGGTGGAAAGAAATCGACGCGAAAAATGTTGAGATTATTTGGCATAACGAGAATAGTTGGTGTGGGTTTGGCGAGATTGGGTGATGGTTGAATAATGAAAATAATTCTTATTGAGTTGTACTTCCTACGGTTAAGGTTTATGATATAAGTTGTTCAAAACAATAAACATAACCCGAACAAAAGACGCTTAAAAAATGAACGACCTGTTTATCAAAAATCTGCAAAGAATGGATTTTAATCCAAACGATAAAGAGTTTCGCTCGGTTGTTTTAGTGTCTGAAAAAACTGACGCTACATTAGCCTTTACCCAAGTACTTGCACTTGACGAAGCCGCAAAATTTGGAGCAACTGCGGTTTATTTTCGTCTTTTCCCCGAAGAAGAAAACCGTTCACCAATTCCTCAAATCTACATTTACGACAATTTACAAAACCAACTTTCCAAAGAAAAATTGGCAAAAATCCATCGTGATTTGTGGAGCAATTGCCGAATTCCGATGTTTATTGTTATCGGGAAAACGGATGCAGAAATTTTTGATACACGAAAACCTGTTGAGATTGATGATATTAATAACGAAATTACAACAAATCCAATTGATACTGTTACTATTGCAAGTAATGCTGTAAAAGCATATTCGAAAAAACTTTTTGATAACGGCATTTTTTGGGAAACAGATAAAGCAAAAAAGCATTTCTTGAAAAGCAAATCCGCGTACAAAATGTTGCTTACTGATCTGAAACGAGTTAGGGAATCATTTTTAAAAATTTCCGGACTGCCAAAAGAAACAGCTAATAAGTTATTAGTGTATTCAATTTTAATTAAGTATTTGGAAGAACGCGGAAATGAAAATGCCGGACTTTTTGCTGAGGGATTCTTTCAGCAATTTGGAGCAAACAGTTTTTGTGATGTTTTGCGACAACAAGGGCAACTTGTTCAATTATTTGAAGAATTAAGTAACAAATTTAACGGAAAAATATTTGAATTTTCAGATGAAACGGAAAAAACTAATGTCGCTAATGCAGATTTGAAAAAACTTGCAGATTTTCTTGACGCTGATGTTGAATCACAATCGGGACAAGGCTATTTATGGAGAAAGTATTCATTCAACTATTTGCCTGTTGAACTTATCAGTTCTGTTTACGAAACTTTTTTGAATGAAAGAAGTGACGCAGTTTATACTCCTGAGTTTTTGGTTAATACTTTGGTTGATGAATCAATGCCGCAAAGTGATCTCGACAATTTATCAGTCAAAACAATTGACGTAAGTTGTGGTTCAGGGATATTTTTAGTTTCTGTCTTTAAGCGTTTGGTTCAACGGCATCGTTACGCTAAGTTTAAAGAAACAGGCGAGAAATCATTAGATTCAAAAAAACTTTTAGAAATAATAAAAGACAATATTTTTGGCGTTGACATAGAAGAAGATGCAGTTCGCTTAACTGTGTTTAGTGTTTGTTTAGCTTTGTGTGATGAGCTAAAGCCACAAGAAATCTGGAAAGAGTTGAAGTTTAACGACACATTTCAAACTAATTTCAAACCAAAGAATTTTTTTGATTATTTGGAAGGTGATAAAGATAAACTTGGAACTTTCGATTTGGTTATTGGAAATGCCCCGTTTGTTGAATTGAGTATAAAAAAAGATAAAGGCGAAGTCTACTATTTTTTGGACAAAGACAAAAAAGAAGTAAATTTGAATCTTGAAATAAGCCAAAAGTTAGACGCGAGGAAAAATATATTTCCGCAAAATCAGTTGGCTTTGATGTTTCTTGACCAATCACCGCATTTGCTCAAAGAAAATGGTTTGTTGTGTTTAATTATGCCTTCTGCTCCGCTTCTTTATAATAATTCGGCGGAGTTCAAAAAACAGTTCTTTACGAAATATCAGGTTTCGCAAATATGGGATTTTACTAATTTAGACTCAGTTCTGTTTGAGGCTGATGTTCCTACTTCTGCTGTTTTTGTTAAAAAAGAAGAACACAATGAAGAAAAGCCAATTACTCACGTTACAATTCGTCGAACAAAAAGTGTTGAGCAAAAGATATTCTTTGAGATTGATAAATACGATTTTCATTATATTTCACAACAAAGTGCAATAAATAATAAGCACGTTTGGAAATGTAATTTGCTTGGCGGTGGAAGAATTAATGATTTGATTGACCGATTTTCGGAAATTGATTCAATAGAAGATTTTGTCAGCGATAAGGATTGGGTTTATGGAGAAGGCTATATTGTGGGAAAAGGTAATTCTGCAGATTACATTACTGATAAACCAATGATTCCCACAAAATTTTTTAATGAAAACGGAATTGATAAAAGTAAAGTTACTAGTGAAACTGCCCAAACTTTTCTTCGTCCTAGAAATAAGAAACTATATGAGCCACCTCATTTGTTAATTAAAGAAAACATAGGTAATGATAAGATTCCAACCTATTTTTCTGAGGAGTATCTGACATTTAAACATTCCATTGTTGGAATAAATGCTCCGTTAAATGAACGAAATCAACTTTTCACCTTATACAAATCGTTTGAAACAAACAAAGATATTTACAAATTTTTCATTATCGGAACTAGCAACGTATTTGCTGTTAGTAGAGCAACAACTATTCTAAGCCAAGACATTATGAATCTTCCATACTCCGAAGATAAAGAAGAAATGCAATTATCTTTTGTTGAGCAAATACTTTGCGATGATGTTTTGAATTATCAAATTGAACTACTTTCCAAAGGTAGCAAAGCCAAAGTAAATGAAGACGCAACGATTGAAGAAATAAGAAGCTACGGCGAAGTTTATAACAAATTGCTAAATTCGGTTTATGGAAAATCAGGCAAGTCGTTTTATCTCAAAAAGATTTACAATTTGAATGATTTCTACATAACTGAATTTAACTATGGCGAAAATGTTGTCGAAGTAGAAATTGAAAAAAGAGACGAAGCGACTGAACATATTAAATCTTTGGCTGAAAATGCGTATAGTTCAAATGTTTCTATCATCCGAGTTTTGAAATTATACGAAAAAAATAAAGTTTATTTTGTCAAACCGAAAGCCTTGCGTTATTGGTTGCGTTCTACCGCAATTAAAGATGCTGACGAAAGTTTTTCAGATTCAATTAAGGCAGGTTATTAACTCACGAATGGCTGAAATTAAAGATAAAGTCTCAAGTAATCAATTTGATATAGACACGGAAGACACTAAGCTTCGTGCAGTAGTAGAGTTTTTAGACACACATCTGCAAAACTTTCCTGCAAATTTCATGAAAAGAACCTCGAAACTAACCAAAATAAAAGAAAATCTAATCAGCCAAGAGTTAGAATTTTTTCTCAATCGTAAAAGTAGCAATGAAGTGTTTAGATTCAAAGGACAGTGGCAGTATGGTGATTCGTCTCGTGAACCTGATTTTGGAGTATATGAAGTAGAGGACAGAAATCCGTTTGGACTTACTAGAGAGTTTTTCGTTATCGAAGCAAAACTCTTGCCAACAGGCAAAAAGGATTATGTTGTTGGCAATCTTGGCGGAATTCAGCGTTTCAAAAAAGGTCATCACGGTAAAGGATTACTCGAAAGTGCAATGGTTGGTTATGTTCAAAAAGAAACTTGCTCACATTGGCACAAAAAGATAAACGAATGGATTAACGATTTAATTCAAACAAATACCGATGTTGATATTATCTGGAATAACGCCGATTTATTGATCCACTCAGATAATTTCGACAAAGTTCAGAAATACGTTTCAGACAACAAACGTGAAAATGATTCAATCAAACTTCATCATTATTTGATGGAACTTGTGTAAAACTACTTAACCAAACACCGCCACAGCTAAATTTCTTTCAACCGCAAACTTTAAATTTTTGCCTGCTTTCAGCTATCGCAGATAGCGTCAGCGTAAAGCCTAGCTCGTGAGAGCCAGGTCAAAATTCACCAAACACGCAAGTCCGTGAAACGGACGACAGAAACGAACAACTCTGTTTTCTGCCGCTATCTTCGATAGCTGAAAACCTTTGTTTTATCAATAACCCGGCGTTCCGTAAAACTTCACACCGGACTTTATGCCGTCGCCGACTACATCGGCTTAAATCAACGAATCAAACTTAAAATTATTGCCGAAAAGTACAACATAATTAAGTTTGTTGATAACTTTAAGCATCATTCAATCTAAAAACTGCCGACAATCTAAAACATATCGAACTATTGCAATTTACACACAAACTATTCCGTTTTGCACATAATCAATTTATTCTTATACAAAGTTAACAATGTATTACACATTTGCAATATAATTTTATTACTTTTACTTGTACTGTTACACATTTATAATATAATGTTGTACATTTGCAAGATGTTTTTGTACTTTTACAATACGCTTTTGTACACTTGCTATATAATTTTACATATTTACAATACATTTTTGTATGCTTGCAAAATACTTTTATGCTCTTGCAATATATTTTTATACATTTGCAATATACTTTTATAACCGGAGAGATTTATTATGCTGACAATCAATTTACGAAGAATTTTTGCTTTACGCGGAATACAAAATCCGTTTACCGAACTGTTGAAAATCGGTGTTTCGCGTCCGACTGCGACAAATTTGTTGAATCATCGTGTTCTGTCAATCAAAAACGACTATCTCGAAAAGATTTGCGAACTGCTCAACTGCGAACCGAACGATTTATATGAATGGAAACCTTCAAAACTTACCGCAAACATCGAAAATCATCCGCTGAAAGGCTTGCAACGCGAAACTTCTACGGCAAACATTAACGAAATGCTCAGAAATCTGCCGTTGGATAAACTCGGACAGGTCGAAAGTTTGTTGGACGGTTTGAAAAATGATTGATGAACCGTTGATTGCCAACTTTTCAATATATTTTCCGCCCGAATTGTTTTACAATCAATCGGTATTCAAATCCGGTTTCGGAAACAAATTATGTCGTTATCGCAACCGTCTATTGGTTGAAAGACGCGTGAAACGACTTAATCGAGCGTTTGCGGCGATAAACTGAAAAAGTTCGATAAGAAAGGGGAAAATTATGACAATGTTGCTCAAACTTTTATTTATCGGTTGGTCGAAAAGTTAGATAAAAAGCCAAGTCTAATGGGTTACATTGTTGATTTCGGAACTGAAAAACAAAATTCGGTTTGCGTAAAACAAATAAACAAAGCCTTTGAATTTATCGGCATAAACATACCTGAAATTGTAATTGTTGACGGCGTTTACAATGAAACTCTTGAAACCCGACTTTGGATTATTTTGCCAAAAAGTAAAAAATAAATAAAATGTTTGACCTAATAATAATCGGCGCCGGACCTGCGGGAATGACGGCGGCTTACGAAGCGAAAAAACTTAACCTAAACTATCTGGTGATAGAAAAAGGACTTATCGGCAACACGATTTATAATTATCCGATTGGGTTAACCGTTTTTTCGACTGTGAACGAACTTGAAATTGTCGAAAACACGCTTAAGCCTGTCCGCGAAAAACCGACGCGAGAAGAACTTTTGTCGTATTATGTACGCTTTTGTTTATCGCAAAATTTGAATATAAACACAGGTGAAACTGTCAACGAAGTTATCAAAACCGCTAAGTTTATTGTTAAAACCGACAAAGCGGATTACGAAACACAAACAGTTTTGTTTGCTCACGGGGCAATGGATTTTCCGCGAAAGCTGAATGTGAAAGGCGAAGATTTGCCGAAAGTTTATCACCGATTCGCCGAAACTTATCCGTGGGTAAAGAAAAATTGTTTAATAATCGGCGGCGGAAATTCAGCGGGCGAAGCGGCTTTGTTTCTTGCCGAAGAAGGCGCGAATACAACGCTGGCAACATTTAGAAAAGATTGGGAAGAAACCGATCCGAAGCAAGGTTGTATCAAACATTGGGTGAAAGAACCGCTCGAAGAACAACTTGAACTGCAATGTTTGAACGTGTTTTTCCTAAACCGTATTGTCGAAATCCGCGAAAAAGATGTCGTTTTAGAAGCCGAAAACGGCGAGATTATTACGCTTGAAAACGATGCGGTATTTATTTTAATCGGTTCCGATGCGGATTTATCGATGCTCAAAAACTTGGGCGTTGAAACGCATAATTCCAAATACGGCGAAGTTCCGGTTTACGATGAAAACACTTTTGAAACTAACATTAAAGGAATTTATGTCGTCGGACATTTTACGCAAGCCAGACATATTTTCGGGGCGATTGAAACCGCGAAAAAAATTGTTCCGCTGATGAATTTTTGATTTTTAGTAACGCAAAGAACTCAAAGGTTCCGCGAAGGTACGCAAAGAAATAAAATGTTTTTTCACTCTTTGCACACTTTCGCGTGAACTTAGCGTACCTTTGCGTTACAATTTTTGTTCGACTTTAATAATGAGCATCACCAAAGCCAAAGAAATTCTCAAACATCAATTCGGTTACGATTCGTTTCGGATGAATCAGCAAGCCGCGATTGAAACTGTTTTGGCAAAAAAAGATTGCGTGGTTTTGATGCCGACGGGCGGCGGAAAATCGCTCTGTTTTCAAATTCCCGCGTTGATTGCCGACGGGTTGACGCTCGTCATTTCGCCGTTGATTGCGTTGATGAAAGACCAAGTTGACGCACTCAGAAACAACGGCGTAGAAGCCGCATTTTTGAATTCGACGCAGACAACGCCCGAACAAGTCGAGGTTTTTCGCGGTGTTCGCAGCGGTAAATTAAAATTGTTATATGTCGCACCCGAAAGGCTTTTGGCGAGCGGCGATCAGTTTCTGGACTTTCTGAAAACAATCAAAATCTCGCTTTTTGCGATTGACGAAGCACATTGTATTTCAAGTTGGGGACACGATTTTCGTCCCGAATATATGCAGCTTGCCAAGTTGAAACTGCACTTTCCCGACATTCCGCTGATTGCTTTAACCGCGACCGCCGACGACCTTGTGCGAACCGATATTGTCGAACGTTTGAACATCAAACACGCCCAAGTTTTCGTCTCGAGTTTTAATCGTCCGAACATTTTTTACGCCGTTGAACCGAAAAAAAATTCGTATTCGCAACTCTTAAATTATCTGGATAAACGCAAAGACGAGAGCGGAATTATCTATTGTTTAAGCCGCAAATCGGTCGAAAATCTCGCCGAAGATTTGCGTGACGCGGGCTTTTCCGCGTTGCCGTATCACGCCGGTTTGTCGAAGGACGAACGCGAGAAAAACCAAGAATTATTCCTCAAAGACGATGTGAAAATCATTGTTGCGACCATCGCTTTCGGGATGGGGATCGATAAATCTAACGTGCGTTTTGTCGTTCATTGCGACTTGCCGAAAAATATCGAAAGTTATTACCAAGAAACCGGACGTGCCGGACGCGACGGCTTGCAAAGCGATGCGTTGTTGTTTTTCAGTTGGGGCGATTTGATTAAATTAGAAGGATTTGCAAAGGTTGACGGCAATCAAACGCAGTCCGAAATTATGCTCAAAAAGTTGAAAATTATGGGCAATTTCGGCGATTTGAAAACTTGCCGGCGTAAGTTTTTGCTCAATTATTTTTCCGAAGAGACGACTGAAAACTGCGGAAATTGCGATAACTGCAACACGACTTTTGAACGTTTCGACGGCACGCTTATCGCCCAAAATGCCTTGAACGCGGTCAATCAAACAGGTCAACGGTTCGGGCTTAATTACATCATTGAATTTATTCGCGGTTCGCAGGCAAAAACGATTCGGGACGAGCATAAAAACTTGCCGGCTTACGGAATCGGCACGGATATTTCCAAAGAAAATTGGTTTCAATATCTCCGCGATTTAATGTCGCAAGGCTTTCTGCGTCAAACCGACGGCGAATATCCGACCATTGTTTTGACCCAAAAAAGCGAGGATGTTTTGCTCGGAAATGTGTTGGTCGAACTGATAAAAGTTACCGCGAAAGCCGAGAAAAAATCGTCGCTCGTGAGCGAAGTTTCGCATCCGTATTTTGCCGATTTGTTTGATAATTTGAAAAAGGTGCGAATGGTTTTGGCGAAAGGCGAAAATGTTCCGCCGTATATTATTTTTTCCGATACAACTTTGGTCGAACTTGCAACATTTTTGCCGCACGATTACTCCGAGATGCGGAAAATTTCGGGCATCGGCGATTTGAAACTGCAAAAATACGGCGTTGATTTTATTCACGAAATTAAAAACTATTGCAAAGCCAACGGTTTAGCGTCGAAAATAGATTTGAAAATTCCTAAACGCGAACGCAAAGTTCACGCCAAACGCGACGAAAAAGGCGACAGTACTTACGATATTTCGTTGAAAATGTTTAAGCAGGGAAGTTCTGTTTCAGACATTGCCAAGTTGCGTGAAATGGCAATCAGCACGATTGAAACTCACCTTGTCAGATTTATTCCGACCGGCGAAATTGAATTGCAGGAAATAGTTGAAATTGAAAAAGCCGACAGAATCAGAGAAACAATTTTGAATTTCGGCGAATCCGCAACGCTCGGAAAAGTGAAAGAAAAACTCGGCGACGATTACAGTTACGGCGAAATTCGGGCGGTAATTGCCACGTTTGGTTAAGCGTGATTATTTCCAATTTCCGTAAAGCGCAAACGTTGACCAATAAAACGGATGAGAGTATTTTTTACCGGAAATGAATGATTTTTGAACGACTTTCAAGGCTTCGGTTTTATCGAGTTTATTGATTTGATAAGCCTTGTAAAATTCCCGCATAAACTTGGTCGTCGAAGAATCATCAACCGCCCAAAGTGTTCCCAACACGGCTTTCGCTCCGCGTTTTTGCGCCATTGTCGCAAAACTTTCAAACGAATCGGTTAATTTCAAATTTGCCGTATCGCAGGCAGATAAAGTCAGCAATTCAACCTTCTCCAAATGTTGCGCGGCAAATTCTTTGATCGAGTATTTGCGGTTATTTCCGCCGCCAAGCACCAAAAAAGAATTGTTGAAATTACCGGATTGCATCACAAAATGACCGGCAATATGAATAAGTTGATATTTTTTGAAAGCATTTTCGAGCAGTTCTTTGGTGAAATCGTCATCGGCAAATTTATTTCCTTTGACAATGCCGGTTTTGCACGGCGAATTAACCAACAATTTCTTTTTCTCGGCAATGACACATTCGATTTCACCGACGGCTTGATCCAACATCGGCAAATTTTCAAAAGATTCGGAAGCCGCCAACCCGATCGCCGTCAGCTCGTCGGTTCTCGGCAAAACAACATTTCCGTCGTTCGCAAAAGTCAGTTGCGCGTTAGAAAATCTTTCAATCAAATATTGTTTGCCGTCAAATATCGAAGCCGTCGGCAACAACCGCAAAACACCGTCCAAAAACCAGACAACTTTGGTCGTTTTGTTTTCGGCAAACGTTTTTTCGAGCGGACTAAGCAACAATTTATACAACTTATTTCCTCTCGTTTGATGATTCGCCGCCAAATTAATGATTGAATCTCGGTATTCCGAAACCATTTTCTCCAACGCTTCTTTTTTAATAATTATTCTGAAATGCTCGCGTCGATTATTTGTCGTAACAATCAAACTAACGGCATTTTTGGCGGTAACGGTCGAAACAAAAACAGTATTGGCAGTGTTATCTCCTTTGGAATTAAGCATTTTGAGCAGATTTACGCTTGGCGAAAAATCTTTGCCGACCGGTTGCAACTCGACGTTAAACCCTTTTGCGGCGGCAAACGTTCTTTCATCGGCGGTTAATTGAATGCCGTTTAATTCATCGTTTCCGTCGACATAATCCAGATATTCTTTTTCTTTGACGAAATACAAAACTTGTTCCGCTTCGGAAACGCGATCGAGCTTGATTAAAGTATCGGCTAATTCTCTGAAATCGTCGGCGAACGAACTTTGCAAGATTTGTTTGGTTTCCGCTTCCAGATTTTTGATGTCGGAATACTTGATATTTACCAATAAATTGATTGCCAATTTGCCGTACACCACCGAATCGCGGGCGTTTGAATTCTCCTTTTGAAAGTGCATCAAGTTGATTAAATTTCTCGTCTGATTGATTTTTATGCCGAGTTCCATATTCAGTCGCAACGCTTTTTCGCAATAATCGACGGCGTGGTTGAAATCGGCTCGATAATACGAAATTACGCCCAAATTATTTAAGACTTGAGCCGCATTTTCTTTATCGTTTGCACGGCTGAAAACAAGTTCGGCTTTTTCGTAAAACAAAGCAGCGGTCGCATAATCTTGATTATAAAGATAAGTATTGCCGATAAAAAGGTTCACGCCCGCAACTTCCGCTTCGTCGGTTTCAAACATTGCCGAGGCAAGCGTAAAAAAATCCAAAGCCTGCGCTTTATCGTTTTTCATGTAAAGTTTGCCTTTTACTTTATAGAAATGTCCTTTTATGTTTCGGTTCAAATTTTCGGGCAAATCGACGGCAAGCAATTCGGCGGCTGTGGCGGTATCTTCTAAATTACGATAAATATCTGCCAAAACTATGGTTGCTTTGAAATAAGTTTCTATCGGTTCCCTGAAATTACGCCGTATTTTTTCGAGTACTTCAACGGCTTTATCTTTTTGACCCGAATCGTTGAGCGCGTTTGCGTAAATAAAATAAGTTTTCGGCAAGTTTTGCTTGTCTCCGATTTTGTCGAGATATAATTTCTCCAACCCCGAAACCGCTTTCCGTAAAGTCTCGATACTTTGGCTGTTTTGCGTTTTCAAAAGTGCCGCGCCTAAATTCATCTGCGACACGGTTTCCACATAATCGGCGTGAATTTCTGCGGCTAAAGCTATATTTTCCCGCAAAATAAAAATCGCTTCATCATACTTTTCGGCGGAATTATAAATGTTTCCGAGTTCGGAATTGTTCAAACAAAGTTTATAGCCGAATATCTCGTTTTGCGGCAGAGATTTGTAAATTTCGCTTGATGCCGCATAATTTTTGACATTATCCAAAGCCTTGGCGTTATTAAATTTATCGACAAAATTTCTATCCGTCGCCGTCGCCGTTCGCTTTTGAAACTTCAAATTGTAAAAGCCTTCGTTGCCGACATATTTCGGTTCGTCTTTGACCCAACTTACTCGGATTTGATATTTTTTTGTCTCAGGCATCCGCACAACGATAAATTCATAACCGCTGTTTGCGTTCGGGCTGTCGGACGATTGAATTTCACGGTTATCGTCCGATAATTTCAATTCAACGTCAACACCTTTTTGGTGAACGATTATTTCCACATACTCATTGATTTGAGCATCGATAAAAAAATCGTGGCACTTGTTGTGTTCAAGAAAAAATTCCGTGTTGTTTATAATCTCGCCTTTTTGTTCGCAATTCGCCGAAGCGTTTGAAAACCCGAACGCGACGAGCAGAATAAAATATAATCGGCATCCAAGTTTTTGCATAATAAAATTTCACCTCTTCGAGTTACTCGAAATTGATTATGACCGGTTTTATTTATTTATCACAATCGTTCCGCTGCCGTTTGTTTTAACGGCGCCTTCGGGGACGCTTCCGCCGCTGCCGAAACCTTGATTCGGGGATTGGTTCAAACTCGATTTGTCGGCAACTTTTTCCGAGTTGTCCGAAAAACCCGTCAGTTGAAAAAAGGGCTGAGTCAGTTGGATAATGATGAACAAATTCCCTTGATTTATCGTCGCATTTCGGAAATGCGGGATAGTCAGATTGATTGAAAGGGCTTGGGTCGTGTTAGAAATCGCCAAATCGCGGCTGTTCTGTTTGTAATAAACCGCTCCGATATTATTTAAGACTTGGGCTAAATTCAACTGATCGTTATTTTGCTCGAAAACCTGTTTTGAACTCATAAATAATGTTTGGGCAGAAACATAATTTGCTTGATTATAAAAAGTAATGCCGACAAACATATTTGTAATTGCGAGTTCTAAAGGGTTTCCGACAAATTGCGATGATGCCGTCGCAAAATACTGCAAAGCTAAAGCCGGATTGTCTTTCATCCATAATTTTCCGTTGACTTTATTGAAATGCCCTTGCAAAAAAGGTCGGATGGCGGTTTGGTTTTGCGCCAACATTATATTTGCATCGTTCAAACTCGATTCGGCAACCGTTCGACTGCCGAATTCTAAATGACTGTCGGCGTGAGTTATTAAATCTGCAAACTGAATTTCAAGCGCCGACAGCGGAACGGTCAAAGTTTGCGCAAACGCATTGCCGTAAGCTGAACCGATAAATAAACCGAGTGATAAGAGTATTTTTAACATTATTCCCGTGGCTCCTTTTTGTTGCGTGAATTTTTTTAAGAAAGCCTTTTGAATAATCCGGTTTCAGCTTTCTATTGATATAAGGAAAAGTTCGAGAAAGGTCTCATCTTTATAAAAAATTGGTGAGAAAACGATAAAAGTTACGGAAACAGCCAAAGAATTCCGACCTTGTCGATAACCGAATCCAAAAATTTGATTGTTCGGTAATTCGCAAAGTCGGAATTGTACTTAAAACGGACAGAGTTTGCCGCTCGTTTTAGCGGCTTTAACCTCCGCAAAATTTGTCTCTTTTGCAAACCGTTTTACTTTTCGGACGAGTTTGTTTCGCTCAGACCTGTGGTTGTCAAAAGACTTCCTGCGATAACGCCTTTTTTAACGGAGTCAATTATTTCGTTCGGCTCCAAACTTCCGTCTTCAGTTATTGCCTGCAACCTTCCGCCAACTACTCTGATTAAAAGAAAAGTACTCGAAGGGGTGTTTTCGGATTCAACTTCGGGTAATGAATCGGGAAAATCCGTCAAAGCTATACTTACCATTTCGTCTGCCGTGCCGGCTTGCAAAATAGCTGCCATCTGTTGCGCGGAATTTATATTAATGGCGAGCAGTTCATAAATTCCGCCGATTTCGTCCACGGTTGAGCCGGTCGCAACCGGACTTTCGGGACCGACTCCGACAGCTTTCAGCACATTTACGCGGATGTCTGTGCCTGACGTGTACGTATAACCACTATTTCGATCGATCCAAATAACGGGTCGGCAAGACGAACAATTAGAATAGCCGTTAGGTTTGAAAAGTGTCGGAGTAACGCGAATATTCTTTCTGACTTCATCAATTCCGGAAAGTGTCAAAGTTCCGGTTAAATTAAGCCCCGTAATTCCGGCTCCGGTATCTCTAACCAAGACATTTAAGCAGTTTTGTCCTACTCTGAGCCGTGAGGTCAAGGCAGTTGACGACAACGTTCCGGTCTTTAGCGGACCGTTGTGCGCTCCCATAGGCAGAGTGGTGTTTAGGAAATAACTTGCCGGATTAGGCGGCACCGGAATTGTATTTAACCCTACCCAAAAAAAATCATCGGCTCTGACTCCGATATTTAAGATGCTTTGGGCAACCGCATTCGGTCTGTTGAATCCCGGTTTTAAGCAAAAGCATTTTTGATAAATAAAATCACCGTTATTGGAAAATCCGTTAGTGCTGTTATAACTAATCCATTGTGAGCCGGGAGTCGGCAAAGCCCAAGCGGGATGTCCCGCAGTTACGTTAGCAGAACGAGGTGTCGCGCCTGCGTATGTCGGGGCTGATAACAACGTCCAAAATAAATCATAACCTCCGGCGGGGTAAACTGAATTGCTCGTGTGGTTGTAACCTGTGTTCAAAGTAATGGTTTGCATGTCTTGCGCAAAGGCGATGTTACATAAAATCAGACATATTCCGAGAGCAATTGTTCCCGATAATCCGATATTATTGCGAGTTGTCGGCTTAACGTTTTTAGAAGCAGTATTTTTCATTTTAATTTATCTCCTTAAGATTATTTTTACTGAATATAATTCAGAAATTGTTTGCATCTTTGTTGTTTCAGAGATAAAATTCACTCGAACCGGTATTCTATCCGGAAAAGCAGACAAAGAATGCTGACCAAGCCTGATTGTTATGCAACTAACGGTCAGGCTCATTTGTTTGTTGAAAACAAGGATCGGAAACTCGTATTTCTTTTCGTTAAATTTGCTTTCTGTTTAGATAAGGAAAAATAGTCGAAAGGTTTCATTTGAGTCTATTTAACTTTTTTACTCGTTGCTCAAAAGAAGCCGAAATTGTGTGATGACAACTTCGGCTTTTGGCGGATAATCGGATTATTGCGGAGTCAATATCAAATCATCTATATTTTCGTTCAACGTAAACGATTGCGGGTTAAAAGTGTAACGTTTGCTGTTTACATTCAAAATGTAGAAATCGCCTGTTTGCAAATCTTGGAAGTTAAAGTAACCGAAACTCGCGCTTCGCGCCATTCTGATTTCGCCCGTATTGCTGTTGGTCAAAACAACGGTGGCATTAGTTAAACCTCTGCCGAACGGCGTAAATATGCGTCCGCGAATCGATGCGTTCGCGGCAGTCGGGGCAAGCGGTATTTCAACCGCTCCTTTTTCGCATCCCAACGCCGTCGGGCGCGGAACGCCGTTCTGCGAAGTTGTGATAGAAGGAGTTCCGCAACCATTTATGCCGTTTGGAATTATGTTTACAACCGGACTTAACGCCATAGGCAGATGACTTTTGGTCAGTACCGAAGGATTCAGACTGTTAAGCGCCAATACTCCGACGAGCATCGGATCGGTGCCCGTAACATCGTTTGTCATTGCAGTAAATCCCGGTGGTGTAGTTGCGTTTCTAATATGATTATAATCTTGCGAGGTAATAACTCCGAAAATATCGGGAGATATTCCAAAACTGGTGTTATTGGCAACAATAGTATTTTTTATATTTATCGGACCTGCGCCGGCTAACCCTTGCAATAATCCACCGCCGGCGTTAGTCGTTGCGTTATTAAAAGCAACCGTTACGAAATTCAGGTCAACGCTGCCGGTACTTTCGTGCGCGATACCGCCGCCGTTTGAGGCTGAGTTTCCGCTGATGGTTGAATTAAGCGCATTGGTTGACGCTAAAAATCCGCCGTTAAAAATCCCGCCGCCGTCTCTTGTGGCAGTCGGGACAGTATTCCCGCTGACGGTTGAATTGGTCAGGTTGACGTTGGCTGATCCCGTAGAACTGCACAAATTGTGAATCCCGCCGCCGTCTTCGGCTGAAGTATTATCGCGGACCGTCGAATTTATTAAACTAATATCTCCCGCGCCAATTCCGGCGGATTCATTAAAAATCCCGCCGCCCGTTTGCGCAGAATTTCCTCGAATCACGGAATCTGTGATATTTACGATGTTTGACCCTGCCAAACCCGGTTCAACCCAACTGAATATTGCCCCGCCTTTTCCGGTTGTCGGAGCCGTATTTCCGGAAAGTGTGGAATTGACAATGTTTAGAGTTCCGATGGATGAAACTGAAAAATTATCAAATGTAATGCCGCCTGATCCGGATTCGGCAGGGTTTGGGGTTGCCGTGTTATTACTGATTGTGCTGCCCGTAATTATAGTAGCGCGTCCGGTTGTCGATCCTAACCAACAAGTGATTGCTCCGCCTGAACCGTTTGTCGAATTATTTGAAAGCGTAGAACCGGTAATGGTTAAATTCGTATCGCGACTGAAAATCGCCCCGCCATAACCGCTTCCTGTTGCCGTATTAGTTGAACTGTTGTTGCTGATAGTGCTGCCTGTAATTGAAATTGTTGAAGTTCCGGCATTGTTGCCGCTGGTAATCGCTCCGCCGGTTGTGCTGAGCGTTGATGTCGAAGTCGAAGTATTTCCGGTCAGGACAGAATTGTTGATATTCAGAGTATGATTAACCGTCGAGTTGATACCGCCGCCATTTCCGCCTAAAGCCTTGTTATCGCTGATGGTACTGTTATTGACAGTTAAGGTTGTTCCGGCGGTGGCAAAATGAATTCCGCCGCCGCTGCCCGCCGTTCGATTATTGGTTACGATAACTCGGTTTAAAGTTACATTCGTGGAATTTGTTTCAAGTCGCAGTCCGCCGCCGAATGTGCCGGTAAAATAATTTCCGTTTTGGATGGTTACGTCATTTATAACGACAGCGGTTGCCGCAGTTATACAGTGGAGTACCCGTTCGGTCGCCACGCCGGGAAGCGCATTGGCTTGTAAAATTGTTGTTCCCGAACCTGCTCCGTTGATGGTTATCGCCGTAGTTATATCCCAATCTCCGCCGACGTTCAAATTTTCGCTTGGGGCAACCAGCATTTGTGTATAAGTTCCGGCGGGCAACGTAATCACATCGGCGCCCGCAAGATCATTCGATTCGGTAATTGCCGCTCGCAACGAACAGTTGCCGAATGGATCGGCACAAATACCGTCCGGCGTTGAGTCCGGCGTGTCAAGCGTTGTGTTGACGGTAAAGGCGGCGTTCGCAGACGAAACTGCCATCATTAAAAGCCCGAAAGTAAAACCGATCAAAGTAATTCTCTTAATAATTGTGTTCATAAAATCTCCTCTATTTGTTTGTTTTGAGAATTTTGGTTCTCAAATTGTTTGTCGCCGATTCGGATAAATTTATTGCCGAACCGAATTGTTAATTACCCGCGTTATGACCGATCGAGTCTGAGACCGACAGGCGTTTTTGGTTGAAAACAAGCAGGAAACTCGTTTTGCTTATTCGTAAATTTGCTTTCCGGTTATAAAAGAAAAAATCGTCGAAAGGTTTCATTTGAATTTGTCGGTATTTTTGCAAATCGCCGACAAAATGGTATATTTAGGGAAATTCAAAAGTTGAAAAAAGTAAAGGCGGAGAAAAGATTGAAAATCTTTCGACAATTTGTCTTGTTTATTTTGTTACCGCAAATTTTCTAAAATTTATGCACTCCCAAGCCAATAAAAAAAACCTGAAAAAAAATTGGATTTTGACCGCAGAAGCCTTTCAAAAACTCTTGCTTAGTTTCGATGAAAACCAAGACAAAGCCGGTTTGGTTTACGAAGATATGAGAAGGTTTTTAATCAGATATTTTCGGTTGAATCAAACGCAAAACGCAGGCGAAAACGCCGATGAAGTTTTTAATCGAGTAGCTCGCGGCATTGCCGAAAACGGCGTTATCATAGACAAATCAAATCCGTATCCGTATTTTTATAAAACTGCCAAATTTGTTTTGTCGGAATCAAGAAAAGCCCGAAATAAATTATTCGGTTTAGACGATTTATCGGCATCCGAAGAACCTTTTTACGATAGTGAAGCCGCCGTTATTAAAATTCAAGAGCGATATAAAACTGAAAACGGATTGGATATTTTGCAAAATTGTTTTAATTGTTTAAGTGAAAAAGAGCGAACGATTTACGACAAATATGTAAATGTGACCGATACCGATAAATCGTTGCACCGCCGAAATCTCGCCGATGAGTTGAAAAAAAGTAAAACCGCGCTGAAAATTTATGTCAGCCGAGTCAAGCAAAAACTGTTGGAATGCGCAAAAAATAAAATAAACTGAAACCTTTTCAACCAAAAACCTTTTTATATCGAGAGTTGTTTACAAAGTGCAAAAATTAAACAAAATACCGACCGCCGAATTGATGAGAGCTTATTGGCTCGGCTCTTTAACCGTGTCCGATGCCGAAAATGCGACAATCGAGTGGCTTAAAAACGATGAAGACTGCGAGCTTTTGGAAGTTGCCAAATTCGATTTGATCGAAGATTATTCAACCGACAATTTGACCGATGCGGAGTTGCAGTTTTTCAAACAAAATTTTTTGCCGCATAATTTGGAAGAGGTTGCCGTTTCTAAAACTTATTTTGAGACACGGCAAAAGACTGAGATAAAAAGTCCGCATCCGAGTGTTTTTGACCGGCTTAAACAGTTCTTTGCCCAATTTGTTTTGACTCCGCAATTTGCTTTGGCGAGTGTTTTATTATTGGTTTCGATCTTTGCGGCAAACCGGTTGTTTTTTAACCGGTCGGTTGCCGAGACTGATTATATTGCCGAAAATAATCCGCCGAATTATAATCCGCAAAACGACAAACCGAGCGAATCAGATGCCGTTGACAGCGGTCAGAACAAAATTCGGACACACGCCGATAATCAAAATAATCGGCGGACAACTGCAAATGTCAAAGCGGTGAAACCCGAAGTTCAAAATAAGCCGGAAATCCGCAACGCAATCGCCAATACTTTTATCGACAAAAAAAGTGAGCCGGAAAAGTCGAAAAATTCACCCGAAAAAACGGCGGCTTTAGCTTTGCAAATAATTTCTTTGAGCGGTTTGCGGGGAAACGAAAAAGTTCCGGAGCCGACAACCGTTTCAACTAAAGCAAAGTTTATAGCGGTTGAATTAAATGTTCCCGACAGAAAAAACAATGAGCAAACATACGAATTGAGTATTAAAGACGATGCCGGAAATTTGATTGCCAAGCAAGATTTGACCAAAGAAATAAACTCGAAATTGAGCGGTAAAAGAATCTCGGCAAAATTTTCAACCGATAAATTCAAGAAAGACATAACCTACATAATTACATTGACAAGCAATCTGGACAAAGCAAACCCGACAGATTATAAAATTCATAAAACCAAACAATTCAAGGTGTTGTAAACAGAAAAGGTAAAGCCGATGACTTCGGCTTTACCTTTTCTCCGTTACTTTTTACCCGAAATTATTGCTTTGGTTTTTCAACTCGCATCATTTTCATCAGCGGTTGTCGGTTGAATTTTTCCGCGATGTTCGGCGGATTTACTTCGTAGTTTGTGACATCGAAAGTTTCGCTTGAATTGCCTGCCGAAGTTGTTGTCCACCGAAAGGGAAGTTGCACTCCGCCAACGGCGCGGTAATCCGAAAACTTGACTTGGAAATCCGCGCTTTGTATTTCGCCCGAAGTTTTAACGATAATTCTGACATCTTTATCGTTATTTTTCGGCATTGATGTCGGCTTAAAATTTTTCGGCAACATTAGTCCGCTGTAATTCATTGCCACAGGCAAATTGGTTGATTTATCGAGGAAAATTTTGAAAGTATCGCCGCCGAATGTCGCGTTGACGATGTTGCAAACGGTTGAATCAACATTGCCTTCGCCGCCGTAAGTATATGTTACGTCAACGCCTTGCGGTGCCGTCATCAACAACCCAAGAGTTAATTGCAACAGTTCGTTTTGACCCGAAACGCCTTCCAATTTAATATCTCCGGTGATGATTTTCGGACCGTTGCCGTTCAAAAGAACATTTGCGTTTTCCGGCGTAACTTTCACAACCTTGACTTTCTTTCCGTCGGAGGCGGTGAATTCCTTTTCATCGCCGACATTTTTGATTTCTTCGATTGTTCCGTCGGCTTTTTTAACGATGAGTTTTTCTTCTTGACTGCCCGTATTTTCGATTCTGACATTTGGTTTGTTGCCGGTATTCGCACCCGAAATATTTTCCGTAATAATTTTGCCTTCGCCGTCTCGGACAACGGTTACGTTCACGTTTTCTTCGATTAGCCGAAGATTTGTTCCGTTATCGCCGTCGCGATTGAATTTTATTATTTTTGTCAATCGGTTCGGCAACTGAATGACGATTTCCACGTCGCCGATATTTTCGGTCAAAGATCCGTTGCGGTCAATAGTTGCCGTTTGTTTTCCGACAATCGAAAGACTTTTGACATTCGTAATCGCTTCTTCGCCGCCAATTGCCACGCGCGACAACCGCACAAGTTCCAACGCGCGTTCGTCCGATTTGAACTTTGCTCCGACATTTTGTACCAAATTGCCGAGACCGACAAAAAACACCGCGACACATAAAATTGAAATGATAAATTTTTTCATAACTGACTCCTGTTTAAATTAAATTTGTCCTGTTGACAATGTGAAGTATGGCAAACCCTTTTGTTAAATAGATTAAGCCGAAGCAAAGAATTTGTAAAGAATGTAAAATGTTGCGAAAACTATTGTTAAATATAATTTGTTCGTTGATAATGATTGAAGAATTGATTCAATTAAAAAATAGGTTGCTTACAATGATTCAATGAACAAATGAATCAATCAAAAATTACCAACGTGAAAAGTTCTCGACTACAAATTTTGTTGATTTTCGGCTTGCTCGGCTTGCTCGGTTTGTCGGCTTTTTTGCAATATACTTGGCTCGCGCAAATTGCGATTGCCGAAAAAGATCGGCTTGAAAAACGTTTAAAAATAGATGCCGAACGCTTTGCCGAAGATTTTAACAAAGAACTGCAAACAACTTGGTATGCCTTTCGATTCAATGAAAATTGGCGTGAAACATTTGCCGAACGGTTTGAAAATTGGACGCAAAATACAAAGTATCCGCAACTGATTAAACAAGTTACGGTTTTCACCAAAGACAGCCCGACGCTTTTGTTCAACCAAAAATTACGTCGATTCGAACCAACGGAAAGTTCGATTTCAAACGACCTGTTTGACCGTGATTTACCACCGTTCGACGAACAAAACCTGACTCTGCAAATACCGCTTTTCGGCGGAAACCCGATAACCGAAGAACTGAAAGGAGTCGAAGAATCAGCCGAATTATCCGACAAAATAAAGATTATAAAAACCTCGAAATTTCTAAATATCAGCGGTTATATTTTGCTGAAACTCGATGATGACACGCTTAAAAACGAGTTGTTGAATAATTTGAGAGAAAAGTATTTTCCCGACGGCGATTATGATTTTGCGATTACAAGCGAAAAAGACAAGTCGTTGATTTTTCAATCGAACTCGTTTGAGAATGCCGATGTAACAGTTCCGATATTTTCGCTCGCGCCCGATAATCTGAATTTTATTCTCAACGAAGGTCAGTTTACAAAGATGACGACCGGTAAAAAAATAGTTTTAAGTCAAAAAATCGAGAAGCAAACTTCGGAAACATCAAATTCTAACCCGACAGTTTTTGTCTCGGCTCCCGACAAATCGCCAAATCTGTCTCGTAACATCACCGATTCAAAAAGTTTATGGGTTTTGAACGTGCAACACAAAGACGGTTCGCTCGACAATTTCGTCAACAAAACTCGTAATCGCAATCTTGCCGGCAGTTTCGGCATTTTGTCGCTTTTAGCCGTCAGCATCGGTCTGATATTTGTTTCAACCAATCGCGCCAAACGTTTTGCGATGCGTCAAATCGAGTTTGTTTCGTCCGTTTCGCACGAATTCCGAACACCGCTTGCCGTCATTTATTCGGCGAGTGAAAATTTGACCGACGGTGTAGTCGATTCGCCCGAAAGTATTACGAAATACGGTAATTTAATCAAACGCGAAGGCAAAAAACTTTCCGCCATGGTCGAGCAGATTTTAGAATTCGCAGGTGCAAATTCGGGCAAGCAAAAATATAACTTTGAGACGGTTGAAGTTTCGCAAGTAGTTGAAAACGCCTTAGTCGAATGCAAAAGTTTGATTGACGAAAAGCAATTTACGGTTGAAAAAAACCTTGCCGAAAACCTTTTCGTAAATGCGGACGCAAACGCTTTGAGCCACGCGATCCAAAATTTAATCGCCAATTCAATCAAATACGCAAGCGGCGAAAAGTATCTGAAAATCTCAACGGAAAAAGTAAACAATCAAATAAAAATAACGGTCGAAGACAAAGGAATCGGTATTTCAAGCAAAGATTTAAAGCATATTTTCGAGCCGTTTTATCGCGGTAAAAAAGTCGTTGACGCGCAAATTCACGGCAACGGCTTAGGCTTGAGTTTGGTCAAACAAATTGCGGACGCTCACGGCGGAAAAGTTTCGGTCGAAAGCGAAATCGGCACGGGAAGCAAGTTTACAATAATTCTCGAAAAATAATTTACAGGGATAAAGGAGATAAATACAGGATAAAACTGAATGACGAAACTTTAACGCCTGTGTTTATGTATTTTGTCTTATCCTTTTTAATCCTCTTCATCCCTGTAAACTAATCTGCAACAATAGAATTTCAAACATCAAATATGTTATTATTTTCGGCAATCAAACTTGCATTTGAAAAAGCGTCGGTTGTGTAAAATAAACCAATTTCCCGATAAACTTCCGAAACACGCCAAGCCGTAAAGTGTTTATTCAAAACAAATATAAACTCTGATGATTGAAAGAAAAATCGAAGAACTTGCCTATCAGATAAAGCAAAACAAAGAAGATAATGAACCCGGAGCAATCGTTTTTATTGGCTTTTATTTAGGGAAATCTCTAAATAATAAAAAGCCTTCGTTACCCCTGACGAAGGCTTTCGCTTCATAGATTAGCATTACTTTTCTTTTCACCCATGCAAAGTAATGCCGCTATTTTGTTAAGTTTCCCCGATTACTTAACACTTCAGCTAACGCATCTATGAATTTATTTGCTTATTTATTGTAAAAAGACTTTCGCTCAATAGTTTAGGCGAAAGTCTTTTTTGTAGTGTAGGCTACCCAAACTTACATATATTTTGTCACTCATTAAGTGCCTAAATAATTTGTTTCAATTAGATATTCATTTATTACGTTTTCTTCTCTTTTTACACGAAATGCCTTAGACGCAGGTCTCGAAGAGACAGCACTACTCAGTTCTCCATCAATAAAATGAAGTGCTGCAAAATCTTGTATGGCGAACCCGTCTTTTGCAAAATCATTTAGTAATAAATTATGATAGCCGCTTCTCCGGTTAATCTCTCCGTCATAATGAGGACAACAACTTCCTTTAATAAAACCCAAACAGCTTAAAGTATTCAGTTCGTTTGGAAGGTAATCGGAAATACCCTCTTCAAACCAACAAATTGCCCCCGCACTTATTCCCGCCAAAACAACACCCTCATTTAGAGCTTTGCCAAGGTAGTCGGCAATACCCCAATCTTTCCATAATGCAATCATACTTTTTGTGTTTCCACCTCCAACATATATTGCATCTTGTTCAAGAATAAATGAAGCTATATCCTTAGTATGCGGCTTAAATAACGATAAGTGGCTCATTTTGCAGTCTAATGATGAAAAAGCGGTGTAAAACCTCATAATATAATTGTCGGCATCACCACTTGCCGTAGGCATAAAGCACACTTTTGGGCAAGACTTATTTGTTTGCTTTAAAATGTATTTGTCCAGTAATAAATTGTTTGGCTCGGCAGAAAAACCACCGCCGCCCAATGCTATAATTTGTTTCATAATTTGTTTCATGATTTTGTATAAAAATTTCCCACATGACACTTTAGGTATTTACGATTTTCTGCAAATACTTTCTCATAACTTGCGAATTTTTGTATTATCATTTCAACCTGAGAATCATTTAAATCCGGAAGTAATGTTGTTAATTTACTGTTCGCAATTCTAAATTTAGATTCTTCTATCGAGGGTATTTTCACTTCATTCAGTTCGTATGTATTCCAATATGTGTTATCAAAATTCTGAAACAAGAGTTTCCAATCTTTCTCGAACATCGGCTCTATTCTTAATTCTAAAAGCTCTTCCAGGCTTGTGAGCAAATAGTTCGGCGGTGCTTTTACATAATGTAGTTCTACTATGCCAATTCGAGATGTAAATTTCGTTAATACTCTTTTACATTCAGTTAAAGCTAGTTTTTTGTTCTCAACAAATCCTAAAATATTTTCGTACAATGCGAAATTAAAACAATCATTTTGTAATCCGGATAAATCAATTGCATCAGTTATGAAATAATCAGGTGTTGGAAGACCTTTCATCTGGCAGTTTCGTATTGTTGCCTCAATCATTCGAGCAGATTTATCAACTACTGAGACTTTCGCCCCTGCTTTAATTAGCGCTTGAGTTGTGTAGCCAACACCGCAACCTATTTCTAATACTTTTTCTCCGATCTTTACATTTGCATTTTCAATTACTTCTTTTGTGGTATTAAGCCCGCCAAAATGAATAGAAAATTCTCCTAAATACGGAAGAAAATCAAAATATGAGAGGTTCATCAATTCTTCCGGCGATTGAATTTTTTTTAAGTTTGGTAACATAATGTGTTAAAACAAACTGCTGCATTTTGAACAAGACGGATTCCTTTTCCAACTTGTGATTGTCGTTTGCAAACTATTAAAGTCAATAGCTATTTGATTTCCCAACAAATTAATTGCATCGTTCAATCCACCAAGCCACGAAACCACTTCTTTTGAAACCATAGATGCTACTATCCCATTCAGGGATCCGAACGATGGAGAAATATATCGTTTATTGATTTCTGAAACTAGCGGAAAGTTATTAAAGTTATTTTGATTATGCGTCCCGATATTGTTGCAGTACCAACAACCTGTTTTGCCCGGAACAAATAAAGGTCCGCAAACACCCACTAAATTTGCATACCCGGCTCTTGTCCATGCTACCCCGCGTTTTGTAGCGTAGCTGTCAACCCATTCGGTAATACTCAATGGAGTGTCCGCCGATAAAATGATTATGTCTATAGCTATCTGATCCATCATCTCTTCAAGATGAAGACCATTTCTAATCGATTGCGGATAAACCGTGTATTTTACATTAGGATTATTTTCAGCAAGTTTTTTTTTGGCAACATCAACCTTAAGTTGACCAATATCACTTTCTGAAAACAATACTTGCCTTGTTAAATTATTTTTTTCAACCACATCTCCGTCCACTAGGTGAACATGACCAACCCCGGATGAAGATAACAAATATGAAACCCAAGTTCCTATACCGCCTTTCTGCACGGGACAAAAACAATGTTGAAAGAGCTTAAAGTAGAAAGCGGATGTGTTTTTGAGCTAAGATAGCTCTTGAATATATGAAAAAAACACATCCGAATGCTTTGAAGCATTACGGAAGAATTTAGCATTAGACAAGCGAAGAGTCGAGTTCTTAGCGAGTTTTTT
>JANPBM010000040.1:0-93211 GCA_031430435.1 Acidobacteriota bacterium
AACGGGAATTGGTTTGCGAAAACAGTTGCAGCAAAGTACAACAAACTTCAGTTTGTTGCGGCATTTAATAACATTCAAGCTCAAGTTTATGACAAGCTGAAGCGTGTCGTACTTTCGCAAACCAATTCCTTTCGGGTATAACTGATGTTACGCAAAACTAATTCTTAAGGTCGCCGGCAGCGACAAATATAATAGCGTAGGGTAAAGCGAATGTAATGAGCGACACCCTACGAGAGATTGATAATATGTTGCGACGCTGAAAGTGTCGAACAAAGGCTTAATTATTATCCGTGCGGTTTGTAGCTCACTTTCAGCGAGCAAATCTTTTGATATTTCAACGTAGGGTTTCATTCGCTTCACTCATTGCACCCTACGCTATTATATTTGTCACCTTCGGCGACCAAAAACTAATTTGCGTAACATCAGTTTATAAGTATATTAGTCCGTTTGCGGACGGTAGCGTAAAGCTACACGCGTGAGCGTGTAGAACCTTAGGCGAAATACAACAAAAGCCTGTTTGCAGGCGGCAGAAATTCTGTCGTCCACAAACGGACTCTAAATCCTTTTTCATCAATAACTACGGGCTTCGCTCTGCTTCACCCGTAGTTTAACTCTATCGTCCGCAAACGGACTTATTTGGAATGATGTCTAATATTTTTCGGCTCTGATACGGCTCAAAGTTTCTTGCGTAATGCCCAAATACGATGCAATGTGTCCGAGCGAAACACGCTGTAAAATTTCGGGATGTTTTTCTCTCATGAATCGGTAGCGTTGGCGTGCGTTTTTAAATTGCAAAGCCGCGTTTTTATCGAGCATTTGTTCAAGCAACCGAACTAAAACCAGATTGGTCAAACGTTGAGTTTCGGGGAACCGGTCAAGCTCATTTTCCACATCGGCATAAGTCATCGAATAAATTGTCGAATCTTCCAAAAGTTCGATGAAGTAACGACTCGGTTGGCGTTGAAAAAAACTGTCGAACGCGGTTACAAACGAATTTTCCAAAGCAAATGAATCGGTTACGTCTTTGCCGTCTTCGTTGTAATAAAACCAACGCACTACGCCTTTCTCGATAAAGAAAACCTTATCGCAAACCTCGCCTTCTTTATGCAATAAATGATTTTTGGGCAGAGTTTCACGGCGATTTTTACTTGAAATATATTCCGCCGCTTCGTTTGAAAGCGGGACAAAAGTGGTTATGTATTCGACAACATTCATAAAAGTTAAAAGCTGATGTTACGCAAACCGGTTTTAGTCGCCGGCAGCGATAAATATAATAGCGTCGGGTAAAGCGAATGATAATGAGCGAGACCCGACGACCGATTAGAACCGGGCTTCGACGCCGGAAGTGTCGAACTCGCGGGTCAGTTTATTACTCACTTTCAGCGAGCAAATATGTTGCTTATTTCAACGTCGGGTTTCATTCGCTTCACTCATTTCACCCGACGCTATTAACTTTGTCGCCCTCAGCGACCTTAGAAATTAGTTTTGCGTAACATCAGTTAAAAAGTTAAGAATCGCCAAAACTGTTAGTTTAATTGATTTTACGAGTCCCGTAAGCAAACCGATAAACTTCCGATTTTTGCTTACTTGTTTAGCTTCCTTGACCGTCTTTATTTAATCGGCGAAAATTCTCTTTTACCATATCCGGTAATTATCAAACATTTATGACAAAAGTTAAACCCGATATTCGTGCAATCACACGCCTTGTTCCGCCAAGCGGAAACCTTGTGCAAGGTCAATCCGAACTTCCGATTGATCCGCAGCTTGCCAAAGCGGCGGCTGAAATTATCGCCGCAAGTCAGAATCATTACGGCGGTTCGGAAGGTGACATAAATCTACGCAAAGCCGTTGCCGCAAAGATTAAAAAATACAATAACGTTGAAGTTGATGTTGAGGCAACGCCGTATCAACTGATGATTACAAACGGCGGAACAGGTGCGTTAATCGGCATTGCACAATCGTATTTACGCGGAAAATCGGCGTTGGTCTTTGAACCGTATTATCCGTATCACCGCAAAATCTTGGAAGAATTCGGTAGTTGTACCGAAGTCTTTGAACTCGATAAAAACTTAACTTTCGAGAAAGACGCATTGCTTGCACATTGTAAATCGTTAAAAGATCGTGCCGAGTTTCCGCTCAAAATAATTATTGTTTGCACACCGTCGAATCCGTGCGGAAAAGTGATGACGCAAATCGAACTTGAAGCGATTGCGGACATCGCCAAAGAACTCGATTTGCTCGTAGTTTCCGACGAAGTTTACGAACATTACGTTTACGGCGAAAATCCGCACACGCCGATTGCAACGTTGCCCGATATGCGCGAACGCACGATTACGGTCAACTCGTTTTCAAAGTCGTGGAACATTTCCGGCTGGCGTTTGGGCTACGCTTACGGTCCCGGAAACCTTGTTCAGCCGATAAATAACGTCGCAAATATCGTTAATGTTTGTCCCGCAACACCTTTGCAAGCGGCACTTTCAAGAGTTTTAATGGCAGACGACACTTATTACGACAAACTGCGTGATAAATTCGACGGCAAACGCCGATTCGTCTCGGAAGCGTTAACCGATCTGGGTTTCGACATCTACAATTCCGGCTCCGCGTTCTATCTGTGGACACGAATTCCCGAAGAATTTGACGATGCGTTAAAGTTCAACGAAATGCTGATGGCAAAAGCCGGAGTCGGAGCAACGCCCGGAAGTGCCTTCGCCGATTCGGACGATTGGGACGCGTATATGCGTATCTGCATCGCCCGCGAAGATGATATTTTGGAAGGTGCGATGGGGAAAATTAAATCGGCTTTGGGATAAAATGTTAAAATGTTTTTCGAGGTGATTTTATGATTTCAACCGCAGAAGATATTATCAAAAATGTACGTTTGTTACCGAAATTTGAGCGTGAAAAGTTTTTCAAATTATTTGAAGCCGAAAAGAATAACGCTTTAAAAGACAGCGATAAGTTGAACCTTAAAGACGAAAAGTTCAAATCGGCTTTGAAATGGATTGACGAACATCGGCAAGAATTCGACGGACAATGGGTTGCTCTTGACGGCGAAAGGCTTTTGGCTCACGGAACCGACGGCAAAAAAGTTCATGCCCAAGCACAGGCAAAAGGCGTGAAAACTCCGCTGATTCATCGCGTCAGTGTAAATGAAACGATGCCTTTCGGCGGTTGGTAAATATGGCTGAAACTTTGGAATTTGAAACAAGTTACGATTACAGTCTGTATGAAGTCGGCATAACTGTTCCCGTCCGGCTTAAGTATGCGGAAACCGATGTCGAATTTTTTGCTAAGATAGATACAGGTTCAACTTATTGTATTTTCCAACGGCTTCACGGAGAATTGCTCGGCTTTGACATTGAAAGCGGTTTGGCTGTCACAATCGGCACGGCAACCGGAACTTTCAAAGCCTTCGGACACGAATTAACGCTTTCTGTTCTCGGCATCGAAACAGTTTCCACCGTCTATTTTGCCGAAAACGAGTATTTTGACCGCAACGTTTTAGGCAGAATCGGCTGGCTTGACAGAGTGAAATTAGGGTTGATTGAACGGGAAGGGAAATTGTTTTTGAGTGAATATAAATAATGGAATTAATAACAGAATATCTAATAATAATCGACAAAAAAGAATCAACCTCTCACTATTCTCTTTTTGATACGGCAGCTAAGTTTAACGAGTATTTAACAAAAAATAATTCTGATATTGTAATTAACGAGGGTTCAATAACTTATAAAAAAAACATTATATGTAAGTATGAGATTGAAGCAAAACCCATAAATGATAAGGAACAAAGATTTTTCTATTTGAAAATAGTTTTCTATGAAGATGAAAGCAAAATAGATGATTACGATTCATTACTTAGCTTAATAAGAACAAAAAGTAATGAGCTAACTAATAAATTATTTTTTACTTTAAGTGATGGTATTTCATCGTATTACTCGAACAAAGCCTATCCGCTAATATTCGATGTCGAGAATCTAATGAGAAAGCTAATTTCTTATTTTTTGCTAATAACTGATGGTGCGGAATGGAAAGAGACATCACTTCCTAGCACCACTAAAGATGCAATCAGAAAAAGTAAGCGGCAAGATCTAAACAATGCTTTGTATCAACTTGATTTCATTGATTTAAGTCCTATTCTCTTTACGCCTTATCAATCAAAAGATAATGATACCGAGAATTTATATAAAATCCTTAAGAAAACTAAAAAATCTGAGGATTTAAACCTCAATCAGCTAAAGGGGTTTATTCCTAAGTCAAATTGGCAAAGATATTTCAAAGATTTGGTAACCTGTGAGGACGAGCAGCTTAAATCCAGATGGAAAGACCTTTATGATCTCAGATGCAATGTTGCTCATAACAGAGGCGTAACTAAAAATGATTTTAACGAAATCGAGGAACTAGTGTCCGAAGTTACAAAGCCGTTAAATGAAGCGTTCAATAAAAGAAGTGAAGTTGTTGTGTCACCGGAAGAGAGAAATCAATTGGGTATTAATCTGCGGAAGGCTGTCGAGTCAATGAATTTGTCACAATTTAGATTGCCGATGCAACAATTTGGTGCAGCGTTAGATGAGCGTTTCAAGCACTTTCCATCAAATTGGATGAACCTTAACAAGGTTACAAAATGAGTTTGCGACAACCGAAAACACAAAAACAAACTGATTATGCCGAGATTGAAAAACTTGCCAAGTTGCAAGGCGTAAAACCTTTCAATTTCGATGAAGCAATCGGCGAAGGTTCACAACTTTGGAAAAACGGTGAATTTGACGAGTTTGAAAAATGGCTCAAAGATGTTCGTGTGTCTGATACCGCAGGCGAAAATGTAAAATAAATGGCACGAGTAATTGATACCGATATTTTTTCTTTTTTACTCAAAAAAGATACGCGGGCAGAACTTTACAAACCTCATTTAGACGGACATTTTTTGTTTCTTTCTTTTATGACGGTGGCGGAATTAGAGCGTTGGGCAATGCTTCATAATTGGGGACAAAACAAAATTATATTGCTCGAAAATACTTTGAAACGCTATGTTGTTCAACACTCGAATCTCGACATTTGTAAAATTTGGGCTGAAATTATGACCGACAGCAAACGCAACGGCTTGAATGTTTCAATCGCTGATGCGTGGGTTGCTTCAACTGCAATCAGTTTACAAATTCCGCTTGTCACCAATAACAAAAAAGATTTCCGGAAAATAAACGGGTTGACAATAATTTCAGAAACAAAACTTTAAACAATCAACAAATATCAGCACGGTCATTTCATCGGAATATGCGGAACTGCGTAGCCAATACAAACACTTATCGCATATCTGCTTTTCTGTTACAATTATCCACATGAATTTTGTTGATTTATATTCACTGATGCTTCATCGTCTGGTGGCTGAAAAGATGCTTGTTGATGAAAAAGGTGTTTTGCAAATTGCCCGTAAAAATCTTAAAAGTAAAAGTGTTTTAAGTTAATCATCAAGCATTAAAGCCCGAAAACCTGCTTGCCGAAAATGGTCATCGGTCGTCAGTGCTTCGTAAAGATTTTTTTCGTTCATTACCGCAAACGAAATACAATCGGTTAAACCCCAATCTTTGTCGGTACGGCTTTCGTAAAGATTTAAACCTTGTCGGAAAAGGTCGGAAGTTGCCGGAATGATTTCGATAAACTGTTCATTTTCCAACACTTGGATAATTGCGACAGATTGTCGGCGAAACTTTAATGACGATAATCCGTCTGCAATTTCGGTCAAAATAAACTGAGTAGTTACGAGGTAAAGGTTACGTTCAACGATTTTTTGTTGCCATTCAATCGCCTTTTTGTGCCATTGGTCGTGCGGATTTGTAATTGCATAAACGTAGGCTGTATCAATAAATAGCGGGGAATTTATCAACTTAATCCTCCAATTTGCCGTGGCAATAAAAATCATGCCGTTCGGCAAGATCAGAAGGTCCGTCAATTTGTATTTTCGCCAGTAAGGTCAACGGGTGTTCACCTTTTTGCTCGTTTTTATAACGACTCTCGACTTGCTCGACAATTTCCAAAACTTCTTGTTGAGCTTGCAACGGCAACCGATAAACTTTTTGTTGGATTGTTTCAACGACAGTCATAATAATTGAATTTTACCACGTTTTCTTTAGTGCGACAATTATTATGAAATTGCCGTGTCGGAAAGACTGCGGCAATTTCATAGTTGTCAAAAAAATCCGGATGCAGATTTGGTTTATTGAGCTTTAGTCTTTGCGTCTTTTATTTCACTGTTTGCGTTGCTGAACTTTGAATACTCGCAAGTAATTGTTGTCTTTTTACTCTTGGCTAATGTCTTATCGTTTTTCCCTTTCAACCGATAACTTTCAATCCGGAGTTTTTTCGGGACCAAAATACCGAACTCGCTTGATTGATATTCTCTTACATGATTCGAACTAACTTCCGGCTTCGATAAAGTCGCGGGATTGATTGCCACCGTAAATTCATCACGCCAAATCTGTGCGGTTTCGGCATCAAGCCACAATTTTCCTTGCACACGCGGATTAGTCGGACGAAAATCGTTTGATAAATCTGTGTCAAAAGAATAACGTGAGGGCTGTTTTTTATCTTCTTCACGCGTTGCGTTTACACTAATCCGCAAAGTCGGTTTGGTTTGTTTATACTCCACAATCAACGCTTCACGTCCTTCAAATGTTTCTTTACCGATAACTTTAAACTCAAAAAACTCTCGATATAACGGCTGTAACGGGAGGGCTTGCCCAAGCGTCATCCCGAAAGCTCTGAATCTGCCGTCAAAACGAACTCCGTCTTCACGCAAACGATCACGTTCTTTATCGACTGAATCGGAATTGGCAAGTTTCTCAAAGAATTTGACCACATCATCGTCGTCGCGGGTAACATTTTTGCCGTTATATCCAACCACATTTCGATATTCGGTTGTGGAGTTATTCTTTTCCGATTGGTAAACGATAAAAACAGATTTTACTTTGCGGGAATCATCCAAAGTTTCATCTTTGTTGAAATAATCGGTCGTGCGAAGTTCTTCGGCGACCAAGTTTTTGAATGTTTCCCTATATTTTACTGTTGCACCGTAGGCTTTATCCAAAAATTGTTCGAGCGGAACATCTTGGGCGTTAACGGTAAATGCGGTAAAGATAAGTATAGATAATGCTGAAAGTATTTGTTTTGTCATAAATAATTGCGAACCTTTGTTTGGTAATTTGTGAACCGGAAAGTTATACGCCGGATTCACAAAATAGTTTATGAAGATTTGGTAAATTTGAATCTTCATAAACAAGATGTTTGCAAAGTCGATTTTGTTATCAACGATTTATTGAAACCGACAATTTTATTTTGTTCGGGCAATCGCCGATGTCCGGAATCTTGCCGTTAGCAGGTCGTTTCTTTCTTTGATAAGATGATAAGTAAATTTCTTGGTTAAAAAAGTTAAATCCGTTTATGAAAAAATCAATCTTTCTTTTAGTCGCTCTCAGTTTTTTGCTTAATTCCGTCGTCTTTGCCGATGAAGGAATGTGGACGTTTGATAATTTGCCGCTCAAACAATGGAAAGAGCGTTATAATTTTGAGCCGAATCAGGCTTGGATTGACAATATTCGGCTTGCTTCGGTTCGGCTTGACGGCGGTTCGGGCAGTTTTGTTTCGCCCGACGGGTTACTGATTACAAATCAGCACGTTGCGTCGGGGCAACTCGGCAAACTGTCGAGCAAAGAAAGAGATTTGATAAAAAACGGCTTTTACGCCCGCACGCAAGCCGAAGAACTGAAAACGCCCGATATGGAAATTAACGTGCTTGTTTCGCTTGAAGATGTAACCGACAAAGTTCAATCTTCGGTAAAAACAGGTGCAAGCGATAAAGAAGCCGCCGAACAACGAAAAGTTGTGATTGCCGGAATCGAAAAAGAATCAACCGAAAAAACAGGTTTGAAAAGCAATGTAATTTCTTTTTACAACGGCGGCGAATATCGGCTTTATCGTTTCAAAGTTTATAACGATGTCCGGGTGGTTTTTGCTCCCGAAGAACAAATTGCGGCTTTCGGCGGCGATTACGATAATTTTACTTTTCCTCGGCACGATTTAGACATAACTTTTTTGCGTGTGTATGAAAACGGTCAACCCGCCAAAACTCCGAATTATTTAAAATGGTCTGAAACAGGTGCGACCGACGGCGAGTTTGTCATCGCTTCCGGAAATCCGGGTTCGACCGCTCGGCTTTTAACTGTTGCCCAACTAAAATATCAACGCGACATCGGCAACCCTTTGCAGAAAAAAGTTTGGTCGGTCAATCGCGATGCGTTGGAAAAATACGGTAAACTCGGCGAGGAACAACATCGGCAAGCAAGCGGCGGAATTCGTTCGCTCAATAATTCGCTCAAGCGTTTGACAGGTCAGCAAGACGGTTTGTTGAATCCGCGAATGTTTGCCAAAAAAGAAGCGGAAGAAAAAGACTTAAAAGAGAAGTTGGCGAAAATACCTGAATTAAACAAACAATATGCTCCGGCGTGGCTGCAAATCGAGAAGGTTTACGCCGAATTGCCGAAACGGGCGAATCAACGTGCTTTTTCAACTTTATCTGCTTCGCGGCTCGGCTCGATGGCTTCGCAAATAGTTCGCTACGCCGAAGAAATCAAAAAGCCGAACGATCAACGTTACGATGAATTTCGTGATACAAGGCTTGATGCTTTCAAACGCGGTTTGCTTTCAACTGCTCCGATTTACCTTGATTTAGAAGAGGCTTCGTTGTTGGCGTGGCTTTCGGAAGCAAGAAAAACTTTGGGCAATAACGATCCGTTTATCAAAGCCGCGTTCGGTGATGCAGACACGTCGGAAGTCGTCAAACGTGCGATTCGGGAAACAAAGTTGAAAGATGTCGCCGAGAGAAAAGCGTTGCTCGACGGCGGAGCAGAAGCGATTGCCAAATCAACCGATCCGCTGATTACGCTTGCCCGACGCGTTGAACCTGTTATCCGCGAAATTCGTGCGTGGAGCGAAGAAAAAATTGTCAATGTTGAAACAACTGCGGGCGAAAAAATCGCCAAAGCACGTTTCGCGGCTTACGGCAGAACCATTTCGCCCGACGCAAATTTTAATCTGCGGGTTGCTTACGGCAGAGTCAAAGGTTACGACGAAGATACAACTTTAGTGCCTTATAAAACAACATTTTACGGGTTATTTGACCGTGCCGAAAGTTTCTCGGAAATGTCGCCGTTCAATCTGACACCGCGTTGGAAAGAAGGTCGCAACAAACTTAATTTGGCAACGCCGATCAATTTTGTTTACACCGCAGACACAATCGGCGGAATGTCCGGTTCGCCGATTATCAACCGAAATGCCGAATTTGTCGGGATAAATTTCGACAGTAATCTGCAAAAACTTTCAAATCGTTATTGGTATATCGAAGAAGAAGAAGGCTCGCGGGCAGTCGGCGTTCACAGTGCGGGAATTTTGGAAGCGTTGCGGAAATTATACGATGCAGACAACTTGGCAAAAGAACTTGTCGGTAAATAAATTGTGAAAACATTTACCCGTAAATTGCTGAAAGTAATGGGCTTTCTGTCGCTCGCCCTAATTTTGACGGTAGGCGTAATTTACATTTATTTGGCTTCGCAAAAAGGTGAGAAAGCAGTCGAAAAAGAGATTTTCAAAAATAATAATCGGTCTTTTCTAGTTTTCGCGCATCGCGGCGGCGGCGGAATTTATCCTGAAAATACGCTTGAAGCCTTTCGATATTCGGCGGAAATGAAGGTTGATGTTTTGGAGTTGGATATTCACGCCACGTCCGACGGAAAACTGGTTGTTCTGCACGATTCAAGCGTTGACCGCACAACCGACGGAAGCGGAAAAGTTAAAGAAATGACGCTTGCCGAGTTGAAAAAACTTGATGCAGGCTATCAATTTTCAACCGACGACGGACAAACTTTTCCGTTTCGCGGCAAAAATATCACGATTCCGACGCTCGAAGAAATTTTCAACGCATTTCCGCAGACTAAATTCAATATCGAACCGAAACAGTCCGAACCTTCGATTGTTATTCCTTTTTGCCGTCTTTTACGAGAAAAGAAAAAGACCGATAAAGTAATGGTCGGCTCGTTCAATCAAACCGTAATCGACGAATTTCGCCGCGAATGTCCCGAAGTTGCCACATCCGCAAGTCCGTCGGAAGTAACCGAATTTATCGCTTATCAAAAACCGGGTTTAAGCGGTTCATACACGCCGGTAATGCAAGCCTTGCAAGTTCCCGAACAAATCGGCGGCGTTCAAATTGTCACGAAAGATTTTGTCGAATCAGCACATAAATTAAACTTGCGGATACACGTTTGGACAATCAACGAAACCGTTGATATGCAAAGACTTATAGATTTAGGCGTGGACGGAATTATGACCGATTATCCCGATAAATTATTGGAATTGGTTAAGCCGCAAAAGTAAATTATGACAGATAAATTTTCACGCAGAGATTTTTTAACGGCTGCAAGTTCCGTTGGTTTGCTTGCGTTAATTTCACCCAATCAAGCATTATCGCAAACCGAAGACAACTGTATTTTTTGCAAGTTCGCGGCAAACAAAGGCAGTTTTGTAAAACTTTGGGAAGACAAAAACTTTCTCGCGTTTCTTGATTACAGACCGATTACCGAAGGTCATACTTTGCTGATTCCGAAACAACATTTCGAGTATATTTTTGATTTGAGCGACAAACTTTACGGCAAAATTTTCAAACGTGCCAAGCAATTATCAAAGCCGCTGAAAACTGCAATGGAAGCAAAACGAATCGGCATAATTGTTGAAGGCTTCGGAGTTAATCACGTTCATATTCATCTCGTTCCGCTGAAAACAGGCGGCGAACTTTTGAAAAAAGGCACGGTCAGCGTAACCGATGAAGCGTTTGCAAAGACGGCGGAAAAGATTAAAAGCGAGATTGCGGAAAGTAAAATTTGAAATCTCGCTTAGATTATCATTAGTGTCAAATTTATTGAGCCTTAATCTTTTTTCGCCTTAGAAATCCCGTAAATCAGTTTGTCCAAGTTCTTTTCCGCGAAAAATTTTCCGCAAATATCCGAAGCGGTCGATAGAATTCCGTCCAAAGTTGTAGAATCCGGAGCAAGCATTTTATAAGTTTGCGTTAAAGCATCTGCATCGGAAAGACCTTTTATCTCCTTAAGAGTTTCGCAAAGTAAATGAACGCGTAAGCCTTGATCTTTTAGTTTTCCGAGTTCGGCAATGAGCCAGCTTAAGGCGAGAAAATAAGGTTTATTGAGCATGAAAAGATGTTTATTTTCACCGACTTCGGGCATTTTATTAAACGGTGAATTAACGATTTCGGGCGTTAAGTATTTTGTCGAATCAGCATTCGTTTCATTCGTTTCATTCGTTTCAAAAAGCTGAATGTTGCCGCGCAAGGCTTGCGGGTAAATACTGAGCCAACGCAATTTGCGGCGTAATTCGTGTACTTGCGTTTCAAGATCGGTGAAACCTTTGGCGTGTTCGCCGAAGAAAGTGTTAATTTCGCCAACTTGTTCTTTGTAATACGCATCAATCTCTTTTACTTCGTCCTTTCCTTTCTGCCATTCAACGTCTTTCAGTTTTTTGCGAATTGATTTTAACTGCGTTGCACTTTCGCCAAGCCATTTGTTTTCAACTAATAATGCGTTAAATTTCGCCGTGCTTTCCACAGTTTTTTCCTGCGAATATTTCGTAACCGCGACCGTAATTTTCTTGTTAGCGGCAAATTCCTTGGCGAAATTATCGTAATAATCAATTGCACCAAGTGCATCTTCGAGCGTTTTGAAGTTCTCTTTTATCTCCGAAAAAGCCTTTTTGTCGTGCAGATTAGAATAAATTTTCGCCAGTCCTTCGAGCATAAAAAGCGGAGTTCTCGCGTTATTTTTATAGAGCCAAAATCCCGCGTCGGACTGTTTTTCCGCGTCGTTCAAGAGTTTCTCAAGCCGGCTTAAATAATAATCGAATCGTTCAATACCTTTTTTCATAGAATTTAATCATATACTCGGCACAAGTTTGTGTCTATTTCACCGAATCTTTAACAAAAGAAACAGCTTGCCGGAAATTGCGTTTTCTGCTCGATTATCTGAAAATAATCTAAGTCGGAAAAAGCAAAAAGACGAAAGTTTTTGCGCAAAAAGAACGAGTCGTCGAAGCCGTTTGAAGAAAAACCGGTAAAAATCTGAAAATGTTACAAAAGAATCTGCAACAGGCAGTTAATAAGTGGAAAAACGAAGGCTTGAGATTACAAAAGCCGCTCTCGGCAATCGAAGTCAAGGCTGCTTTGGCAAAGTCCGGTATTTCGGCGGCAAAAGAAGTTATTGAAATGTATGCGATTTTTAACGGATTCGCCGAAGATGGTTTAGATTCCGAGTGTATGACGTTGGACCGTCGAAAAAGTGTCGGCGGAATACCAAAAAGAATCGCAATATGTCGTGTTTGCGGACTTTTTATTCGATTCGCATTGGTACGCTTTCAAAACCGACGATGAAAATACGGCATCGGTTTATTTATATTACGGCGATAACGAAACCGTGAAAATTTCAAACTCGCTCGCCGAGTTTTTTGAGTTATACTTGACTGAACCTTCAAAATTATTGTTTGAAGCCGAATAATAAAATTTATGAATAATCTTTTTACGGCAAATTTATCGGAAGTTGATTCGGTAATCAGCGAGGCAATTAACCGCGAAACTAATCGTCAATCGGGCGGATTGGAACTTATCGCGTCGGAAAATTTTGTTTCGGAGGCGGTTTTACAGGCGGCAGGTTCGGTTTTTACCAATAAATACGCCGAAGGCTATCCGACCAAACGATATTACGGCGGTTGCGAATTTGCCGATGTGGTCGAACAAACCGCGATTGATCGGGCGAAACAAATCTTCGGCGCGGAACACGCCAACGTTCAACCGCATTCGGGCGCGCAGGCGAATATGGCGGTGTTTATGGCGGCTTTGGAACACGGCGACCAAATTCTCGGGATGAATCTTTCGCACGGCGGACATCTTTCGCACGGTCATCCGCTCAATTTTTCGGGCTTAAATTACACGGTTGCCGATTATGGCGTAAATCGTGAAACCGAGTTGATCGATTACGACGAATTGCAAAAAACCGCCGAAACAACTCGCCCGAAAATGATTATTTGCGGCGCTTCGGCGTATCCGCGAATCATTGATTTTGCCCGCATCGGCGAAATTGCCAAATCCGTCGGCGCAAAAATGATGGCAGACATCGCCCATATTTCGGGTTTAGTCGCGGCAGGTTTGCATCCGTCGCCGGTGCCGTATGCCGATTTTGTTACCACAACCACGCATAAAACTCTTCGCGGACCGCGCGGCGGTTTGATTTTGTGCCGAGAAGAATATGCGGCGGACATCAATCGCCGAGTTTTCCCGGGCGTACAAGGCGGACCGCTGGTTCATATTATCGCCGCCAAAGCCGTCGCGTTCGGCGAAGCGTTGCGCGACGATTTCAAAACGTATCAAACCCAAGTTATCGCCAACGCCAAAGTTTTAGCCGAAACATTGCAAAACGAAGGTCTCAGAATTGTTTCGGGCGGAACAGATAATCATTTAATGTTGGTCGATGTTTTTATGAACGGCAAAGGAATTACGGGCAAAGTCGCCGAAAAAGCGTTGGACGAAGTTCACATTACGGTCAATAAAAACACGATTCCGTTTGACCAAAATAAACCGTTTACAACATCGGGAATTCGTCTCGGAACACCCGCGCTGACGACTCGCGGAATGAAAGAAGCCGAAATGAAACAAATCGGTAAACTCATCGCAAATCTGATTCGCGAACCTGAATCGGCAGAAGTTAAGACAAACGTCAAACGCGATGTTGCCGAATTAACCGCGAAGTTTCCGCTGTATGCGAGCCGCGGCAAAGCAAATTCCGCAGGTTAAAATGTAATTAACCGTCATAAGTTTTTGACATTTCGCCTAAGTAAAGCTAACGTTTTTGCTTAGGCTTTTGTTTTTTAAATCAAACTCAAATCAATAGAAAGTTGGCTGATAATTTTTCAATTTCATCAAGTATTGCCGCCGATGTGCGCCACGTTAAAGACTCGCCAAAGGCATACGAATGGTGGTATTTTGATGCGTTGAGCGATGACGGACGTGATTGCGTAGTGATAATTTTCCTCGAAAATTTCATCTTTTCGCCAAGCTATAATTCATCTGAAAACCCGAATGTTCCTGCCGTTTCATTCACCTATTACCGCGACGGAAAACCGATTTATCGGAGCATGAACGAGTTTGCGGCGGCAGGTTTTTCGGCAAGCGAAGTCGAACCTTTTTGCAAAATCGGCGACAACGAAATGCGGTTTGAAAAAGCGCCGTACGGATCGGGTTATCTGCTCACAATCAACGCCGTTTTATTCAAAAATCGAAAGTTGAAAGCAACGTTCGAATGGCTTTTAATCGAGAGTGATTTCAAGTCTGACAACGACGTAAATCCTTCAAATACACATAGTTGGAATTTAGTTTCGCCGCGTGCGGACGTAACGGGAAACATCGAAGTTTTTCGCCGAAACGGAAAGCCGAAAGATAAGATTCAGTTTCGCGGAACAGGTTATCACGACCATAATTTCGATACGCGTTGGTTGCCCGAAACGGTGGAAAACTGGCAGTGGGGAAGATGTCATTTTGCCGATTCGAGCGTAGTTTTTTATCGGTACAAAGAAATCGACGCGACTCTTGCGACAACTAAACTTTTCATTGTCAAAAACGGCGAGTTTCGTGAACTTGACGCTGTTTACGAAGAGGAAAATTTCAGCCGCGACATTTTCGGTTTAGCATTCCCGAAGCGTCTGCGATTTGCCTCCGAAGACAACTTTCGATTGCGTGTAAAGCAGACAAAAGTAATGGATTCGAGCTTTTTCTACTTGCGGTTTCAAAGTGAAATGACGCTGATTTTACGCGACGGCAAACCACGCAAAATGCTCGGAATCAGCGAACAGTTATCGCCGAAAGCCTTGAAATTTCGCTGGCTCGATTGGCTCGTAAAGATGCGAATCGGACGCAACGGCAAAGGTTCTTTTTTACCTTAATTCTTCTGAAAGCGTTTCCCATTCGGCATAGCATTTTTGAATTTCCGCTTGTTTCAAATCAAACTTTGCCGAAACTTCGGCGAGTTTTCCGTGATTCGCGGCGACTTCGGGCAACGCCATTTCGTCCGATATTTTCGATAATTCATCTTCCAGTTTCGGAATGTTTTTTTCGATTTCGGCAATGCGTTTTTCAATCGTTTGACGCTGATTTTTTGAAAGATTATTCAACGGTTTCGGTGTTTCAACTTTCGGTGTTTCAACTTCAACGATTATTTCTTTTGCGGTTTCTTTTTTCGCAGGTTTATTGTTCTTTGCTCGCCATTCCAGATATTCGCTGTAATTTCCGTTGTGAAATTCAACCGATTTATCTTGTTTGATTTCAAGCATTTGCGTACAAACTTGGTCAAGAAAATAACGGTCGTGGCTGACAACAATGACTGTTCCGCCGTAACTTTGCAACGCGGCTTCAAGCGCTTCGCGCGACGGAATATCGAGATGGTTCGTCGGTTCGTCCAAGATTAAAACGTTGACTTTCGAGTAAATTAATTTCGCTAATGCCAGTCGTCCTTTTTCTCCGCCCGAAAGTGTGCCGACTCGTTTGAAAACATCGTCATCGGTGAATAAAAACCGAGCGAGAAAACCGCGAAGTTCGCCGTTGGTCGCCATCGGAGCAACTCGTCGGAGTTCGCCGATAACTTCGTTGCGTTCGTCTAAATCTTCCAGTTTTTGCGAATAATAACCTGTTTCAACCTTTGTTCCCCAAATCATTTCGCCCGAAATTTCACGGATTTGTCCTAAAATCGTCCGTAGAAAAGTGGTTTTCCCCGTGCCGTTTCCGCCGATTACGCCCAAACATTCGCCGCGATGAAGCGTGAAATCAATCTTTTTCGCCAATACTTTGTCGCCGTAACCGACCGCCAAATTTTCGACCATCAGCACATTTGTTCCCGCTCGTTCGACCGTTTTTAAGTTGAAATTTCCGCTCGATTTATCGGCGGCAACGGATTCGATTCTGTCCATTTTTGCCAATAATGTGCGGCGAGATTTGGCTTGTTTCGTCTTTTGACCTTCCAAATTTCGGCGAATAAAATCTTCGGTTTTAGCGATATAGGCTTGCTGATTTTCAAACTCGCGGCGTTGCTGTTCGCGTCTTTCCTCGCGTTCGACCAAGTATTCCGAGTAATTTCCTTTGTAAACAATCGCCTTTCCTTGCTCCATTTCGATGATGCGATTAGCGGTTTTATCCAAAAAATAGCGGTCGTGGCTGATGATAACGTAACCGCTCGGATAAGTTAAAAGAAAATTTTCAAGCCATTCGACGGCTTCCACGTCGATATGATTTGTCGGTTCGTCCAACAGCAAAATATCCGGTTGCGACAACAAAAGTCTGACCATTCCGAGCCGATTTTTTTGTCCCCCGGAAAGCAGTTTTGTTTCCGTGTCCCAAGTTTCGGGCGTAAAACCCATGCCGAGCAAAATTGTTTCGGCTCGCGCGGTGTAGGTAAAACCGTCCGCCGTTTCAAATTCGGTCATCAAATCGGCATACGCCGTAAGAATTTCTTCCGAATGATCGGTTTCCATTTTTTTCTCGAGTTGACGCATTTCGGCTTCAATGTCGTGAATTCGCTGAAACGCCGAAAGTGCCGATGTGTGAACGGTTTCCGATTCGTTGAACGCGACATTTTGCTCCAATAATCCGAGTGAAAGCGTGTTCACTTTAACCATTTCGCCTTCGTCGGCGGTTTCTTGTCCCGCAATAATTTTGAAAACGGTTGTTTTTCCCGCCCCGTTTCGCCCGACTAATCCGACTTTTTCAAACGGATTTATTTGGAATGAAACGCCGCGCAAAATTTCGTTGCCGCCGTAGGATTTTTCGATATTGTCTAATCTGAAAAGCATAAAAAAAAAGTAGTCAGAAGTCAGGAGTCAGAAGCCGGAATAAATCCGATCGGCTGACAGCGGACAACTGACTACGACAGTCAATTGTTTACAAATTACTTGCCCGCGTTTGTGTTCGCGGCAGGTGCGTTTGAAGCCGTGTTTGCGGTTGCAGGTTTAGCTTCGGGTTTCTTCGCTTCGTCTTTTTTGTCGGCAGGTTTTGCGTTCGCATTTACGTTTGAGTTCACATTCGTATTTGTGTTGACGTTTGAATTTGTACCGGCGTTGGCATTCGGCGTTTCCGTGCTTGCCGGACGTGAACCGCTTAACTCATTAGGATTTTCGTAAACACGCTTTGCAAGGTAGTTTTCGACTTTCGCTTCGTTCATCGCGATTGCCGAATAACTTGCCGAAACAAGGGTTTTACGAGCATTTACAAGTCCGTCCGTAATTTGCTGACGAACTCCCGGAGTTTCCAGCGACTGGGCTTCGTCCTTGTCGCTTCGTTCCTGAAGTTTAAAGATATAAAACTTTCCGTTCATTTGCATGGCTTGAGTTTGTCCGATCGGAAATTTCGGATTCATAAAATTCAAGGCTTGCGGCGGGAATTTTGTTTTCAGCTCGTCTTCGGAAATGTATGGCAAATCGCCGCCTTGAATGCGACTTTCGTCTTCGCTTTTTTCACGGGCAATCGCGGCAAAATCTCCGCCGGTTGCAATTTGCCGAATAATTTCGTTGCCTTTTAAAACGGCACTTGCTTCGTCTTTGGTCGTGTCGCCTTCGCCGTTATCAACCGGATCGATGACAATCGCGGCAAGTTTAACACCTTTTCTTTTGATAAAGGCTTCTTTGCTGTTATTAAAAAACGCTTCGATTTCGGCATCTTTCGGCGGTTCAACTTTTCCCGTAACTTTTTCCATCAATTTCTTGACGGCTAAACCTTTTTTAACTTGTTCGCGGGCTGATTCATCGGTTTGACCGCTTTGCGTCAATTTTTTTCCGAATTCTTCGGCTGAAAGTTTGCTTTCGGTTTTTATTTTGTTGTACTCGGTTATAACTTCATCGTCGTTCGGAACAGTTTTTTCGCTCTCGGCTTTTTGAAACATTACTTCGCTTTGAATTAACTGATCTAAGGCTTGCAACCGATATTGGGCAAGCTCCAACGGCGAGAGTTTCGCCTCTTGTCCTTGAGCTTGTTGTTTGACGCTACGTTCTACTTCTTCGTTTGTAATTACTTTTCCGTTCACTTTCGCGGCGGCTTCACCACCGACCGAACCGGCTGAACTTGCACCGCCGGTTGGTCCGCACGCGGTGAAACTAAATGTGGCAATCGCTAATATGGCGACTGATAAATACTTGAAACTTGATTTTTGCACTATGGCTCTCACTCCTTTAAAATAAAGAAAATTCGTTATTGCTTGATATTTATAAAAAAATTTGGTATAAATATCGTTTTTGAGTTATTCAAAACTCTTTTAATAAAACACGCTATCATAAATTCGGAGGCAAAATAAAATGGCAAAACGCTGTGATGTATGTGGAAAAGGTCCAATGTTCGGTAACAACGTTTCACACGCAAACAACAAAACTCGTCGTCGCTTTAATCCAAACTTACAGTCAATTCGTGTAAAACTACCAACCGGTTCAAATGACCGGATGAAAGTTTGCACTCGTTGTATTAAGGGCGGAAAAATTATCAAAGCCGCATAAGTTAAATAAAAATAACAAATTCGGACACCAAACGCAGAAAGAAATTTCGGCGTTTGGTTTTTTCTTTTGCCTAAATTACGGCGATGCAGTCGATTTCAACTTTTGCATCACGCGGTAAACGGGCGGCTTGAACAGTTGCTCGAGCCGGTTTATTGGTGTCAAAATACTCGCCGTAAATTTCGTTCATCACGCCGAAATCATTCATATCCGCGATAAAAACCGTAGTTTTGACCACATCGTTCAGGGTTGCTCCGGCGGCTTTTAAAACCGCGCTCAAATTCTTTAGAACCTGCACGGTTTGCTCTTTCACATCGTCTGACACAAAATTGCCTGTTTCGGGATCAATCGGAATTTGTCCTGAAACAAAAACCATATTTCCGGTTTTAATCGCTTGCGAATAAGGTCCGATTGCACTTGGTGCATTGTTTGTCGAGATAATTTCTTTCATAACAAAACGAAAATAGTAACAGAAAACCGGCAAAAAGCCAACTTAGTCTTTGAGGCAAAGGTCAAAAGTGCAAATTACCCGAATGTTCGGGCAAATCCAATCCGCTCAAATAAAAAAATGTCCGATGATTCGCGTAACCATCGGACAAATCGAGGAGGAACAGAAAGACTTTTTTTACCGTTTACATTGTCCCAAACATAACTTGAAAAAACAGTCTACTTTACAAGATGCAACGACTTTGAAATTAGTTGCCTTGCAAATAAAAAAACTCCGCGCATTTTTTCAAACGCTCGGACGGATATGATTCAATTACCAAATTACCAATCCCACTCAACTTTATAGGAATTTCCCAGAACTGGGTATCTAATTGTCCAACGAAGAGTGTTTGGTATAGTTTTGTCAATATCTTCGGGTTTTGGAGAAAAAGGATGTTCGCTTACACCATCAATATTCCCATATTGAACAAATCGAAAATTTTTCCCGGGTTTATTTGAATTGAACTTTATTTCAAGAGTTTCTTGTCGCGAGGGCTGAAAAATATCAAGGTAAATATCTTCGTGTTTTTCATCTTTGAATGCTCCAAGCCGTACAGTGCGCATACTAAGAGGGAATTGCTCATCAAGTTTTTCGTTACTGATGTCAAAAAAAACATCATATTTGTTAATCACAGGACCACGGTTAACATCAATAACTACTTGCCGATATGTAGGAGGCAAGTGCGTTTTCGATGTAAATTTAGGCTCTTCGCCTGATGTCGCGACTCGTTTAGCGAATACAATTGAATCTTTTCGAACACGGCGAATTTGCATTTCAGTATCCCAAGTAACTTTACAACAACCTTTATAGTCGTTATTATTTGCCGGTGTCCACTCAGTAAAATCAACTGTATGATTTGAGTTCACAATTTCAACGCCAGGGAAAATCTGGACTATATTACCGTCTGGTATTTTTCCAATCCATTTGCCGAATATGTCTGATTTTGTGTTTTGTGCTTGAAGGGTCGCAACTAGAATTATTACAATTATCACAAAACAAATAATTGTAAATGCGAGAAAGAAGTAAAGATGTATTCTAGACTTTATCCATTCATTAGCAGTCATTCCACCTTTAATTGTTTTTCCCATAGCGATTCGAAGTGCCTCTTCTCGATTTGCCTCAGGTATATTTTTAAGTCTCTCAAGTATGTTTCTTTGTCTTGTTACAGACCAGCCGATGACGACTAATGCCACAACTGCTATGGCGTAGGCAACTAATGCAAATAGGCTTGACGCGGCTGCGGGTATTGCGTTAAAGATTTGTGACCAATTCATCTGAATGTTTTATCCTTTTTGATATAATAAAATGTTATGACTACAATAAGCTAGTGGTGTTTTTAGGTCAAGTTACTGGGTAAATCTTAATTATTTTTTGTACTTCAAAATTGTGCCTTTGGCGCCAACGGCAAAACCGATTTTTTTGTCGATATAAAAGCCGTAAAGATTAGTCGTAACTTTGGTGTCTTGTTTAAAAAACGTCGCGCCTTTATCGGTCGAACGCAAAATTACGCCGCCGCGTCCCGCAATCCAAATTGTTTTATCGTCCGAAAAACCAACGCGCCAAAATGTGTTTTTGAAATTTGTAATTATCTTTCGCCAAATTCGCCCGCCGTCGTTGGTTTGCAAAATCAAACCTTTTTCGCCCACCGCGATTCCTTCGTTTTCGTTGCGAAAATCAATGTTGTAAATAGTTGAAACTGTGTCGGATTTTTGTTTCTGCCAAGTTTTCCCGCCGTCTGCGGTCGCTAAAATCAAGCCGTTTGCTCCGACGATCCAACCGCTGTTTTCGTTTGCAAAATCAAGGTGAATCAACTCTTCTTTGGTCGGGACGGTCATTCGCCGCCAAATTATTCCGCCGTCGTCGGTTTGCACCGCCAAACTGTCAATCACGGCTTCGTCTTTGCTGACCGAACCGACAATCCAACCGTGTTTTTTATCGGCAAAACGGATGCTGTAAAATTCGGGTTCCAGTTCGATAAAATTGCTTGCCGCCAAAACTTTTTGTTCGCTCCACGAAGCTCCGTCGGTGGTTGCAAAGACTTGTTTGCCCGCCAACATATAGCCCGTTTCATTGTTGCGAAAATAAACTTCGTTGATGTTTGCCGTGGTATTTGTCGGCTGTTTGGTCCACGTTGCGCCGCCGTTGACGGTTAAACCGAGATAACCGCCGTTGCCGCCAATCCAGCCTTTATCCGATGAGACGAAAAAAACCGAGTTCAAATCGCTCGTCATTGTTTGCCCGACGGCGTTCCACAAAGTAGTTTGGGCAAATCCGTCGATGCTTAAAAATAAGAGGAGAAATACCGAAATATAAAGTTGTTTCATAACAAAAATAGAAATTTCACCGAAGATTTTTTTCAAAAGCAACGGGACAATAATCTTAAAAGGTAACTATGTCAAAGAAATATACTCTTATTTCGGGCAAAAGTCATCCGGTGCCGAGGCACAGAATTTGCGGACGCGAAAATGACGCGAAATACGTTATTTTTTTCGCATGTTTCACGTCTTTTGTCATTACTTTTATTGGTGCCGAATTATTTTTTGCGGACGGAACTTGCACCCGAAGTATTTTGTTTCACGGTTTTCGGATTGCCGCCGAATAAAACGTTGCTTGAACCGTAAGCGTTTGCGTCCAAAGAGTTTGAAGCGTTTATGACGGCGGTTGAGGAACCGTGTATTTCGATAATTGTATTTTTGGTTTTCAGATTTTCGGCTTCAATTTTGCTCGCGCCATTGGCGATAATTACTGCATTTTCAGCCTCGCCGCTTATTTTGATGCTCGAAGCTCCGTTTAGTTTCAACGATAAATCTTCGCTTTTGACATTTGAAATTACGGCGATTGAGTTGCCCGAAATTTCTGCGGCGACAAGTTTCGGCAACGAGATTCTGACGGCGACTTCGGTTTTTGAAATCGACCAATCTTTTTTGGAATGAATTTTTAAAGTGTCGCTGTCCGCTTCGGTTACAATCTCGGCAAGCTCTTTTTTCGATGATTCCAATTCGACCTTAAAGTCTTTGCCGACAACAATAACCACATTTAACGAGCCGCTTGCTTCAATTTTGGTGAAGTTTGAAAACTCGCGAGTTTCAGATTTATAAGTCTCGCCGACCGTGTTTTTCTCGACGGTATTTGGTCGAATGTAAAAATAGACGGCAATAAAACTGATAAGCAATGTCGCGGCAAAAGTTAAAACACCGGATTTTTTCATATGAAGTTCCTCTTGAAAATGATAGAAAAAGTTTATCACAAAAAAGTTTGCGTAAATTTGGAATTTTGCGTCGATTATGCTTTTATCGGTATCAAAGTCTGAATTTTGTTTTTTTCAAGCAATCAATAAAAAGTGTTTCGGTTAAACGCTTTGCTTTTTACTTGTTGCTTATCGGGTGTAAACCATGCGGAGAAGTTTTATTTTTTGCCAAATTGTTGTGTTGGCGGCGGTTTTTTTGTTTTTGTTTTCGGTGCGTCAAAGCGTCTCGACCGACTCGCGTTTTGAAATTTCGACGCAGTTAAAAATTATGGTCGAACACGACGGATTTTATCGTTTGAGTTTAGAAGAACTGCGGGCGAACGGTTTTGACAGTTTGGAAAATCCGCAAAATATTCGAATGTTTACCGGCGGAATCGAACAAGCCGTCAAAGTTAATTCCGACGGTTCAATCGATTTTTTCGGCAAACAAACGACTTCGCGATGGTCGGCAAAAAAAACTTATTGGTTGAAACACGATGAAATTGCCGGAAAACGGATGCAAACTTCAATCGTAAAATTTGACGAAAGCATTGAAAACCGGCAAATAAACGATGAACTGAAAAATGAAGCAAAACATTTTCGAGCAATTTATGTTGCCAACGGCGAACACGACAATTTTTATTCGGCATCGCTTTTTAACGCCAATCCATATTCGCAAACCATTGATTTACAACATTTTACAGATTCCGACCAAACTCTGTTGGAAATCGCCACACAAGGTTACACCAACAATTTTCATCAAGTTTCGGTTTTGCTGAACGACACCGAAATCGGCGTTTTGAACTTTAATTCGCAGTCGAGATCAGTTACCCGCTTTTCCGTTCCAAACGGAGTTTTACACGCGGACGAAAATACTTTGAAATTTGTTTCGAGCGTTTCGTCGGGGACAAGTTTGCTCGAATATGTAAAACTTTCGTATCAAAAAAACGCAACGGCGAACGATAATTTGTTGAAATTCGAGTTACCCGCAAATCGGCAAATTCGCGCGGGCGGTTTCGAGAAAAAATCGTTGAATGTTTTGGACATCACGAATCCGGATAATGTTGCGGAAATTTTGGTTCAACCGATCGCCGACCGCGAAGATAATTATTATTTTACGCTGAATGCCGAATCCGAAAACAGAACGATTTGGTCGCAAGTCGAACATTTTGAAAGCGTTGCCGAAATAAAAACCGAAGTCGAAAGCAATTTGAAAGACTTTGACACCAAAACCGACTTCGTTATTTTGACGCGCGAAAAATTTCGCGCGGCTCTCGAACCTTTGAAAGAACGGCGTGAACGCGAAGGTTTGCAACCGCAAATAATCGACGTTGAAGACGTTTACGATGAATTTAATTTTGGCGAAAAAGATCCGGCGGCGATAAAGGATTTTATGAAATTTGCCACGGATAATTGGCGTATTTCGCCGCGATATTTGTTGTTGGTCGGTGATTCTTCGAGCGATCCGAAACAATATCTGCCGACTTCGAGCGAAGATTTAATACCGTCTTATATGGCTGACACGATTTATTTTCCGATGGAAGCATCGTCCGACGATTCATACACGGATTTTAATAACGACAAAATTGCCGATGTTCCGACCGGACGTTTTTCGGTCAAAACCGAAGCCGAAGTCGAAAATATAATCGATAAAATAATTCGTTTTGAAGACACGCCGACAGAGCACAGACAACGTTCGGCTTTGTTGGTCAGCGATGCTCCGATCAGTTATAATTTTTCGGAAATGTCGGACGAAGTTCAACTTTCGCTGCCGGCTAAAATGACCAAAGTAAAAATAAATCGAAACGACGGCACGTCCGATTTCGTGCGCCAAAACCTTTTGGGTTCAATCAATCGAGGCTTTGACATTGTTAATTTTCTCGGACACGGCAACACGGCGAATTGGACAAGCGCTTCGCTTTTGCGGTCATCCGACGGACCGGCGTTGACAAATGAAACGAAGCCTTCGATTTTTGTGATGTTGGCGTGTTTGAACGGCAGTTTTGCCGAAAGTGATGTCAGTTTGGCAGAATCTTTGCAAAACGCTCCACACGGCGGAGCGGTCGCGGTCTGGGCTTCTTCCGGCTTAACTTACGCTTACGGGCAAGTGGAAATGAGTAAATCTTTTTACCGCAAAATTTACGGTCAACCGAATACCCGAATCGGCGATGCGATAAAATACGCCAAAGGCACGATGCAAGACGCGGATATTCGCCGCTTCTCGATTTTATTCGGCGATCCGACAATGCGCCCGAATAAGTGAAGAATCGGGGAGGCGACGGAAATTTTCAGACCGAAAAACGCACAACTTTTAACGGTTATTTTGCCGTTAATTGCGGTTGCAAAGACTATTCTCGAACGGCTGAAAATTACTTTGCCGACCATTAGTGAAATCATTCACTTTTCTCACATTCACAAAATCGGAATCCGGGTGCGAATAAATAGCAAAAAGTTATGCCGAAATAACCAAAATTACTTGCCTTATTGTTAAAATTAGGTTACAAAATTGAAAGCTATCAATAATCAAAAGAAATAATGCAGGTCATTAAACAATTTATGCTTTTGTTCGTTTTGAACAAAAGATCGGTTTAGTCTGACACCTATTTCTGATAAATTTAATAAAATAAAAACAAGGAGAATAGAAATGAGAGCATTTCCTTTGCGATTCAGAACATTTGCCGCTCAAACTTTGGTGTTGGCGATGTTTGCACTCATTTCCGTCAGTATTTCTTTTGCGCAAGCGCAAGCAAATGCGGCGGATTTATCGGGCAAAGTTGTTGACCCGAACGGAGCAGTTGTTCCCGGAGCAACGGTGGTTGCCAAAAATTCGGCAACGGGTATTTCCCGAACCGTAACCACGGATTCAGACGGCGAATATCAAATTATCGCCTTGCCGCCCGGCAATTATGAACTTACGGCAGAAGCAAAAACTTTCAAAAAAGTAAAAATCTCGCCGGTTACGTTGACCGTCGGGCAAAGCGCGACTTTGCAGATCAAATTGGAAGTCGGCGTGGTTACTGACCAAGTTACAATTACGGGCGACGACGTGCAGTTGATTGAAACAACCAAAACATCGGTCGCCACGACCATCGATCAAAAAACGATTCAAAGTTTGCCGATTAACGAACGCAGCGCAACCGGTTTTGCGTTGACAATTTCAACCGTCGGACGCGATAACGGTCGTCCGATCGGACCTGCTCCGACTTCGGGGTTGAACATCGGCGGACAACGCGGACGTTCAACGCTGGTTCAAGTCGATGGCGCGGATTTTACCGATAACTCGACAAATGCTTCGCGTTCGACCGTTTCACAAGAAGCCGTCCAAGAATATCAAGTAACGACCAATTCGTATTTACCCGAATTCGGTCGGGCAACCGGCGGAATCGTCAACGTTGTAACCAAAGGCGGCGGACAAGTGTTTCACGGTAATATGTTCGGCTTTATTCGTCATAAAACGATTCAAGCCAGAAATGCTTTTGCTCCTGTCATCGACGGCGATCCGAATAAAAAACCTCCATACACGAGAGCGCAATACGGATTTACGTTGGGCGGACCGCTCGACAAAGTCGGAAAAACATTCTTTTTCTATTCGTTTGAACAACGTCGCCGCCAAGAATCAGCCTTTTTTACGGGTGATATTGTCCAAGGCGCGACTTCGAGTGTAACCATTGGCGCTCCGTTTTTGCCGTTTACGCAAACTTTTACGGGTTTGACTGCGGCACAGGCGGCTTATGTAAACGCACAACTTGGTGTAGGAGGAACTCCTGCGCTCGGCATCAATTACGCTTATTTGGCATCATCCGGAACGCAAACTGCTTTAAACGGCAGAAGTACACTAATTAGCCCGGGCGGCGCTATTCCTGCGGGAACGGTTGTCGGTCAACGATTCTCTTTGTCGGGAGCTCCTGTTCCTTTGACCACAAACGCAAAAGGTCAGTTGGTTGCCTTTCGTCCGTTAAATCAGTTGGCTCGGCTTTTTCCGATTTCAGACGGCACAACCTTTAACTCGTTGCGTTTTGACCATTCAATTTCCGACAGCAATCAGTTGTCAATCAGATTAGGTTATAACCCGAGCAGAGTTTCAGGTATCCAAGACGAATCGCAAAACCAAACACTGGGTCAAAACGATTTTTCGAGAACCGGAATCGCAGTTGTCAAAGATACTTCGGTGACGGCTTCTTTGGCGAGTGTTCTGCCGCGAAGCATGGTCAATGATTTCAGCTTCAGCTTTGCCAAACGCGATGCTACTTTTGATTCGCAAACGCCGAGTGTGGCGCATCAAATATCAGGTGTTTCATTTATCGGTTCAAACCCGTTTTCGCCTGTTACACGGACGGAAACCCGTTTTCAACTGCGTAATAATTTAACCAAGATTGCGGGAAATCACACCTTAAAATTCGGCGGTGATGCAAACTGGATTAATGTTAATGCCACGTTTGAGTTGAATTTCCCTGCTTTGTTTAATTTTTCGCAACAATCTTGCGGTCTTTTAATTCCAACTTGTGCCGGACCTGCACTTACGGCAATTCAAACCTACGGACTTGGTTTTCCGAGTGTGTTTATTCAAGGATTCGGCGATCCGAAAAGTTCTATCAGAAATCGTCCGGTTTCTTTTTACGCCCAAGATACTTGGAAAATAAGCAACAATTTGACCTTTAACTACGGCGTTCGTTATGATCGCGAGTTTACGCAACAATCCGCTCCGACTCCTTTCAGAGACCCTTTGACCGGCATTACGTTATCGGCGGCGGACGTGCAAACAGCGCAAGACGCTCTGAACATCACGCAAGGTTTTCCGGAAGATAAAAACAACTGGGCGCCGCGTATCGGGTTTGCGTGGGATTTGAAAGGCGACAGCAAAACAGTTATTCGCGGCGCTTACGGATTGTTTTATGACCATCCGCTCTTAGCCGTTGCTTTTAACTCCGATGTTGCCGACGGTTCGCAACAGCAACAGTCAACTCTTTTGCCGGGGAATCCTTCGCCAACCGCGTTATTTAACGCCACGCAAGTATTTCAAGGAACGGCAATTCCCGGTGTAACTCCGGGCATCGCGGCTTCGGCTCAATACTTGAACGGTTTCCAACGTTTTAATTCAAATACGTTCACGGGTTTTGGACCGATTCTGCCGTTTACTCTGCACGTTTCAAAAGACTTTGAATATCCGTATGCTTTGCAGGGAAATTTGACGGTTGAAAGAGCGTTGGATAAATCATCATCGATTTCGGTCGGATATGTTTCGGTCAACACTCGACATTTGGCGCATCCGCAAGATGTCAACAATGTAAACACCGCAAATTTGATTGAAAACTTCCGACGTTTTGCCGGACGCGCTCCGACGAGTTTGGCAGAAGCCGGATTCTTTTCGTTACCGACAACTTGTACGGGTCCGACCGCTCCGCCTGTTTGCGCAACCGGTTACACGGTTGTTGTGCCGGGTTTAATCGGTCGAAACGGCGCGGGACAAACTGTTGTTTCGGCAGTTGCGGCAAACTATTTCCGTAAACTCGGACCAAACTATTTCTTTATTTCGTCGATTACAAATGGCGCCGTAAATAAAGCAGCGTTTGACGCACTTTCAGCGGGAAGTGTCAGAACGCCGGGTCCGATTTATGCGTATGCCGATGTTAATGCCCAAGTTTCCAACGGTAATGCTTCTTATAATGCGTTGAATGTTGAATACAAAAAGCGTTTCGGAAGCAGCGCCCAATTAGCGGCATCATACACTTGGTCGCATTCGATCGATGATTCATCGGATTTGCAAACGCTTTTGAAACCGCAAGATAACTTGAATTTCCGCGCAGAACGATCGGATTCATTGTTTGACCAACGGCAACGTTTGGTCATAACAGGAGTTATTTCAACCCCTGATTCGTGGAAATCGGGCGGCGGTTTCAGATCGTTTATAAATGGTTTCCAATTTGCTCCGATTATTGAATTTGCTACCGGTCGTCCTTTCAATATCCTTGCAAACGGCGATGCCAACGGAGATTTTCAAGGATCGAATGAACGTCCGAATGCTTTATCGAACGGCACGTTATGTCAAAATTTGGTTGATTGCCCTCCGGGAACTTCCAACTTTCCGGCAAACGGATCATTAGGACGCAATTTCGGAATTACACACGGCTTCTTTGACGTAAGTGCCAGAGTTTCACGAAAAGTTCGTTTCGGCGAAAGAGTCAGTTTGGACATTATTGCCGAAGGATTTAATCTGCTCAACCGCTTTAACGAAGCTGCCGCAAACGGTGATTACAGAGCCGTCAACGGTTTCGCGCAACGGGCGAAAAATGGTCGTTATTTCAGCCAACCGACTGCCGCATTCGATCCGCGACAGTTCCAGTTCGGTCTGAAACTTAACTTCTAAACTTCGCAGGTTATTAAAAAACTTAACGGTTGATTGACTTCGGTTGGTCAACCGTTTTTTCTTTGTGATAATCTTTCAAGTGTGCTTTCGCTAACCGAAAAAATTAAACAAAAATCCGCTCAAATCGGTTTTGATAAAATTGGCGTGGTGCGTGCCGAAGAGTTGACGCGCGAAGCGGAGCATTTGCGAATTTGGCTCGAAAAAGGTTTTCACGCCGAGATGAAATGGTTGGAACGCGAACCCGAAAAACGCGCGAATCCGAGCCTTATTTTTCCCGCCGCAAAGTCCGTGATTGTCGTCGCGTTAAATTATTTTACGCCGCACGAACACGAAAATTCCGCCGACAAAGGCAAAGTTTCGCGGTATGCGTGGGGCGACGATTATCACGATGTAATGAGCGAAAAACTGCGTGAATTGTTGGTATTTATCAAAACCGAAAAGGCAGACGCGAACGGGAAAATTTGTTGCGACATTCAGCCGATGGCAGACAAAGCGTGGGCGGTGCGAGCGGGAATCGGATGGCTCGGCAAGCACTCGAACGTGATTGCGAAAGAGTTCGGTTCGTGGTTTTTTATCGGCGAAATTTTGCTTGATGCACCGCTCGATTACGACGATTTTATCGAACCCGATCATTGCGGAAACTGCACGGCGTGTCTCGATGCCTGTCCGACCGGCGCGATTGTTTCGCCTTATACGGTTGACTCGAATGCGTGTTTGTCTTACGCTACTATTGAACTTCGTTCCGAAGAACTACCAATCAACATTACCCCGAATTTGGACGGCTGGCTTTACGGTTGCGACGTTTGCCAAGATGTGTGTCCGTGGAATCGTTTTGAAAAGCCGACGACTGAAACACGATTTGAGCCGCGAAAAGGATTGATTTCGCCCGATTTAGATGAAATTATAGAAATGTCGCCCGAAATTTACGTTGAAAAATTCCGCCGAAGCGCGATGAAACGAACAAAATTAAAAGGCTTGCAACGTAACGCGCGAGCGTTGCGGCAAGCAAAAAGTAAAAGCTGAGATAAATTCAAATTACGTGTTTTCGGTTATGCCGAACGAGTCAGATACGCCTTAGTTATTGGAGAAGAAAATGAAAAAATTACGTCAAAATGTTGTGTTATTAGTTATTTCGGTCGCTTTGATTGCGTCGAGTTTTGCAACTGTGGTGCAAAGTTCGCAAACCTCAAACGCCAAAACCAAAGCCGTGCCGACACCGAAAAAACAAACAAACTCAAACTCGAATACGAACAAAAAATCGAACACAAACTCAAACAAATCAACGACTTCCAAAACAAATACAAATAATCGGTCGAACACGAAGTCGAACTCTAATTCAAAGTCGAATTCAAACAAACAAACGGCGAACACAAAGTCGAACTCCAACTCAAAAAGTAATTCAAAATCGAACTCGAACACAAAGTCGAACTCGAATGCTTCAACGAAATCAAACTCGAACACAAAGTCGAATTCTAAATCGAACTCGAATACTTCATCGAAAACAAATTCAAACTCTAAAACCAATTCCAATTCAAAATCGAATTCAACCGGTAAATCAAACTCGAATACAAAGTCGAATTCCAATTCAAAATCGAACTCGAATAAATCGAACACGACGGCGAGTAATTCAAACAAAACGCCGAGTATGAATTTACCGCAAGTGATTGTCAACACGGTTTCGGCTCGGATTAAAAGCCAACCGAGCGGCAGTTCAACCGAGCTTCGGCGGTCAAAACTGGGAACGATTTACGGCGTTTCGGAAAAAAAATCTTCGTGGTACAAAGTGCAATTTACCTCAGGCGGAAAAACCGTCGGCGGTTGGATTCCGTCAACGGCGGTCGATGATTACGATGCGGCTTCGGGCGATGAAATTAACGCCCAAATTGTCGAACGATATTATGCCAAAGAAGGAATGAGTTTTACGGTTGCGTCCGAACTGGCGGCTTTTTTGGCGGGTATCAAAAATACGAACGCCGATTTAGGTTTGAAACGTTTGCTTTCGCTCAGACAAGCCTTAAAAGCGTTGTCGAATCCGCCGAATAAAGAGCAAAAAGATTTCTTGAAAACGAGCGACACGGCGATTGTGTACAGCGAACCCGCAGGCGAATGGTATGTCCGAAGCGAATTATTTTGGGATTTGCACAAAAAATACAAGCTCGAAAATATTGCTTGGGAAGCCGCCAAAAACCCGCTTCCGGGCGAATGCGAAGGTTATGTGAATTGTTATTTATTTTACGCCAAACAAACCGACGGCGAGTATTTGAATCTTTATCCCGAAGGTAAAAACGGCTTGGAAGCGTTGGTTAATATCACAAATATGCTCGAACCGATTGTGCAGGATTTGACCGATAAAAGCGTTTATGTCGGTCCGACCGATGTCAGCGACCGTGCCGAATTTAATCAAACAATATCCGATTTACGTTCGATTATTTCCAGATTAAGTTACACCGAAAAAGAAAAACCGCTTCAACAATTAGAAAGAATTGCCGAAGGGTTCAGATAAAGTAAAATGGAAAAAAGAAAACTCAAAAGCGTCCGTATTCAAAGTTGAATGCGGACGCTTTGCTTAATTTTCGGGAAGTGCCGGAAAACGCAGAGTTTAAGGTTTCCCTTTTACCTTACATTTTTATCCCGTTGCGATTCAGAATCATCTCAAAACCCGGTTTATCGACGGCTTTGATGTATGCGTCTTTCGGTTCGACCAAACCTTTTTGGACAAGTTCGAATAACGCATCGTTGAGCATCACCATTCCGTGCTGTTTGCCGGTTTGCATTGCCGAAGGAATTTGGAACGTTTTACCTTCTCGAATCAGGTTTGAAACTGCGGGCGTAACAATCAAAACTTCGAGTGCGGCAATTCGTCCGCCGCCTTTTTTCGGCAACAAAGTTTGGGCAATTACGCCACGCAAAGATTCCGACAGCATAATCCGAATTTGTTGTTGGCGATCGGCAGGGAATTGATCGATAATTCGGTCAATCGTCGATGCCGCCGTGCTGGTGTGCAACGTCCCGAAAACAAGATGTCCCGTTTCCGCCGTTTCAATCGCAATCGCAATCGTTTCCAAATCACGCATTTCGCCGACCAAAACAATGTCGGGATCTTCACGCAACGCCGCTCGCAACGCATCTTTGAACGAATCCGTATGATTGTGAACTTCGCGCTGATTTATCAAACATTTTTTGTTGTCGTGAACAAATTCAATCGGGTCTTCAATCGTAATAATGTGGTCTTCGCGTTCTTTGTTGATGTGATCGACCATCGCGCACAATGTGGTCGATTTGCCCGAACCCGTCGGACCTGTTACGACCACCAAACCTTTGGAAAGATTACATAAATCGAGAATCGCACTCGATAAACCAAGTTTTTGAGCCGTTAAAATTTCGGACGGAATAACGCGGAAAACTCCGCCCGTTCCTTTTCTGTCCATAAAAATATTTGCCCGAAAACGCGCCAAACCTTTGATTTCATAAGCAAAATCGGTGTCGTGCCGACGCTCGAATTCTTCTATGTTTTTCTTCGGCATGATCGAATAAAGCAATTCTTTCATTTTTTCCGGCGACACCGCCGAAAATTCTTTGCTCAACGACAACATTCGCCCGTCTTTTCTTACCAGCGGAATCATCGTCGCGGATAAATGCAAATCCGATGCTCCCATATTTGCCATTTTATGAAAGAAATCGTCCATTTGTTGGCGGGCATTGGCATTGAAAGCAACGGCGGTCGAAGTATTTGCACCCAAAAACTTGCTTTCATCGACTTGCTCGACAATTTCTATTCTTTCTTCCAACTGAGCAAATTTTATTCCGACACAAATACCGATATTTGTTTTGTCGAGTTTGACCAGAAATTTTCCGAATTGATTGCCGTGAATAAACTCGCAGTGATTTGTTTCACTCAGCGATTTTTTTGCCTCAAAAGTAACAAGCGGTTCAATCAACAACAAAATGCGGGTTTCCAAAAGCGGTTTGCTCGTAATGGCGATTCGGTCGTTGGCGGTAACTAAAATCGCCTCTTTGTTCGGCGCCAAAATAATCTCTACGCCGCGATTTTCTTTCAACTTTCGCAAATAATAATTTAACGAATCTGAGTTTTCGAGGTTTTCGTTTGAAATAACCGGAATGTCTTCAACTTTTGGCGGTTGAGCAAAACTATTCGGCTGAATCGGCAGAGTGTTTGTCTCGATCGGCGTGTAGCTTTGCAACGGGGTTTCTATCGGTTTATAAGTTTGGAGCGGGGGTTCTATCGGTTTATAAGTTTGAGCAGGAGTTTCAAGCGGAGTGTAGGTTTGCGGAAAACTCGTCGCAGGTCTCGGAGCAGCGTTTTCCGGAATATATTCAACCGGAGAATTATCGGTAAAAAGCGGGATCGCGGATGAACGATTAGCCGGCGAAAAGTCGCTTTTCAAGGTAGTTACGGACACAATAAAACCGCTCGGAGATTTGGTAATCCGAAAATCGAAGTTGCCGATGGCATTGCTGAATTGAAATTCAACCTCGTTGCGAGTCGGTAATTCTCGGCGAAGATCGCTCGGAATCAGCGGAAACATCATCATACTGATTTGTCCGCCTTGAATCGGCGCGGTTGAAACCTGCGTTTTTCCTTCCGAAGTTGTTACGAAAGGAATTTGGTTCGGTTCAAGTCGCAGTTCCGAACCTGCGCGAACGACAAGTTGTTGCAAATAACTGTTGATGGTATCCATAGATTGTTGAAGCGTAAAAGGTTGGTTTTTTTTGAATTCGGAGAATTAGAGTTGCAAGTTGGAATAACCCGCAAGAAAAAGCATAACACATTAAAATAATATTTGTCATCATAAATTTTGTTAAAATAATTAAAATTTAATTTTGTGTTTCAAGTCAGTTTTTTCGATCGAATTCTTGAAGCAAACGAACGAGCATTATTTTTACGCACTTTATAGGAAATTTCCAAATTTTGATGTAAACTTACCGGTATGACCAATCTTTTTCATCTGGCGTTTCCCGTTCATAATTTGGACGATGCGCGCAAATTTTACGGCGAGATTTTGGAGTGCGAAGAAGGCAGAAGTTCGGCACAGTGGATTGATTTCAATCTTTTCGGGCATCAAATTGTTGCTCATTTGGCAGAAAATGCAGGTGTCGCGCAACACGCCAAAGTTGATGCCGACAACGTTCCCGTACCGCATTTCGGCGTTGTTTTACCGATGAACGAATTCAATGATTTTGCCGAAAAATTGAAATCGAAAGGCGTTGAGTTTATGATTGAACCGAAAATTCGATTCGCGGGCGAAGTCGGCGAACAAGCCACGATGTTTTTTCTTGACCCAAGCGGAAATGCTCTGGAATTTAAAGCGTTTGCAGACTTTTCGCAAGTTTTCGCAAAATAATTCGACGACGTTCAAGTACGAAATTATGAAAGTATTGTTTTGTTTAAGCTGCCTGTTTTTATTCGCGGTCAGTGCCGTGGCGCAAAATCGCCAAATCGCCGTAACCATCGATGATTTGCCGGTTGTTTCGCCGCGAGCCGATTTAAAAGTTCGTCGAAGTATTACGAAAAATCTGCTTGCAAAAGTCAAAAAAGCAAAGGTTCCCGCAATCGGTTTTGTCAACGAAAACAAACTTTATACGGACGATAAACGCGTCGAAGCTCAAGTTGATTTACTCCGAATGTGGCTTGATAACGGACTCGAACTTGGCAACCATACATTTTCGCATTTGAGTTTGCACGATAATTCGTTGGAAAAATACGAAGCCGATATTTTGAAAGGCGAGATTATTACCAAGGAACTTTTGCAAGCTAAGTCGTTGAAAATGCGATACTTTCGGCATCCGTATTTGTGGACGGGTTTGAGTTTGGACATCAAAAAAGACTTGGGAAATTTTTTGAGCGAACATAATTACACCATCGCGCCTGTTTCAATCGATAACGCCGATTGGGTTTTTGCGGCGGCTTATGAAAAGGCGTTTGCGAAAAACGACAAAAAATTGATGAAGCAAATCGGCAAGGCGTATGTTCCATATTTAGACGCAAAAACAGATTATTGGGAACGTCAATCCGTCAAACTTTTCAACCGTGAAATCAAACAAATTTTACTGCTTCACGCCAATTTTATTAACTCGGTTTACTTTGGCGACATCGCTGAAATGCTTGAAAAACGTAACTATAAATTCATCAAATTAGAAGAATCTTTAACCGACGAAGCGTATAATTTGCCGGATAATTTTGTCAAGCGAAACGGTATTTCGTGGCTTCATCGGTGGGCGTTGGACAAAGGCAGAGAATTTGTTTTGCTCGATGAGCCGAAAGTTCCCGAATTTGTGATGAAAGCCTCAGGATTTGATTCCGAATGACGAAATGACGAAAACCGAAATTTTAATCATCGGCGGCGGCGTTGTCGGGGCAAGTGTCGCGTATCATTTATCGAAACGCGGAGCGAAAAATGTCGTGATTTTGGAACGCGAAACGGCGCAAGGTTTCGGCTCGACGGGAAAAGCGACGGGCGGAATTCGCCAACAATTCGGCACGGAAATCAACGTTAAAATGTCGCAATATTCAATCAACTTTTTGCGAAATTGCGAATTTGAAACAGGTTACGACCCACGCGGATATTTGTTTTTCGCAACCGATGAAAAACAACTTAACTATTTGAAAATAAACGTTGAATTGCAAAAATCGCTCGGCGTTGACGATGTTGAAATTGTCGATAAAGAGACGATCGGCGAAATGGTCGGCGGAATGAATTGCGAAGACATTGTCGGCGGAAGTTTTTGCCGCAGCGACGGTTTCATCAACCCGATTGCGTTGATGAAAGGTTTCACTCAAAACGCCGAAGGTGTGAAAATCGAAACCGCGAACGAAGTTTTATCGATCGAAACAACAGGCGAAAAAATTGTCGCGGTAAACACAAATAACGGACGAATCGAAGCCGAAAAAGTTGTGGTTTGCACAGGCGCGTGGGCGAAAAAGTTGGCGAAAAGTTGCGGAATCGAGTTGCCGATCGAGCCTTTGCGGCGACAAATTGTGTGGGCAAAAGCATCGGAACCTTTGCCGAAAAACTTGCCGATGGTCATCGATATCGGGACAGGTTTTCACTTTCGTCCCGCGATTGATTTTGTAAATCCGTCCGAAACCGATGAAACGCACATCTTTTTTGCGTTTCCCGATAAAGCTGAAAAAGTTGGTTTTGACACGAGTTTCGACGAATCTTTTATCCCGAAAGTCGTTGAAAAAGCACGACATAGAGCAAGATTTTTAGCCGACGCGAAAATTATCCGCGAAAAATGTCGAGCAGGTTTATACGAAATTACGCCCGATTTTCACGCGATTCTCGGCGGTTGCGGAATCGAAGGTTTATATTTCGCCGGCGGTTTTTCGGGACACGGCGTGATGCACTCGCCCGCAACGGGACGCGCGTTGAGCGAGATAATTTTAGACGGAAAATCAAGTTTCCTTGACGTTTCGAGTTTGAGGTTGGAACGTTTTGCGACAGGCGAACTTTTAATCGAAAACGCATATATTTAACTTTCGTCGGGGTGCTTTGGAAAATTGTCGGAAAAATGAATCCGGCTGCCGACTACTGACTACTGAATTATGAAAACAGCGCTAATCCATCATCCGATTGCCAAAAAACACAACACCGGCGAAGGTCATCCCGAAACGTCGAAACGTTACGAAGTTGTTATAAATGCTTTGAAAAACGACGTGAAACTTTGGTCGGAACTGCTCGAAGTCGAAGCAAAATCCGCCTCGAAAGGCATCATCCAAGCGGCACATACCCGCGAACATTATCAAGACGTGGAAAATGCGTTTGCCGACGGTTTTGAATCGTTGGACGCGGACACGATTATCTCGATGAATTCGTTTGAAGCGGCGAGTTTTGCCGCCGGCGGCGCGTGCAAAGCGGTTGATTTGGTGATGAAGGGCGAAGCCGCTAATGCGTTTGTCGTTACGCGACCGCCGGGACATCACGCGACCGCCGAAAAGTCGCAAGGCTTTTGTTTATTTAACAACGTGGCAATCGCAAGTCGTTACGCCCAAAACATTTACAAAGAAGTTGAGCGTGTCGCAATTATCGACTGGGACGTGCATCACGGCAACGGCACGCAGGGAATTTTCTTCGACGATCCGAGCGTTTTCTTCTTTTCGATGCACCAATATCCGTGGTATCCGGGCAGCGGAAGTTACGGCGAAACAGGTTTCGGTCGCGGAAAAGATTACACGAAAAATCTGCCGGTCAAAGCGGGAACCGTCGCCAAAACGCAAAAACGAATGTTTGAAGCTGCGATTCACGAAATTTCCAAAAAATTCAAGCCCGATTTAATTATGATTTCCGCCGGTTTCGACGCGCACGAAAGCGATCCGCTCGGTCAACTGAAACTTGAAAACGAAGATTTTATTTCGATGACAAAAACGGTCAAACAATGGGCGAATGATGTTTGCGGCGGCAGAATCGTCTCGGTTTTGGAAGGCGGTTACAATCTTGGAACTTTAGGCGCAACGGTTAAAAACCACGTTGCGGCGTTGGCAGACGAGATGTGATGAAGAGACGAAGTGCCTGAGAGAGAAAGCAACTTCACACCGTCGCTTCGTCTCACGCTCGCTATTGAGCCGGTTTGAATAAACTCGGCGTTGTGTATGTAACGCCGAAGGTTACGCCGGTTCGCGGGCTGAATTTGGTCAAGCCGAAGACGGCGGCGGTGTCGAATCGCAAGCCGGAAACTTTGATTTGCGAGCCGATGCGAAAGTTTGAAATACTTTCTGTGCCGAGCGGAACTGTTCCGCCGCGCGTGTTTTTTCGTCCGTTGATTTCCGTCGCTAAATTTACTCGTTTGGTGAGTCGGAAAATTCCGGCTAAACCGTATAAAACAACATCGTTTTGGGTGAAAAGTTTGGTTGGCGCGGGAAAAATTCCGATTCCCAAGTTGCCGTAAATGTTTGCTCGCGGATCGCCTTTCGGTTGTTTGCCGAAACGTTTTTGCAATAAAATTTTGCCGAAAACGTTGATTTGATTTACGCCGATTCCTTTTGATTGGTCGGAATTCGGCAAGACAAATCCGAGTTTTAACCCGACGGCGGGGAAAATTTTTGTTTCGCTTCGTAATTTAATTTTGGTTGAAATCGTGAAATCTCCGGTGTCGTTCGATGAGATATTGCTTGTGCTTAACGGAATTGCGGACGCGCCGAACGAATTTATCGCCAAATAGTTTTGCAATGTTCCTTCGACTTGCAATTCAACGTTTGAATTTATTCCGACGCGCGTTCTAATCACGCCGAATTTCGATAAATCGCCTTTTAATCCCGACACGGGAAACTTTTCGTTTTGCGTAAACTCAACGCCCAACGCCAAATCGATCGAACCCGTCGGCGTAATATCGACATCATCGGTCAAAAGCGGACGCTGTTGCGCAACGGCGTAAACCGTCGAAAAACAGAGCAAAAATATGATGAAAAAAAGGCGTTTCATACGAACATCATAAACCGATTCGGGCAGAGACGCAAAAGCGGGTGAAAATATAATTCGCCCGCTTTTGTTATCCGGCATTTCTGATTATATTTTCGACAATCAGCAAAAACATCGCGGGTTTATCTTCGGTCGTTGCCGGCACAAGGCTTTCCAAATACGGTTGCAACAACAAAAGAATTGATTGCGAGCCGTTGAAAATTGTGTGTAAAGCTATACACGGCAACAGGTTTCCGGTTTTTTCGCGTACCAATGTCAAAACTAAACTCAGAACACAAATCGTCAAAATCGTTGCAGTATCGGGATAATACTGCGGAACGTGAACGGCGGCAAAAAGTCCGGTCGTGATTGCAATCGCCAAAACAACACCGAAACTTTTGCGAAATGCCGAGTATAAAATTCCGCGATAAATTACTTCTTCGACCAACGGCGCAGTGAAAGTCGCCATAAACGCGACAACATAAACGACCGTTCGGGAACTTTCCAAAATATGTTTCAACTCGTTATCTTGCGAACCGAAAATATAACTCATTCCCGCCGCATAAAAGTAAAAAAGCGCGACAACCACGAAGCACATCCAAACGCGGAATCCGTTCATGCTCCAACCGAGCGCTTGGGTAAACGATATTTTGCCGAGTTTTGTAATAATCGCCCAAGCAAGCAGAATCGTTAAAATATGAGCAACGATAACCGAAGAAATCGCTGTCAAAATCAGCACCGGATCGTCTCGCAACATCTTCGGCAAATCCATCGCCCGCAAAACTTCCAACGCTTGGGCGACACTCAAATCACTCGCCTTCATTTCGCGGTTAACCAAATACGAAAAAACAAAAATGGTTTGGGTCGCAAAGATAAAACCGACGCTTGCCAACCAAACTAAAAACGCCGCAACCGGATGCCAATGCGGATTATTCGGCGTAATTTCTTCGGTAATTTGTTTTTCGCGCGGACTTGGGATAAATGTTTCGATATTTTCCATTCCCAAAAGTGTAACCAATAAACATTCGTAACTCAAACGTTGAAATTTTATCGAAAAAAAGATAGATTCAGAATCCGTGAAAGAGTCGCACAACAATCAACTTCAATCCGTTTTTGCAATCATTCCCGCACGTTTTAATTCTTCGCGTTTGCCGGCGAAATTGTTGCGTCCATTGGGCGATAAACCGTTGATTTTGCATACTTTAGAGCAAACCAAAAAAGCCTCGAACATCAGTCGTGTAATTGTGGCGACCGACGACGAACGTATTTTTCGGGTAATTGTCGAAAGCGGAAACGAAGCCGTGATGACTTCGCCGAATCATCAATCGGGAAGCGACCGAATCGCCGAAGTTGCCGAAACTTTGCCCGAAAATTCGATTATCGTCAACGTCCAAGGCGATGAACCGCTGATTTCGCCAAACACAATCGAACAAGCCGTCGATGTTTTATTGAATGATGCAAGTATTGTCATGTCAACAACTTGCGAAATAATTTACGACGCAAAAGATGTTTTAAGTCCGGATGTTGTCAAAGTTGTCACGGACGAAAACGGGTTTGCTCTGTATTTTTCGCGGTCGCCGATTCCGTTTCCGCGCGATTTGGTCAAAAAATTCGGCAGTTTGGAAAATGCGTTTGAAAACGACAAGAGTTTGCCGGAAACTTTCAAAAAACACACCGGTTTATATGTTTATCGCCGCGAATTTTTGTTGGCATTTACAAAAATACCGCCAAGTAATTTGGAAAAAACAGAGATGCTCGAACAACTTCGGGCGTTAGAAAACGGCTCGAAAATAAAGGTTGTCGAAGTCCGAGAAAGTTCTGTCGGCGTTGATACTTTAGAAGATTATGAGCGAGTCAAATTGCATTTGGGCGTTTAGTTTCTCTTAGTAAAACTCGGTATTTTTCACTCTTTCCGCCTTTCTCAAAGAAAATTCGTTTACTAATCCGCAATTAAGTTTTACCATTGAAAAAACAAAGGGATTTTTTTGCATGACGAATAAAATTAAACTTGGCGCGATTGTTATTTTGCTTTCAACTTTAACGGTTTTTGCTCAAACAAAAGCCCGGAAACTGAATGTTTCGGAAGAACTGAAAAAAAGTGCGGTTGAATTACTGCGTGAAATTCCGCAAGATGTCGTTAAATTACAATCGCCGACGAATAGAATAAATTATTTGCTGAAACTTGCGAATTTGCTGTGGGAATTCGATGAAGACGAATCTCGCGGCTTGTATAAAACCGCGATGAACGAAATTATTCAAGATATTGCCGAATTTTATGCGGAAGAGCCGGAAGAATCGAAACTTTATACGCATCAAATGCTAAAGTTTCACGCACTGAATACAAAATTGACTTTTCGCAAGGATTTAATTTTAGAGTTGCTTCGGAAAGATTCGGATTTGGCGGAATATCTCTTTAAGAAATCGTCTAACCTTCCGATTCAAACTGATTTTTTATTTGCCTTGGACTCTCAAAATAAAGAATTACAAATCAAAATTGCGGAACCTAAGAGCAAAACATCAAACCCGGCTTCGATCAAGCAAGACAATAAATCTAAGAAAAGCAAGTTTGATGAAGTGTTTTCAAAACTGTCGAGAGTCAGGTATAAAAACGTCAAAAGCCCTGTGTCGGAAAAAGAAAGAAAGCGAATTAACGATAAACTCGGCAAAGAAAAATTAACTGATGAGGAAAAGCAGAATCTCTCAGCGGATTTTTTCACACAAATACCGCCGGATCGAAAATCGGCAGAGTTTTTTTGGCTTGAAAATGCAGGAAATATGGCGAAAGCGGGCGAAGTTGAATTTGCGGTTGAAATACTCAAGCAAGCAAAGCTAATCGTGCCGGCAGAAAATAAAACGGCGGACGATGTCATACTGAGTTTGGAGTTTGCAAAAGTTTACAGTTTGATTGATCCGGATCAGTCGTTTCATATTTTGGAAAGCACGATTCCGGTTTTGAATTCCGCTTTGGAAGATTATATAAAAGTAAGAATATTCAGCGGAACCGACCTTAATTTTATTGAAAACGGCGAAATAATTATGTTCGCCGCGAAACAAGACGGCGAGTTTATCAAGACAGTTTTCCAAAATTTGGCGGACAAAGAAAAAACCATCAGAAACCTGGCTGATGTCGATTTTTTACGCGCCAAAAATTTAGCCGACAAGTTCAATCGCCCCGAACTTAAAATTGAAATGAAGTTATTGATTATAAATAATTTGCTCGAACAACCGCATTTATAATCAGAGACTGAGCCAAAAGTCATCGATAATGAATTGATTGCAACTTTTGGTTTAATTAAGCCGTGAACTTGAAAATTATGGTTAAAAATATCTTCACGATTCTGATGTTTGCCGCCTTTTTCGGGCAACTGCCGTTATTTGCTCAAGCGACCGACAAAAAGCCGCCGAAACAAACTCCGCCGAAAGTCGCTGTTCCGACAATCGACATTTCAAACGAGTTGAAAGCGCAGGTTGCCGATTATTTACAACAAAACGTTTCGCTTTCGCTCAGTTTGAGTTTAGACGAAAACCGCGTTTCATATTTACTGAAAACTGCGAATCTGCTTTGGCAAATCGACAAAAATCAGTCTCGCCAAGTCTTTCGCGCGTCGTTTGAAGACATTCGCAAAATCGTTTCGCAAACTGATTTTGAAATGAACGAACTCGATAAAATCCTCGACACCGAACTTTCAAAACCTGCCTTGCAAAAAGAAGTTTTCGCAAAACTCGGAAAAATAAACGCTTTAACTTTGGCGGTTACGACCCAAGTTTCCCCGACCAATCCGCAAATCGGGTACGCTTTTTTTGAAGAATTGAAAATGTCGATTACTAACGAGCAGTTGCGAAAAAGTTTTGACCGAAGCATAAGTTTGCTGCAAATTCCGCTATTGGACGAAATTGCCGAAAAAAATATTGACAGAGCATTAACTTTGGCATATAAACGACTTAAAGAACAAGGGTTTTTTGAGGATTCAATAGATTTACTTTTGACGGTTCTAAAAAAAGAGCCTAAAAAAGCTAATAATTTTGCCAAAACAATTTTGCAAAGTATTAAATCTTCAAAAAATGTGAGGCAGTATTTCAGCTCGATGCAACGGTTGCTTCAAATCGGGAAAGATAATTTGTCTGTAACCTCGAACCAAAAACCTCTTTTCAGCAAATCCGAATCAGACAGCTTGTCAGAGTTGATTGATTCATACCTTTATAATCCCGAAACAAAAATAATAAATTCTCCCGCCAACTCCGCAAATCTTTTAACTCCGCGCGAAGAATTAATCCGCGCAAAATTGCTGAACGACGTAATCAAAACAATGTCTGCGGGTAAAAGTGAGGCGAAAATGCTGTTTCAAAAAGAACTTGCGGCAATGATTAAACCGCTTGAAAATAAAAAATTGCCGACGGTTGAGAAAAAACGAATTATTGAAGCCGCGAGACAGAAAATTTTGCTCGTTAAAGACACTCAATTTCGGTTTGAAATGTTACTGTTGCTTTCACAAAAAGCGTTGCAAACCGATGAGAAAGAACCTGCGTCCCAAATTTTGCTTGAAGCCGAATTGATCAATAAAACTTTTCCGAAAGATTTGACGGATTTCGCCAATAATTGGTTGCTTGCCGAATCGTATTTCGGCGCTGATGCCGACAAATCTTTTATTATCGTCGAAAATATATTTTTGCAACTCAACCAAGTCATCAATGCTTACGCGCTTTTTAACGAATTTTTGGGCGGCGAAACTTTTTTGGAATCAGCCGAAGTAAAAATGGAAAGCGTCGGGAACGCAAAAGTTATCGGCTTGGAAAAATTGAAAAGCCCGTTGATGAAAAGCCTTGCCGAACGAGATTTTACTCGCACCGCAAATCTTTCAAACAGATTTGACCGTGCCGAATTCAGACTCGAAGCAAGGATTCAGATTTGTCGGGCAATTCTCGAACCGCCGAAGAAAAACGAGAAGCAGTAGGCAGAAGACAGTAAAGAACAAGGTAAGCAAAGCAGGTCAGAATATATTTTCGGGTTTAAGTCGGCGCGTAATTCTACATACAACCCGAAAGTCTTGACAACGCGCTTAAAAATTAAGAATTGCCGAAAAATATCGGTTCGACGAATTTTATTTTGTAACACTTGCCGAAAGTGTCATAGTCGCCGACACAATTTTATGTAAAGTATGCACAATCTAGTGTAAACTACGAGAAATATTGTTTTGACGGGAATATCCGAAGTTAAAACTTAAATTATTATGAATAAAATACTTGTGTTAATCATTGCCGTTTGCGGTTTCTGCCAACTTTCAAACGCCCAAATTACGCCGGCGCCGTCATCGGCTGACGCGGTTATAACTGTGTATGATAACGACAAAGCGGTCGGTTCGGGCGTTGTCGTCGGAGCAGACGGATATATTTTAACGGCGTTGCATTTGGTCAAAACCGCCGATCGTATCAGCATTAAATCGAGCTCGGGCGAAATTTACGACGACGCGAAAATTGTCCGAAAAGACGAACGCCGAAACATCGCCTTGTTGCAAGTTATCGCGGGCGGACTGAAAGTTTTAACGACTCGGAGTGCCGAAGAACCTGCGGTCGGGACTGAAATTACGATAATTTCAAACGGTTCGGGCGACAAAAACACCATCGCTAAAAGTGCAATCTTTAACGGAAATTTACTCGCCGACAACATCGCCGGAGCAGGCACGGGTTATCGTCTGTTTTTGTTTGAAACAAAATTTACGGATAATCAAATCGGCGGACTTTTGCTCGACGGTAAAAATCGTCCGATCGGAATCGTAACCGCAAATCCGGAAGTGAAACTGCAAAATATCGCCGTTCCTTTTTCGAGCATTTCGGGTTTGATTCCGACGGTCAAAGCCGATGCAAACGAAGCTCAAACTACCGCCGTGACAGCCGTAAAACAACCTGAGACACCGACAAAGAAAGTCAGACAATCCGTCGCCGATGTTTTACGAACCGCCGAAACCGTTTATGTTAAAAGCCACACCGGTTTTATTAAAGATCCCGCGTTCATCGCCGAATTGATGAAAAATACGGATTTTGCCGAATGGGGTTGGTCATTTACGAACGATAAAGAGAACGCGGATTTAATCATCGAAGTTGACAGATTGGCTCTCGTTATCAAATTTACGTTTAAGGTTTACAGCATCAAACACGGCATTATTATTGCTTCGGGCAATAAACACACCAACGATTTCGATTTCGGTTCGCCCGATTTGGTGCGAGAAATTATCAAACGCATCAAATTGCAAAAAGCCATTGTCAGATAAAAAGAAAGTAAAAACCTAAGACTTGCGGACAAAGATTTCTTCGATGTCCGCATTTTCATTTTTCGCCGTCAAACTGTATATTTGAATCAATTATGAAACTCTCGGAATTAGCCGAATTAACCTTTTCAACCATCGAACGCGGCGATGAAAATTTAGAAATTACGGCGGCAAACGGACTGGATTCAGCCGGAAAAGGCGAGATAACTTTTCTCGCTAACCCAAAATACACGCCGCATATAAAAGACACCAAAGCGACCGCAATTTTCTTGAACGAAAACGTAAAAATTGAACGCGATGACATTATTGTTCTTCGTGCCAAAGACGCGTATCTCGCCTATACGCGGGCGTTGCGAATCTTTCATCCGACCGCCGAAATCGTTGCGTCAATTCATAAAACTGCCGTCATTGACGAAACCGCAACAGTCGCCGTAAATGTTGAAATAATGGCAAATGTCGTTATCGGCAGACATTGCGAGATTGCCGAAAATGTCAAAATCTTTCCGAATGTTACGATTTACGATGGCGTAAAAATCGGCAAAAATTCCGTTATTCATTCCGGCGTTTCGGTGCGTGAAAATTGCGAAATCGGCGAAAATTGCATCATTCACAACAACACGACAATCGGTTCCGACGGCTTCGGTTACGCCAAAGACGACCAAAAACATTGGCTGAAAATTCCGCAAACAGGCAAAGTTGTCTTGGAAAACGACGTGGAAATCGGTGCAAATACGGCGATAGATTGTGCGTCGGTCGGCGAAACCCGCATTTGTCGAGGTGCAAAAATTGATAATCTCGTCCAAATCGGACATTCTTGTACCGTTGAAGACGACACGCTGATTTGTTCGCAAACAGGACTTGCAGGAAGTTCCGTGATCGGAAAACGCGTGATTTTAGCCGGACAAGTCGGCATTGCCGGACATTTGAAAGTCGGCGACGACGTTGTGATTACCGCAAAATCCGCAACTTCGCACGATGTCGAAAACGGCAAGATTTTATCGGGAATTCCGGCGTTTGAAAACCGCGAATGGCTTCGTTCGACCGCCGCATACAGACGTTTAGGCGAGACGGCGAAAACTCTCAGAGATTTGGCGAAACGCCTGTCAGTATTAGAGAACAAGGAGTAAATTTATGAAACAGACATCAGAAACAGGTTACGATATTACCGCAATTTCAAGCGAAGTGCGGGAAGTTTTGGCACAGGATTTAACCAAAGAGCAATATGATATTTTGCTGAATCACGGCACGGAACCGCCGTTTTGCGGTAATTTGACCGATAACAAAGAAGACGGAAACTATGCGTGCCGATTGTGCGGTTTGCCGTTGTTTAAATCGGACGAAAAGTTTAGTTCGCGGTCGGGTTGGGCTTCTTTTTACGATGTTTTTGATGCGGAACACGTCCGCGAAATTCGTGATGTCAGTTTCGGAATGGTTCGTATCGAAATTCGTTGTGCAAGATGCGACGGACATCTCGGACACGTTTTTGAAGACGGTCCGAAGCCGACAGGTTTACGTTATTGTTTGAATTCCGCGTCGCTCGAATTTTTTGCAAACGGCGAAGAAATTACGCAAAAGGTTTAACTTAATTTGGCTTTGACCGTTTCGCTGACAAGTTTTCCGTCAACCGTTTTGCCTGCCAGCTTTGCGGTTGTCGCTTTCATCACCAAGCCCATTTCTTTCATTGATGTTGCTCCAACCTCTGCGATTGCTTCGGTTACGGCGGCTTCTATTTCTTCGGCGGTAGCTGATTGCGGCAAATAAACGTCAATATATTTAATCTCGGATTGTTCTTTGGCGGCAAGATCGTCTCGTCCCGCGTTCGTATATTGTTCGATTGAATCACGGCGTTGTTTGACCAAACTTTGCAAGGTTTTCAATACTTCGTCGTCGGTTAAATCGCTGCCTTTATCAATCTTTTTGTTCATCAAAGTTGATTTAACCATTCGCAAAGTACTTAATTTGTCGGCATCTTTCGCCCGCATCGCATCGGTTAAATCGCTGATTATTTTTTCATTCAAACTCATATTTTTACATTTATCAATTATCAACTATCATTTAACAATTATCCTGTTATGAATGTCAAAAGCGACAAATTTACTGCTTGCGACTTCCGATTACCGGATTCTGACTACTGTTTATGAAATTACACTTACGTTTCGGTTTAATCGCCGCACTTTTTCTGACCGTTTTTGCGTTGTATCCGCAATTTAAACTTTATTATCTTCGCGGTAACGATTGGCAGGGAAGTTATGCGATGAATGATATTGATGAAGTCGCGTACGCATCATATCTGCAAGCATTAATTGACGGTCGTCCGCGAAAAAATGATCCGTTTACGCATCGTGATGACAGTTTAGAAACCCCGCAAGAAGAAAGTTTGTTTTCGATTCAGTTTGCGACTCCGTATTTAGTCGCAATTCCCGCAAGATTACTTAGTTTATCGGGTTCAACGGCAATGTTTGTCGCGGGAGCATTCGCTGCATTCTTCGCCGCACTTGCTTGTTTTTGGTTAGTCGGACGTTTGACCGATGATTCTTGGTTAGCGATGTCCGCAACACTTGTTGTTTTGTGCGGCGGAGCTTTAGCGGCGGGCGAAGGTGCATTAAACGAAATACTTTACGACGGTACATCTTATCCTTACTTTCCGTTTTTACGCCGATATATTCCCGCTGTGCCGTTTTCAATCTTCTTTGCGTTCATTGCGTCTGTTTGGCAACTTCTTAATGCGTCGGAAGTTAAAACAAAAATGTTGTGGAGCATCGCAAGCGTGTTTTCTTTTGCATTTTTAACGTTTTCATATTTCTATTTGTGGACAACGGCTTTCGCGTGGTTCTTGTGCTTTGGATTTATCTACATATTATTTAACTTTAGAACGTTATTATCAATCACCACAACGAAATTGCCCGACATTACAACAACATTGCCCGACATTACAACAACATTGCCCGACATTACAACAAAATTGCCCGACATTACAACGAAATTGCCCGACATTACAACGAAATTGCCCGACATTACAACGAAATTGCCCGACATTACAACAACATTGCCCGACACAACAACGTTACAAAAACATATTACAATGTTATTTTTGGTTTTAGTCGGATGTTTGATTGCATTAGGTTGTTACGCATATCTTTTATCACATCGTTCGCACACAATGGATGATGTACAGTTGCTCGTCTTAACTCGTGAATTGGATTTAATGCGTGTTCCCGAACTGATAAGCTATGCAAGTTTAGTAATGCTGGTTTTAGGCGTGTTGATAAAGACTTTGCAGCTCAAACATCTTTCCACAATTTTTGCATTCAGCTTCGCATTTGTGCCGATAATCGTTTTTAATCAACAACTGATTACAGGTCGTTCGCTGCAACCGATTCATTATCAAGTTTTTATCGGAAACTATGTCGCGTTGCTTAGTTTGGTTGTAACGCTCGGACTGTTGTGGAAAAAAATAAACGTCTCGAACCGAGTTTCAAGCGTCGTTTTTTCGATTTTATCAATCGCGGCGATAAGTTGGGGCTTTGTCGAATGCCATTACACTGTTCGCGTCTTGGACGAAGCAAATGTGTTGCGTGATAAAGGAACAGACATTGCGAACAGGTTAAAAACACTCGACAAAACCGGTGTAATTCTGCCGTTCAGCCTTTTGCAAGGCGACGATTTGCCGACAATCGCACCGCAATCCGTTCTTTGGGCAAGACATCAGCACGTTTTCGCGGGCGTAACGTGGCAAGAAAACAAAGAACGCTACTATCAAACGCTGTATTATCAAAATATGGACGAAAAACAACTCGCGGAGAATATGAAAAACGGCGACTTTGTTTCCGTTATCGCCCTGTTCGGTTGGGGAAGACACACCGACAGACTAAATTCCGAATATAAACCGCTGACATACCGCGAAATTGACGCGGAAGCCGCAAAGTACGGCGAGTATAAAAGGAATTTCAGTTTAAAAAACGCAACAAACCCGACAATTTCATACGTTATTGTGCCGAATGATTGGCAATTAGACCTTTCAAACTTAGATTTTTGGTACGACCGCGACGACGGCGAAGTTTTCAACGAATACACGCTTTATAAAGTGAAGATAAAAAAATAGACCGCCTTGAAAACGACGGTCAAATAAAACTTGAAATGTATTGCTGAATAAATAAAACTAGGCGGCTAATAAATCCGTCGATGCGGTTAATAAATCATTCGACGTTTCCGCAAATACTCGTCTGCCGTTTAGCGCATCGTCGATGATTTCTCTGATTGCCGATGCGTCCGGATTTACATCCATTCTTGCGCACGCCCGAAAATGACGGATAATTCCTTCCGAGGCAATCTCTAAAGTCATTCCGCCCAATTTTGAAAATCGGCGTGCCTGAATATGATCAATTTGCAAAATGCGTTCTTGCAAAGTAATTGGTTTTGCTGCTGCTCCCACTCTGTTATCTCCTTTCTCGTTAGTTAGTAAATAAAATTTTTTGTTCATGAAAATTCACCGAAAAAAACTAAAACATCTAAAAGTCCTCAAATTCCGCTCTTTGATGGTTTTAATAAAAGAAAAGTTGTCCGGACTTCTCTCTTATTGCCTATTTTTCTCAAACAATAATGAAGTGTAACAAAGTTTTTTTGATTTGTCATCATTTTTTTTTAACAATTTTGTAATGTTGCGGTAATTGACCGGAAAACACCTTTCGGCTGTAAAATAAACGATTCGGAGTGATTCTCAGTCGGGCATTATCCGCCTCGGTTCGCGGTAATAGCGTTATAAACAATTTACAATTAATGTTTTACACTCTAACATTATTTGATAAGTATTTAGTTTTTATTCGCTTAACTTCAAACCGTTTCATCCTCGGCTTTCGTAAATCGTTATGAAACATAAAGTGCGAATCCGACAAGTATATTTATTGGCAAGGCAATTATTTTAATGCTCGAACAAACTCCGAAATCATTCACAGACTTTTTAGAATCGGCGCAAAGCGGCAATGTGGTGCCGATTGTACGGACGGTTTTCGCCGATTTACATACGCCGGTCGGCGCGTTTTTGCGGGTCGCGCATTCTGCCGCACAAGCGTTTTTGTTTGAATCCATCGAAGGCGGCGAACGACTTGCCCGATATTCTTTTTTGGCGGCGAATCCGTTTATGACCGTGCGGGCGGAAAACGATAAAATTTTGCGCGATAAATCCGGCGTGGTCGAAGAAATTACCGGAATTTCGCTCTTTGATTTTCTCCGCGAACATTTCGGCAAAAATAAACTGGCAGTCCGCGAAGGACTTCCGCCGTTGTGCGGCGGCGCGGTCGGCTTTTTGGCATACGATGCGGTGCGGTGGTTTGAACCGATTCTCGAAACCAATCAAACGAACGACCAAGCCGATGCCGTGTGGATGTTTTTTCGCACAATTTTGGCGTTCGACCGGTTAAAACAACAGATTGAAATTGTCTCGATTGTCTTTACCGACGAAGCGGCAGGTGATGACGACGAATTGCGTCGATTATATGAGAACGCGGTCGCCGAGACCGAAAAAATTGAAGAACTTTTGAACAATACCGGCGTTTCGTTGCAAGTCCCGAATGTTGAAAACGGCAAAACTCACGCCTTTCAGTCAAATTGGACGCGAAACGATTTTATTGAAAGCGTTGAAACCATTCAGGAAAAAATTCTTGCCGGCGATTGTTACCAAGTCGTTGTCTCGCAACGTTTCCGCAAACAAATTTCGGTTGATCCGATTAATATTTATCGGGCATTGCGGACGACTAATCCTTCGCCGTATATGTTTTTTATGAAACTCGGCAAGGAAACTTTAATCGGCGCTTCGCCTGAGATGTTGGTGCGGTGTCGCGGCGAAAAACTCGATTATCGTCCGATTGCGGGAACTCGTCCGCGCGGCGTGAACGAGAGCGAAGATTGGATGCTCGGCGAAGATTTGCGGTCGGACGAAAAGGAATTGTCCGAACATGTGATGTTGGTTGATTTGGGTCGCAATGATTTGGGTCGGGTCGCCGAATACGGCACGGTCGAAGTCAACGAATTGATGACTATTGAAAAGTATTCGCACGTCCAACATCTCGTAACCGGTTTATCGGCAACACTTCGGACAGGTTTCGACAGATTCGACGCACTCGCTTCGTGCTTTCCGGCGGGAACGGTTTCGGGATCGCCAAAAGTGCGGGCAATGCAAATTATTAACGAACTCGAACCGACTCCGCGCGGAATTTATGCGGGAACAATCGGTTATATCGACTACGCCGACAACCTCGATACCTGCATTGCGATTCGCACCATCGAAATAAATAACGGTTTTGCGTCCGTCCAAACAGGCGCGGGAATTGTTTACGATTCCGTTCCCGAAAAAGAATACGAAGAAACAATCAACAAAGCTCGCGCGTTGGTTCGGGCAATCGAATTAGCCGAACAGGGAATTTAGAAAGCGAAAAACGAATAGTGAAAAGTGAAAAATTGCGGTGAAGTTTTTAGGCTTAGATGTTTAGGCTTAGATGTTTGATATACCCGAAAATAAGTGGTTTGCAAATGTCTGCAAATGTACGACACGCTTCAGCTTGTCGATTAACTCCGGCTTGAATAATGTTACAGGTTGTCAACAAACTAAAGTATATTGTACTTTTCCGTAATTATTTTCGCAAACTAATTCCCGTTTGCTGTCCGTAAAAAACTTTATGATTAAAACTATATTTTCGCTCGTTATATTGTCGCTTTTTCTCTTTTTGTTCGGTTGCAACACACCGACTTCGGATGCTCCGCTCACTCCTGATATGGCGAAGAATATGATTAAACTTCGCGGGTTCGAGCCGACCGAAGAAGGTTTCATAAAAGCCGTCAGAGCCAATGATACGGCTATCTTGAAAGCATTTTACGATGCGGGCGTAACGCCGAATGCAAAGGACGCGAAAGGCGAAACGGCGTTGAACATTGCGATTCAAAACTCCGAGTTGAAAACAATCAAAGCCTTAGCCGAAAAAGCCGACATCAACCTCAAAGACGGCGCGGGAAATTCGCCGCTGTATCTGGCGTTTCAAAAAAAGAACGAAGACGCGTTTAATTATTTGTTGGAAAAAGGCGCGGACGTAAACGCAAGCGGCACAAGCGGAAAAATTACGAATCAAAGTCTGTTGTATCTTGCCGTTACGCGCGGAAATGATGAGTTGGCGACTAAATTATTGGATAAAGGCGCGAATCCGAACGCCGCCGACAATGCGAATTCTACGCCGTTACAGGAAATTTGTGTGCGCAACGATGCCAAAATCGAAAGTGTCAAACAGTTATTGGAAAAAGGCGCGAACCCGAATGTGCAAGACGTGAGCGGCAATTCGGCGTTGATTTTAATTGCGTCGAATAAAGAAATTGCGGCGGCAACGCGGGTTGAAATCACCAAACTTTTGCTGGCAAACAAAGCCGATAAAACTTTGAAAACGCTGAAAGGCAAAACTGCGCTCGATTGGGCGAAACAAAGCGGTAACGCAGACGCGGCAAGTTTGTTGAAATAGAAAGTTGCGGAAGCGTTTTGCGAAAATACGAGACGTTTCAACTTGTCGATAAACTTTAGCTCGAATGCCGGCAAAAGTTATCGACAAACTAAATTTTATTGCGCTTTTTCGCAAACTGATTTCCGATTAAGATAAACCGTTTACGCTGTTGTTCGGCGGCTTCTTAATTCTTAGTTCTTAATTTTGCATTGGTATTATTATGCTTTTAGTTATAGACAATTACGATTCTTTTACTTACAACCTGGTCCAGTATTTGGGCGAACTCGGGGCGGATGTGGCGGTGCGGCGAAATAACGAAGTAACAATCGAAGAAATCGAAACGGAGTTGAAACCTGTTCAAATTTTAATCTCGCCGGGACCCGGAAATCCCGATGAAGCCGGCGTTTCGCTCGATGTCATCAAACATTTTGCGGGAAAACTGCCGATTTTGGGCGTTTGTTTGGGACATCAGGCAATCGGGCAACACTTTGGCGGAAAAGTAATCCGCGCGCCTGTGCCGGTTCACGGTAAATCTGCCGAAATCTGCCACGACGGCAAGACAATCTTTGCCGACTTGCCGTATCGGTTCAAAGCCGGACGCTATCATTCGCTTGTAATTGAACGCGAAACTTTGCCCGATGAACTTGAAATCTCCGCAACTACGCCCGATGGTTTAATTATGGGTTTGCGACACAAAACAATGAACGTTGAAGGCGTGCAGTTTCATCCCGAATCCATTTTAACAAACGAAGGCAAGAAACTTTTACAGAACTTTTTATCGGCAACGCAAGAGTCGGGAATCGAGAGTGAAGAGTCGAAAATTGCTCTAAACTGACGACTGAACGCCGACCATTGAAAAACAAACTATGTCAAAAACCGACTGGCTTTTAGCGGCTCCCGTTTCTGCCGCAAACAGTTCAACCGATACGGCGTTACGAGGCTTTCTCGTCCGATTTATGCGCGGCGAGAATTTGTCGTTTGCCGAAAGCTCGGAGTTTTTCCGCGCTTTGACTGCCGAAAACGCCAATCAATCGCAAATTGCGGGAGCATTGGTGGCGCTTGCCGCAAAAGGCGAAACGTTTGAAGAACTCGCGGGAATGGCTCGCGTGATGCGCGAAGGTTCGGTCAAAATCAATTCCCGCCAAAAGAATTTTATCGACACCGCCGGCACAGGTTCGAGCTTGCTGAAAACTTTCAACGTTTCAACTGCCGCCGCGTTTGTGATTGCGGGAGCGGGATTATCGGTCGCCAAACACGGCAATCGCGCCGTAACCAGCAAAACGGGAAGCGCGGATGTTTTAACGCAACTCGGCGTTAAAACCGCAAGCGAACCCGCAGTTGCCGAAAAATGCCTGAACGGTGCGGGCATTTGCTTTATGTTCGCCCCGAAATTTCATCCGATTCTGCTTCGCGTCGGCGATGTGCGGAAAAACTTGGGCGTGCGAACTTCGCTCAATCTGCTCGGACCGTTATCAAATCCGGCAAATGCCCCGAAACAAATCATCGGCGTATGGCATAAATCGTTGGTTGAACCGATGGCTCAGGCTCTCTCGCTGCTCGGAATCGAAAAAGCGTGGGTTGTCCACGGCAGCGACGGTTTAGACGAAATAACGCTTTCGGGTGAAACATTCGTTGCCGAAGTCGAGAAAGAAAATATCAGAACTTTTAACATCGCGCCCGAAGACTTCGGACTAAAACGCGGAAAGGTCGAACAACTCCACGCCGACACGCCGGAGGAAAGCGCGAAAACTATCCGCGAAATCCTCAGCGGAAAACGTCGGGATGAAGCACGCAACTTAGTCGTCATAAACGCGGCGGCAGCGTTGGTCATCGGCGGAATCGCCAAAGAACCGATGCACGCCGCCCGACTCGCCGAACAAAGCATCGACAGCCACGCCGCCTCGATCAAACTGGAAAGACTGGTGCAGACGACTAATAAGCAGTGAGAGGCATAGGCAGTAGTCAGAAAGAAGAAGACATTAAAAAGCAGTAGCCGTAAAGTCGTAAAGAGCAAGAAGGCAAGTGAATCGAGAAGAAACGTTTTCTACCGGCTTCTGCCTCCTGACTACCGACTACTTGAAAAAGCATCCATTTTCGACTTCGGCGCATCGTAAATTATTATGAAAACTTTCAGCTTACTCATTATTTTTGCGTTAGTTATTTCAACTTCGATGTTTGCCCAATCGCGTCCGCCGGTTAAACAGACCGAACCGACCAAAGTAAATAAACGTCCGCCCGCAACTCCGACACCCGCGCCGACACCGACCGCAGAAGTCTTGACCGTCGATGAACCGACCAATGTTCCCGATGATGAAGTGATAAAGGTTGAAACAAATTTAGTTTCGATTCCGGTCAAAGTCATCGATCGCAATAACCGCTTTGTACCGGGTTTAGTAAAAGAAGATTTTCAAGTATTCGAAGACGGCAAACTGCAACAACTTGAGTATTTCGGCAATTTAGAAGAGCCGTTTACCGTGGCGTTGGTGTTGGATATGAGTCCTTCGACCGTTTTCAAAACATCGGAAATCCAAAATGCCGCAATCGCCTTTACCGCACAACTACGCCCGAAAGACAAAGTGATGGTGGTTTCATTCGATGCCGAAGTTCATCCGCTATGCAACCCGACAACCGACCGCAAAATCTCGCGCGAAGCCATCAAAACAACTTCTATCCAACAAGGTACGAGTCTTTACGAAGCAATCGATTACACGATGGAGAAACTCAAAACCGCGCAAGGCAGAAAAGCGATAATTCTATTTACGGACGGCGTTGACACAACCTCGCAAAAAGTTTTTCTCAACGATAATTTACGTCGGGCAGACGAATCGGAAGCGTTAATTTACCCGATTCAATACGACACTTACAATAACGTTCAGCAACAATCCCAACAACCGACAGGCATTCCGGGAACAAAAATTCCGACAAACGGCGGCGGACAGCCTTCCACGCTACCTTTTCCGTTTCCTCTGCCACGCCGAAATAATCCGCCGCGACCGCGAAATGACCCGAATCCAAGCGGAACAAACGATCCGTTTCCAGGCGGAAACACAACTCCGCGAGGAATACCGAGTACGAACGGAACATCTTCGGAAGAATATGATCGAGCCGATAAGTTTTTGCAAGAATTGGCGGCGCGTTCGGGCGGAAGAATAAACCAAGCCTCGGATGCGGCAAATATGGCGCTTGCCTTTTCACGCATCGCCGATGAGTTGCGACAGTTTTACACACTCGGCTTTTATCCGCAAAACGAAGAAGACAAAGAAAAGAAACGGCGTTTGAAGGTTAAAGTAAATCGTGAAAAAGTGTCGGTTCGTTCGCGCGACAGCTACACCTTAGGCGAAAAAAAGACTAAAAAGAAAAGCCGAATTTGACAATCGCCGGTCCTTTTACTAGACTTGTAATTTCGTGGCTTGGTAGCTCAGTTGGTAGAGCAGCGGACTGAAAATCCGCGTGTCGGCGGTTCGACCCCGTCCCAAGCCACCATTAAAATCAACACTTTAGAGCATCTTTCGGGATGCTCTTTTTGTTTTTTGGATAAAGCGAATTCGATTTGTTTAAAAATAAAAAACCGACACAAAGTAAAGCGTGTCGGTAAAATGTTTTGATTAGGTTTAAGACCTAGCCGATTGTATCTTTCATTGCTTTTCCAACACGGAATTTCACGGTTGTTTTAGCAGGAATTTTGATAACGGCTCCTGTTGCAGGATTACGTCCGTCACGCGCAGCACGAGTTGCTTTGACAAGTTTGCCAACGCCGGGAAATGTGAACTCACCATTTTCCTTTACTTCACTTGCGGCAAGAGTTGCCAAAGAGTCAAAAAGACCTTTTACTTCTGTTTTTTTCAAACCACAAGTTTCCGATAACTTAGCTACGATTTCTGTTTGCGTCATACGCGCCATATAAATTCGACCTCCAAAAGTATTTTGAGAAAAAAATTTTCTAACTGACTTAATTTAAAATTGTTTGCTTTTGACAAACGCGGAAATGCGAATCTTTATGAAAAAGTATGGTCGGGGTGGCAGGATTCGAACCTGCGACCTCCTGTTCCCAAAACAGGCGCGCTAGCCGGGCTACGCTACACCCCGATTTTCAAAGTTTCACAGAAGAAACACTTCCCAAACGCTAGATATTATAGATGAAAAACGGCTAGGTCAAGTCGGGTTTAGTAAAAAATCAATAATTTTTTTGATTGCCTTCGCTCGATGACTGATTTTTTGCTTGATTTCGCCGGAAAGTTCTCCGAAAGTTTCCGGATAATCATTCGGAATAAATACTGAATCATAACCGAAACCGTTGATTCCACAAGGTTTATGCGTTATATGTCCTTCGCACACGCCTTCGACAATTATTTGCACTTCGCCTTTTTCATCGGTTAAAGCAATTACGCAAATAAATTTCGCCTTTCTGCTTTTTCTACCCGATTTTTTAATTTCGGCTAATAATTTGTTGATTTTTTCGGCATCGGTTGCGTTTTCGCCGGCGTAACGCGCCGAAAAAACTCCCGGCGCGTTGCCTAAAACTTCAACTTCTAAACCCGAATCATCGGCTAATGACCATAAATTTGTTTCCAAAGAATATGTTTTAGCTTTCAAAACGGCGTTTTCAGCGTAAGTGCTGCCGGTTTCTTCGACATCTTCTATTTCGGGGAATTCTCGCAAACTCCGCAGCTTAATCGGTAAATCGGTAAAAAAATGCGCGAATTCTTTTGCTTTTCCGAGATTATTTGTCGCAATTAAAATTTCCATATTGCAAAACGTTGTTGATATAAGTTAAAATCAGTTTGCGAGTTGCTTTTTCGCAAATCTTCCCCGCATTACTCAAAACTTCAAAAACTAGGATACTACATCTTGAATTCAACCGAAATTTCTATGTTCAATCAATCAAATTTTGCATCGTCCGATTTAACCAAAGCGTTAGATGCGAAAGGTTTGTCCGAACGTGGCGTTGCGCATACGAGTTTTGAACTTGGGCTGTGGTTATTGGGTTTAACCGCGTTTTTGAATACGCGAAACCATCCGTTTGTTGACGGAAATCAGTCTAAAGCCGTAGGTCGCGAATGGACGAACGAGGTGCGATTAACGAAGTTTACCTTGCTTCACACGGCAAAACTTACTTCGCAACTTGTGTTTGAATCACAAAAAGAAACCTTGCCGGAGAACTTTTTCGACGGTTTGGAACGTGCTGAAAATCTTTCCTCAAATTCTCGATTTCCAACCGAAGACTTAAATCAACTTGCGGCGATTTTACGCAATTACACTGTCTTGGGCGAAATTTTATTGCGTTCCGCTCCGATTTCTTTTCATGAATGGACGGCGTGGAGCAACATTTTGGCAAAAGAACTTTCAACTGCAAAAATTGTCCAAGATTTAATTGAACAAACTGAAAATACCAGTGGAAATTCCTTGCCCGTGAAATTCCGAGAAATACTTGTCAACACACAACTTCCGTCTGATATAGCCGCAGATTTCCGACTTGTTCTGCCGTATTTCAATAAACTTTTCAAGTATCTCGGATTGATTGAAAAAATGCTTGAAGACGATAAACCGCTCAAGCCGACTTTGTTGTTTTTCTCCGTTATATATCGTCAATCGCAGGAAATGATTGCCTTTATCAAAAACCGTTTGGTGCGATTCCAAAATGAAGAACATCCGATGTTTGAAGCTCTCGATTGTGCCGTTTTTGCGACTTCGATGGAAGTTCGCAAGGTTTATCAAATTGAACTCGGCGATGTTTCGACCATTCGCCAAGCACCGCTTTTATGCGCCAAAATCGAAGCGGCATTCGGACTTTTGCGCGATTGTTTTCAGCAAACCTTTGTCGGTTTTGCCAGATTTGTCGAACCTGAAATCGAGCCGACCGAGTTGTTTGCAAACTTTAACATCAAACTGGAGCAGTCAATAATTTTGCGAAAAGAGCTTTGGGAAACTTTGCAAGTCGTCAAAAACGTCGAGAAATTACCTGAACCATTGCAAATTCAAGAACTGCAAGATCAGCTGACGAACTTTATGCACGGCAGTATGAAGTATTTGATGTATAAGGACTTAGAGACGGTTGAGCGGTTTATTGAAGAGGTTTTAATTACAAAAAACTCCGCCGACTTAGTCCCGACTCTGCATCGCTTCGGCGCCTATCTCGAAACGCTTTTCGGGCAAGTGAAAATGCGTGTCGTGCTGATGAATCATCCGTTCGAGTACTAATCACTTTTTACGATTTCCGACATTTTTCCGAATAAACCGAATGACGAAACCGTCGTTCGTTCGATTCCGACCGTGTTTGTTCGCGTTTGCGTCGTCGCAAAAATTAACTTCTCCGATTCTTTGATGTTTGCAAAGTTTTTGATGATTGATTTCACGTCCGCATTTTCACGCAAAGTCGTTGTAATTGCAGAGTTTATCGGAAGTGTCAGCGGCGTGGCATTCGTATCGACGACACATTTTTCAACCGCTTCCGCCTCGCCGAAAATCGCCACGTCGCCAATTATTTTCAACTTTGTTTCTTCGTCGATTATTGTTTTCAACTTCGCTTTGTCCTTCATTTTTACAATTACCGCCGATTTTTCGCCGTCTTCGTCGAATTGCACGGTGATAATTTGATTTTCGACATTTTCCAAAAACGTTTGCGTGTCGTTCACGCCGTATGCCTGAAGCGAAAAGTTCGAGAATTTTTCGATGATATTTCCGCTCGGTTCATCAATTCTACTTTTGATTATTTTAACCAAACCTTGAAACGCGATATTCGGCGATACGAAATTGTAACTTGTTGCCGAATAAACAGTTGCGGGAACATAAATGTTTAGATTCGCGGGTTCGGAAGATTTTTGCAGCGAATCGTTGAAAGCCTCGGCGACTTCGGAATTTAGTTCGACGAAAAATTTATCTTCAATCCCAATCGCGTTTTTGTTCGCTTTCCAACTGATTTCCGTAACGGATTTTTGCAAAAATTCGGGCAAAATTTTGGCGATAAACGAACGTGCCAAATTTTCTTCGCTCGTGTCAATCGCAAGTTTGACGCTCGCAAAATTCGCCAATTCTTTTACGCCTTCGCTCGAAACAGAGCCGAACGCCAACGGTTTTTCGTTACGCAATTTCGACAAAGTTTCGTTTTGTAAAAGACTCGGTTTTTCGCCGCGTTGCGTTTGCCGACAGTTTTCAATCAAACTTTCATCGTTTCCGATAAACGCAATGCTTCCCGCAATTACAGCGAATATGTTGCGATTGTCTTTCGTTGTCCAAACAAATTTATCGCCTGTCTTTTCGAGTTTTGCGTCCGCTAAAAATTTACTTATCTGCGTTTCAACTACGGTTTTTGTGGCTGTCTCAAAACTGTTTGTGTCCAAAATTACAACGAATTTCGGCTTTACATTTAATGACACAATACTTTCCGAAGTTTCAAAACCCGAAATTGCGATTGCCGTTTGAACGCCGTAAAGTTGTGAGAAATCGGGTGTCGATTCCGCCAATTCTTTCCACGCCTGCGAATCGCTCAAACTTTCGGCAACTTTGCCTAAATCGTTTGTTTCCATATAAATCAAAGTTTCCGCAGGTGCCAGCGAACGCAATTCCACACGAGGTTTTGAGCCGCACGCGCAAAAAATCAAACATAAAACGATGAATAAAATCAAACGTTTTTGCGTCTTGGCGAATTTCCGTTTATCTTGTTTAATTATGAGTAAATATTTCACAGACAACATTTTACAAGGTAAAGTTGCATTTGTAACAGGCGGCGGAACGGGAATTACGGGCGGTGTCGCGCGAGCATTGGCAGAAAGCGGCGCGAAAGTGGCGATAACGAGCCGAAAAATCGAGAATCTTGAAGCCGCGAAACAAATTATCGAAGCAAACGGCGGCGAATGTTTGGCGGTGGCGGCGGATGTGCGCGATTTTGAAGCGGTCGAAGCAGCGGTGGCGGCAACGGTCGCACGGTTCGGCAAAATCGACATTGTCGTCAACGGCGCGGCAGGCAATTTTTTGTGCAAAGCAGAAGAACTTTCGGCGAACGGTTTCGGCACGGTCTTGGATATTGACACAAAGGGAACTTTCAACGTTTGTCGGGCGGCGTTTGCCGAATTGCAAAAATCGAAAGGGCAAATTTTGAACATTTCCGCGACGCTTCATTATCTTGGAACGCCAATGCAAATTCACGTTTCGGCGGCAAAAGCGGGCGTTGACGCAATGACGCGAAATTTGGCGGTCGAATGGGGAAAACACGGAATCCGCGTCAACGGAATTGCTCCCGGACCAATCGAAGATACCGAAGGAATGAAACGCTTGCTGATGCCCGAATTGAAAGATAAGTTGGTGAAAAAAATACCTTTACGCCGTTTCGGACGCATCGCCGACATCGAACATTCTGCCGTCTTTTTATGTTCGGACGCGGCAAGTTACATCAGCGGCGTAACGCTTGTCGTCGATGGCGGACAATGGCTTTTGGGAACAAGTTTGGGCGGCTAGACAGCAAGTAAAAAAGCAGAAAATAAAAAGGTAAAAGTACGGCTTCAAGTCTAAGTTTGAGGTCGTCTTTCTTTTGCTGTAAAATCTCGATATGATTCAAGAGAAATATGTCAATCCGTTTACTGATTTTGGGTTCAAGAAAATCTTCGGCGAAGAACCGAACAAGGATCTGTTGATTGATTTTCTCAACCAAGTCTTACCGCCACGCCACCAAATAAAAGATTTAACCTACCTCAAAAGCGAGCATCTCGGTATTTCCGAACTCGATCGCAAAGCGATGTTCGATCTTTATTGCGAAAGTGAAAGCGGTGAAAAATTTATTGTCGAAATGCAAAAAGCCAAACAAAATTATTTCAAGGACAGAAGCGTTTACTATGCGACTTTTCCAATTCAGCAACAAGCAAAACGCGGTGAAATGTGGAATTACGAACTTTCAGCCGTCTATTTCGTCGGAATTTTAGATTTTGTGTTTGCCGAAAATATCAACAACAACGAGGTTTTGCACGAAGTAAAACTAAGAAACAAATTTAACGCTGTATTCTACGATAAATTAACGTTTATTTATTTGGAAATGCCGAAGTTCACCAAGACTTTGGACGAATTAAAAACAACCTTCGACAAATGGCTGTATGTTTTGAAACATTTACCGATTTTGCAGGAAAAACCCGTCAAACTTCAAGAACGAGTATTTACAAAACTATTCGATTTGGCGCAAATAGCTAAGTTTAACCGCGAAGAATCAGAGAAATATATCGAAAGTTTGAAAGTCTATTGGGATGCTCACGCCGTAGTTGAAACCGCGTTCGACGAAGGGTTAAGTAAAGGAATGGTTGAAGGAATAACTAAAGGAATAACTAAAGGGAAGATTGAAGGGAAGATTGAAATTGCCAAGAATATGATTTTGGACAATGAGTCGAACGAAAAAATTATGCGATACACAAATTTAAGTATCGAAGAAGTGGAAAAACTCCGAAGTGAAGCGCGTTGAAATTTGAGTTAAGTAATCGGTTTGCGTAATCTGAGCATCTGAATTTTCCGGTCGCCGGCTTTCAAAATCTCGACATCTAAACCGCGCATCGAAAGTTTTTCGCCCTTTTTCGGCACATAACCGAGTTGGCTTGTGACCAAACCCGCAATCGTTGTAAAGTCGTCTTGCTCTATTTCCATCCCGAAAAGCCTCTCAATTTTGCCGATTTCAGTTGAGGCGAGAACATCGAAATAACTTCCGCCGTCGCCTTCAATAATCTCGATAACTTCTTCTTGCTCAGTATCTTCGTCCTCGATTTCGCCGACAATTTCTTCTAAAATATCTTCGACCGTGAGCAATCCCGCGACACCGCCGTATTCATCCACGACAATCGTCATTTGGGCGTGATTCCGCTGCATTTCTTCCAATAATTCATCGACTAATTTGGTTTCAGGCACAAAATAAACATCGCGGACGAGTGAATCGATGGTGGAATTTTCCTTACCGTCCGCCCAGATTTGCAACAAGTCGCGGACGTAAATAAAGCCTTCGATATTTTCGATATTGTCCCGATAAACAGGCAACCGCGAATACTTTTCGGCGAGCATTAAATCGCGCGCTTCGTGAACTGTGGCGGTGTTTTGAACGGCAAAAATCGCGGTTCGCGGAGTCATAATCTCGCCTGCTCGCGTGTCGCCGAATTCGACCATCGTTTCAATCAATTCGCGGTCGTCTTCTTCGATAATTCCTTCTGCTTCGCCGACTTCGATCAACGCTTGCAAATCGTCGTCGTTATCGTGTTCGTCGTCGTCGTCTTTTTTGTAATTCGGCAGCAAAGATTGGTCAAACTCATCGACTTCGCCGCGAAAAAAGCGAAAAGGATCGGCTAAGACTGACATAAATCCATAGAACGGGCGAATAAACGGAAGCAGGTAAAGCAGTTTGTTTTCGGGATTTTGCCAAGTAATCAAACGCGGAATAAATTGTCGGAACAGGAACGCCAAACCTAAGCAAACAAACAACGAAACCGCAAGAAACCGCGTTTGATTTTCAAAAAAGCGAAGCGTAATGAGCGTCGCCAAAACCGAAAACACGATGAGCAGAATCTGGATCGTGGCTGAAAGCGCGAAGCGGAAACGCGGACGATTTTCCAGTACTTCGCGGAGAAAATCGTTTTTGGTTTCTTCTAAATCGGACGAAATCCGGCGCAGGGAAACGTCGCTGAGTTGCGTGAAAGCCATATCGATGGTCGCTAAAAAAACTAATGCGAACAAAATTATAACGGCGATGATTATTTCAATTTCCATCTTGGTTCAATAATTTTACTGCGTTTTTGTCCAACAACCAAAGCAACATACCGCTTTCGGTTTTTATGTGCTGCGAAGGCAGTTCGGCAGGACGAAATTCGCCTTCTAAAATCTCGCGTAAAATTTCGGCTTTGTCTTCGCCTTTGACGAGGAAAATTATGTTTCGGGCGTGGTTAATGGTTTTGAAAGTCAGCGTAAACCGCCACACATTCAGTTTTTCGACCCAATTTTCAACTGCCGATTTCGCGGTTTCGCCCAATGCGGTTGTGTGCGGAAAAAGGGAAGCCGTGTGTCCGTCGGTGCCTGTGCCGAGCAAGATTAAATCAAACCTTGCGGCGAAACGGGTTACTTTGTCGGCGTAATCTGCGGCAATCTCGGCAGGTTCGATCAGTTCGGTTTGCCAACGATAAATGTTATGCGGATTGATGTTAAGCGGTTTGAACAAAGTTTCGTTCGCCGTTTTGAAATTGCTTTCATCGGAATCGGTCGGTACATTTCGTTCATCGCCGAAGAAAAATACGACGTTGCTCCACGCCAGTTTTTTCGTCGCCAAAAGTTTATAAAGTTCTTTCGGCGTTGAACCGCCGGCGAGCGCGACGATAAACTGTCCGCGTTCGGCAATCGCCGCATCGGCAATTTCGACGAACTTTTCGGCGGCGGTGTTGTATAAATCGGTTGTTATCAGGATTTGTTTCATTTGTTTGAACCGGTTTTCAAAATCGTTCGTTGTTATCATAAAGTTTCAAAGGCGAAAAGTTAAATAACCCGTATCGATAATTATTAAATAATCATTAAATGTCGCCTGACCGTTGCAACTATTTATTTTTTTATCCGATAATATAACGAGTCGCAAAATGCAAAAAATCAAGGGGCAAAACATAAAATGGCAGGAATTTCAGCGGTAAATACAAACAACGCAGCATATCAACCGCAACCGAAAGAAACACAAACAGTCAATCAAGTAAAAATAACGGCAACCGCAACCAATCCGCAAACCGGACAAATTGAAAATCCAAATGATGCTGTGAGCAGTAAATTCGGAACCGACCAAACACGCCAAAAAGCACTTTTGGCGGCGGGAACGGGTTCATCGTCCGTAATCAAAGCGAAAGAAAATGAGATAGCCGGACTAAAAGCAGAAAATCAAACAATTCTTCAGGAAGCCGCAAATCGCAAGCCAAGAAAGAACGCAAAAGAAACGTTGGCAAATAATCAAGCTAAGATAACAAAATTAGATTCGGAAATCTTTGTCTTGAACAGTCGCTCAAATATTCAGGCGGCAAATTTGACTGTAAAACAAAAAAATACGGCATTGGGTTTATTTGATACATTTGTTCAAACAAAAAACTTTACGGACAAAACCCCGCAGGAGCAAAAATGGCTTCTCGGCAAAATGACAACAGCGTTTACGGATGCCGTAAAAAATGCCATTGATATTCCGCAAAGTAAGGTAAATATGCCGCTTTGGAACACAGTTCAGGCAGTTGCCACAGGCAAAATAAACATTAATCTTTATAACCAAGGTATTAAAAACGGTATCAGTGAACACGGGTATTTTGCGCCGAGAACGCCGGCGGGCGACACCATTAACATCAATACCAACAGTCAAGTCGCCACGAGTTACAAAAATTTTATTGAAACACTGGCTCACGAAACAAACCATTTATTGAATGAAAAAAGGGACGCGGGACTGTTTGGGGCAAAATTCGGACAAACTCCGGGCGATACATTGTGGAATGAGTATCGGGCGTTCGTGGTCGGAAAAGTTGCTTCGGGAGCAAATCCGAAAGGAATGACCGTGCATAACGTCTTAAATACTTTGACAGCCGTCTATCCGAAAATAAGAGATGCCTACAATGATCCGAATCAAAAAGCATTTAAAGATGCAATCGATAATATCAGAAGGACGACAAGCCCGACTCAAACATTCACGGTCAACCAACTCCGAGATGCACTGAAGAAAGCCGGTTTAGGTTCGGATTATCTAAACCGCGCCTCCAATACCGATAACAACTTGGCGGATTTAAATTAGAAAAAAAATCGACATTAAATGTATCGGTAACGCGGTTGACCGGTTTAGCGGTAGATTCGTCAAAAGCATTGTTGACAGTAAGTAACAGTTATCGATCAACCAACGCCGAGTGGATTTAAAGATTCGCCCGGCGTTTGTTTTTGGCTTGTTCAACTGCCGCCGTACCTGCTTTTTCTGCGTAAATTATAAAATAAATACTGCCTCCGAATCCGCGACAGACTCGAAAAAGCACAGCCTCAGATTGTCTCGAAAAGGCTGCGAAAAAGAAAGTCTCGCCAACGCCGGGTAAAAAGCGAAGAATTATTTTTTCCAACATAATAAAAACAAGGCAGAAACGTGAATGTGAAACTGTGTGCAAAGGATCAAAATACACAGTTCCAAACAATCGAGTTTCTGCCTTGTTTAATAATTTGGGCAGACAATAATTTAATGACTTAAAATCTGCCCAAAACCTCTTCTAAACAAAATTATTTGCTTAAAGCCGCGTTATAAATATTCGGTGAAATTTTATCTTTGCCCGTACTCAACAGCCAATCTTCCATCGAATTTCTTTTTTTGGACACTTTTGCCTCAACGGCATTCGGTAATCCGCCAATTACAGTAGAAACAACCGCAAGTCCTGCCAGCGAAGCACCCGCAGTTCCCAAAAATTCACGCCGACTACTTTTATTTTTCATTTCATTCTCCTGATTTCAGATAAATTGTTTATTTATCGTTTGAATTGATTTCGTTTCTGACAATATCGGACAATTCCGGCGACAGATGAGACGCACCCGATTGCAAAAGCAATTTTTCGAGTTTCTTATCTTTATCGGAAAGATGAATTTCAACTTTTTCCGACTTATCGTCAACGATTCCCTTAAATACTGATATTTCACGCCTCTGTTTCGTTCCCGGTGCCGTCAAGACAATCTGAAATCCTTGGTAACCTAAGCCGTCGGGACGCGATTTTGCGTCTGTTTCGGGCAAATCTTTAACCAACAGCAAAAAATCAACCGTTTGTTTAGTAGAAAGCTCCCAAGTCGGATTTTCCCGACCGCTGAATATTTTTAATTCGACTTCAGCCGTTGTCGAGTCATCAATTTGATTGGTATTTAACATATTCATATTTTTATCCGAACTACAAACTAAAAATAATGATGCAAACAACAAGATACAAAACATCCGCATTACTTTATACCTCAATTACTTTACCGACCAGCCATACGGGAAGTAGCGATAACCGCAAAACTGCGTATATCCTCCGCGATTACAAGTTTGCGGGCTGGAAATCAAATTACCGCTGTTATCGTAATTGCGCGCAGGTGTGCCGCCCGGTTTATGTCCCCAACGTCCGCCCGTATTGTAACGATACCAGTGAAAATCATAATTAGGCCAGATAACCAAGGCTCCGAGAACCTCAAAACACGGCCAGCAGACCGATGAATAACCATCCCACGATGCTCCGGTTCCGACCGATCCGTTATAATTACCGCAAGCCGCCAGAGAATTGTACATATGATTCGATTTTCTGCCGGGTTGGGCAAAGGTATTGCTTCTGTAAGCCGAGGCATAATTGTAACAATTGTTTCGGCTGACCGCGTATGAACCATTCCAAAAACTGAAGTTTGTATTACTGAAATTAGCAATAGGTCCGCAATATAAAGCAGGTGATCCGGCAGCGGCTTCGGGTAATACTTCAATCGTCGGAACATCTTTCGGGTACGGCAGTTGATCGGGCGGAGGCTCAGGATAGTCAGGCGCCCGCAAATCTTCCGTAAATTCGTATGACGATGAAACCGGACCGGGAACCGCCGCGTTAGGCTGAGAAATATCTTGCCAATATTTACTCCAAATTAAATTTGTTTCCAGTATTGTCTCTTGGGCGACTTGCAAAACATCGTCGGGAACTCGCTTGTCGGCACCCGTTGTTTTGAGCAATGCCAAACCTGCATCGTTGCTTTCTTTACCGCTTAAATAAAACGTTTGCGGTAAACCTTTATCCGCCAAAAGCCCTGAAGCGTTTTCGGACGCTGTAACCGTGTAACCTCGGTATCCCAATCCTCCGACAGTTTTCGGCGGCGCCGCCAAAGAAGGTTCGGCAATGACTCGTTCAATCAGTTCCTTCTCTTCTTGCTTAGTTAATGTCCAAACAGGATTCGGATTTCCTGAAAAAATATCTAACTCAACTGTGATCATGATTATTCTCCTTATAATTTTAAGGGGTAAAGTTTAAATGGAAGTATTATTGCTACCCCGGACTGCAATAATTACTTTTTTGCCCGCACAATCCGCAAATCATGCTTGAAATCTGAAAAAATACTTAGGCAGTTACAAAATGACGTTGAACAGTTAAAACTATCCGAATCATCAATTTGCAAAACAAGCCTAAGAAAAATGATTTTCGGGAATTCGACGGATAAACTTGCGGTTTATTTTATCGAACAGAAAAAAGCCCGAAAAACAGTCTGTTTTCAAACATAAATGTTGTTGATTGTAATGAAATAAGTAAGATTAGGGAAAAAAGTTTACAGGGAAATAAATTTATGGGAACTCTTTAACTTAAACTTAACAAAGATCATATTTAGCAAAGAATATGACAATAAAAACATTTTTTTAATTGTATGTCAAACAGAAAAAGATTTAGTTAATGTTAAAATATGTTGAAAAAATATAACCTGCTAAATTGTTTCCTATATATAATTGGCAAAAACGCGCAAAAGTTTCCGAAAATAATTTTTGCCGGCATAATTGCCGAATATAACGGTTTTTTTGCAATAAATTCATTCGGGTTATTTAAGAGTTTGAAAATAAGGTGAAAAACTGCGAAACTTTTTACGAACCAATCGTATAAAGTTTTATGAAAAATCGAGCATCATCGCACATTTTAGTTCTGTTCATAATCGTTTTCTTGACGTTTATCGCTCATTATTCGATTTACTACGGAGCGTTGATTCGCGGTTACGAAACTTCTTGGATTTCCGCCGGACGCAACATCGGCTTAATCGGATTACTCGCGGTATTGCCGATATTACTTTCCGCCTTAACTAAATTCAAAGGTAATTGGACGCTTTATACTGCCGCCGTGTTGATGTTTTCACTCGGTTTAATCGGACAATACAGACTTTTTTCGGACAAAGAATATACATCGAAAAAAGAAAAGTCGGAAGCTCGACAAGCAAAGCTCGAAACTCTGCAATTGCATTATATCCAAGAAAATTATTCGGCGGAAAAGAAGCAACTGATGGGTTTGCCGCCGACCGATCCTTCGCCGGTCGATTTATCAAAAGAAAAACCTCGTCCCGCCACCGATACATTGATCGATAATTTGTTTACGGGCAGAACTTTGATTCCGTTGTTCTCGATATTTTCGATGATATTTGTCTATTTGGCTTGCCGCCGCGACGACGTACTTAAATTGTTGAAATCAAATGGCTTTTTGTTGGTACTGTTGACGTTGGTACCGTTAATCGGAGCGGCATTATTATCAAAAGCAGGCAAATTCTTCGGAAATATGACACCGTGGGAACCCGCCAAGATTCCGTTCTTGCTCGGATTCGCGGCGATTCTTTCCGCGCTGTATCAAAGTTTGGCGAAAACATATTGGGGCGTGCCGAAATTCCGCGATGTTTTGCCGTTGGTCGTGATGGCGATGATGCCGTTTGTACCGTTCTTTGTTTTGAAAGATTTCGGGCAGATGATGGTTTTCAGCTCGGTTTATGCCACGCTTTATCTGATTGCGATTAAAAAACTGCCGCAACGAATTGTGTTGGTCGGAAGCGTTTTGTTCTTTGTCAGTATTTTAGTGGTCGGAGCTTTGCCGATTGAAACTCAATCGAAAGTTCCGTTGTTGCCGACGATTGCGAAACCTGTCAAAGCCATTTTGCCCGACCGAATTCAACAACGTTTTCATCTGTGGCTCGACGGTTTTACGCCGCCCACGCCCGATACGGATTGGTGGAAAAAAGATTACGATAAATACTACGCCGATTTGGTAAAAACCAATCCGGAATTGCCCGCAATGCTCGAAGAAGAAGCCTTGGAAGGCAAAGATAATCTTCAAAAATCAATCAACATCGATGCGTGGTTCGACATTTTGGCGTTTCAGCCTGCCCAAGCAACCTTTGGACTAGCTTCGGGCGGAACCACCGGACGCGGACTCGGTTTAGGTTATCCGGAACTGATTCCGGTCGCGGATTCGGATTATATTTACTCGGCAATCGGCGAAGAACTTGGACTTTTCGGCGGATTATTGATAATCTGTGCCTTGTTAATCTTTGTCGGCGCAGGTGTGCGAACCGCAAGCGAATCGCGCGATATGTTCGGCAAACTGTGTTCCGCAGGTTTAACCGCGTTCATCGGCTTTCAAGCCTTAGTCAATATCGGCGGTATCACGAGAGCGTTGCCGATGACCGGAATTACGTTGCCGTTTATCAGCCACGGCGGATTCAGTCTGTTGACAAGTTTCGCCATGCTCGGAATGTTGCTGGCTTTCTCGCATCGCAACGCCGCCGACGCAATCACAATGAATAATCTCGGCGAAAGTCTTTAATTTAATCATTGACGATCGATTCATTGAAAAAAAAACGCAAAAGTCTTTCAACTTTATTTACAATAAAAAAATTGAATCGATGAACTGCCGATTCAATAAAAATCACGGAGAGCAATTTATGAAAAGCACCTTTACACTCAATGCCGCCGCAATTACGGATCGCGGATTAAGCGAAAAACGTCCGCAAAACGAAGATTCTTATTTATCGATTCCGGACAAAGGGATATTTGTGGTCGCGGACGGAGTCGGCGGTTCGCAAGCGGGCGAAGTTGCGTCGCAAATGGCAACCGAAGTTTTAGAACAGGCGTTCGGGCAATGGAACGAAAGTATCGATGCCGAAGATTTGATGTTGCGGGCAATCCAACACGCCAACGGTTCGATTTATCAGATGTCGCACGATTTGCCCACGCTCGCCTCGATGGCAAGCACGATTGTCGCCTTGCATCTTGACGGAAACATCGCAACCATCGGTCATGTCGGCGATTCACGGCTTTATCGACTGGACGCGCGCGGGAATTTATTTCGCGAAACACAAGATCATTCGGTGGTCGAAGAAGAAGTCAGAGCGGGCAGAATGACGGCGATGCAAGCCTCTACACATCCGAGCAGAAATGTGATAAGTCGCGCTTTGGGAGCAGATACAATCGTTGAAGTCGATATGAAAACCATCATGTTCGAGCCGAATACGAATTTTTTGCTGTGTTCGGACGGCATCACGCGGCACATTACCGAAGTTGAAATCCGCGAACTTTTATTGACGTGCCATTCACCGTTGGAAGCGTGTCGGGAAATGAAAAACCTTTGCTTTAATCGCGGAGCCGAAGATAATTTGACCGCCGTTATTATCAAAATAGAAAATAATCGCGACATCGAAGAATCGACTCTTGCCGCTTCGCGTTCGATTTATGAAACTCAAACCGGCGACCTTTCAAACCTGTCTTTGCAAAAAGAAGTTGACACTTTTCAAAATTCAAACTCGCAAATTTCAGTCCCGACACCTGAAACGCAGGATAACGCGATGTTCAGAATGGAAAACGCAATGGCAACCTCGTCCGACGACGAAAACCGTTTATACGAGAAAATGAAGCTCGAACGAGCCGAGATTATCCAAAGTTCAAAGAAAGGCTTCTTTGGTAAATTGTTGACGTGGTTGGTTTTATTGAGTTTAGGTTTTATTTTGGGAGCATTCGGCTTATATGGTTTTCAACAAATTTGGAACCCGGCGGCAAACACTCCGACTGTTCAATCGCAACCGATAAATCCGCCTGTAACGGCAAAAGACGACTTTACGGGTTTTGAAATAAATCGCCGAAGTGTTGACGGCGATCCGGCGGAATACTTAAAAATAAATAACCTCAGCGCTGATGAAGCCGAAGATTTCTATCTGCTCGGACGCGCCGAATTCCTTATGGCAGATTACCCGAAAGCGAAAGAAAACTTTAAAAAAGCCAAAGATATGTTGCCGCAAACAAATGCAACAAATCGCAAGACCATCGAACGCGACATTGCGTTATTTACTGCGATTATAATGAGCAACGAGGCAACCAAAGTTTTTGAAAAAGAGAAGATGAACGGTGTCGTCAATAAGTAATCGAGACCCGAAAAGAATCGGTTTGCAAAAGTAAGACACGCTTTCGCTGTCGATAAACTTTGCGGCTTGAATGTTGAACATTAAAAAAGCGCCAAAACTTTCGTTTCGGCGCTTTTTGTCCAATCAAATTATCCTTAAAATTATTTGCCCGCCGCTAATTGCAAACGTGCTTGCGAACGTTCGAGTTTGGCTTGTTCGATTGCCAAATCTTCTTCGGAACCGCTCCAGCCCGTCAAGGCTTTTTCGGCTTCGGTTTGTTCTAATTTGGCTTTTTCGATGTTTATGTCGCTCGCATTTTCGGCAATGTCGGTCAAAATCGAAACTTTGTTTATGCCGACTTCGACAAATCCGCCGGAAATAACCATTTTCTCGGTTGTCGCACCGATTGAATAAGATAAAATACCTGACTTCAAGCCCGAAATTAACGGGGCGTGATTCGGCAAAATACCAACCTCGCCGGAACTTGTCGGAATCGTGACAAGGTCAACCGTAGCGTCTAAAACTCGTCTTTCGGGAGTTACAATTTCCAATTTAATCATTGTCATTTAATGACTGTGAGAAAATGCGACTAAGTGACGATGAAATTATTTCTCACAGTCTCGCAGTCTCTTTTTCTCACAGTCTTTTTTTTAGGCTGCTGCCGCCATTTTCTTCGCTTTCTCGCGAGCTTCTTCGATTGTTCCGACCATATAAAACGACTGTTCGGGCATATCGTCGCATTTTCCGTCAAGTATTTCGCGGAAACCTTTGATGGTTTCTTCGACTTTGACGTATTTGCCGGGAATACCCGTAAACTGTTCGCCGACGTGAAACGGTTGCGAAAAGAATCGTTGAATTTTTCTGGCTCGCGCCACGGTTTGGCGGTCGTCGTCGCTCAATTCGTCGAGTCCGAGAATGGCAATAATATCTTGTAAATCTTTGTAACGTTGCAAGATAAGTTTAATTTCTTGAGCCGTATTGTAATGTTCGTCGCCGACAATTTGCGGGTCGAGAATACGCGAGTTTGAGGCAAGCGGATCGATTGCCGGATAAATTCCGAGTTCGACAATCTGCCGCGACAACGCCGTAACCGCGTCCAAGTGAGCAAATGTGGTTGCCGGAGCAGGATCGGTATAATCATCTGCCGGCACATAAACGGCTTGAATCGAGGTAATCGCGCCTGTTTTGGTTGACGTGATGCGTTCTTGCATTTCGCCCATTTCCGAAGCCAGCGTCGGTTGATAACCAACCGCCGACGGCATCCGTCCGAGCAATGCCGACACCTCGGAACCTGCTTGCGTAAAGCGGAAAATGTTGTCAACAAAGAACAACACGTCGTTTCCTTTATCGCGGAAGTATTCGGCAACGGTCAAACCCGACAAAGCCACGCGGAGTCTCGCTCCGGGAGGTTCGGTCATTTGTCCGTAAACCAAAGCCACTTTCGATTCTTTTAATTGTTCTTTATCAACTTTCGACAAATCGAACGCGCCGGTTTCTTCCATATTTTCGAGAAACGCATCGCCGTATTTGATAACTTTTGATTCAACCATTTCGCGCAACAAATCGTTGCCTTCACGAGTTCTTTCGCCAACGCCCGCAAACACCGAGAATCCGTCTCTGCCTTTTGCCACGTTATTGATAAGTTCCATAATCAAAACGGTTTTACCAACGCCCGCACCGCCGAAAAGACCAATCTTTCCGCCGCGCACAAACGGTTGAATCAAATCGATAACTTTGATTCCGGTTTCAAACATTTCGAGTTCGGTGGCTTGTTCGTCGAATGTCGGAGCGTGGCGATGAATCGACGCGCGTTCGGTTACTTTGACTTCGCCGAGTTCGTCCACAGGTTCGCCGATGACGTTCATGACGCGACCGAGTGTGCCTTCGCCCACGGGAACGGTAATCGGTCCGCCAAGATCGATCGCTTTCATTCCGCGAACCATTCCGTCCGTCGGCAACATCGAAACTGCCCGCACGCGACCTTCGCCCAAATGCTGTTGGACTTCGCAAACCGTATCAACTACGGTATCTACATCAAATCCTTCGGAAGTAATGCGAAGCGCCTGATAAATCGGCGGTAAATAGTCGCTTGAAAATTCTACGTCGAGAACAGGTCCGATAATTTGCACGACCCGTCCGAATTGTTCTGTATTAGCCATTGTATTAAAAAGTTGCTCCTCTATTATAGACAACAAAAAAGGTATGATAACAAAGCAATTAGATTATCATACCGAGTTTTATTGTGCAAAATCAGGTTGTGAAATTTATTTCAAACTTACTTCTTCCACCGGGACTTTCTTATAAAAACTACTTTGCAGGCAAAATAGAAGAAAATTAAACACTGATTTCACGGGTTAAGCGGATTTACGCTGAAACAGTTTATAAAAATCCGTGTAAATCTATTAAATCGACGTTTTTCCGCGTCTGATTTCTTGCTTTTTACCAATAACTTTTTATCGGAAAAGCCTTACTTTTCCCACTATTGCTTGACCGCATTCGGAGAATTTGAAGCCGCAGGAAACGGGTTTCCTTTTTTCGGCACTCTGTTTGCCATTGTTTTTCCTTCGGCTGATGTCCACGGCTGTCCGTAGAAAAGCGATGTTGACGCACCGCTAAGTCTGCCGTCTAAAAGGCTTCCGCCCGCCGGAATTTCCATATCAACCAAAAATGTGTTGTAGCCGAGATTTATGTTTCCGCGTTGTTCGGGGTGTAATTCGGGCATTCCGTTTGCACCGACTTTAAAGCGAATCATCCGCCAAACGACGTTATCTTTACCGATTTTGCATTCCCAATTTCCTTTGTAATCTTCTAAAGCCGGACGATTTTCGCGGGTTTTTTGCCAAGTTATCGGCAGACTTGTATTTAACATTTGGAAGCGGATTTTATCTTCAAACGGTTTTCCGGCTTTATATTTGGGTGAAATTCGGTCTTGATAAATTTCTTGATAATAAAATTCATATCTTGATTCGGCTTGCGTCGCGTATGGCAGCGGTCCGGGCATCGGCACAGATTTTCCGTCCACCGAACAGCTTACCGGAGCATACGGCGGAACAATTCCTTCTTCGCTCGGCGAAAGACTGAAATGCAGTTCAATCCGATTTTCACCGCTTCGGTCGGGACTTTGACGGACATCAAAATACGGAATATAACCTGTCGGACGCAAGAAAATAAAAGCAACCGGAGCTTCGTTGTGTCGGTTGATAATGTATCGCGGCGGTTCATTTCCGGGTTGTTGCCCTTGCGGAACACGATTTATTGCACGAACATCAATTTTATAAGTGCGGACGAGTTTTTCCGCTTTCGTCTCGCCATTTACGGTAAAAACTTTAACCTCAAATTCGCCCGTTTCTTTGGTTGCCGATTTGCCGAGCCAACATCCGATTGTCCGCAAATAACTTTCGTCTAAAGCGTTGTTTTCATTGCGATAAGCCCACGCTTCGCAACGTGTTGAAAAAACTTGCTTACCGGCTTTGGAAACGACAAAATTTAATTGGCTTCCATCAGGATAATTACCGATTACGCGAACCCAATATTTGAGCGTCCAGCCCGTTGATGTCAGAATATTATTGCCTGTCAATTCAGAGGTTGAATATGCTTCAAACCAAGTAAAACCATCGTCCGCAACGTCTTGGCGTTTGGTTTGCGAATAAACGCTCAAACTCAATAAAACCGGTATGCAAATAATTAAAATTGTTTTTTTCATAAGTATTCAAGATTCAGCGGACGATGAATAATCAACGACCGCATTGAATCGGAGTTACGCGAGGTTTCCGGTCTCGCTTTCTCTGCTCGAAAGAAAGATGAATTGCGGACAATTATTTTTCGTAACCGTCCGCAAATAACAGATTATTGTCGCGGCTTTTCAGCCGACAATTTACTCGTTCCGGAAATTTCGGTTACACGCCGATTATCCAAGAACTGTTTCCATACGTTCGATTCGCATTGCAAACCGTGGCAGACGGCACAAATTCCTTGCTTGTTACATCGCCCGACCAATTTGCGTTTCTGCCGTCCGATTTCCAACGATAGATAAATTTCACTTTTGTAATTTGCTCGCCTTCGGAATCACTTAAATCATCTCCGCCGGTTGTGAATGTACTGCCTTGGTTGACGACCAGATTCGGCAAATCTTCGGTTTGCCATTTGCCGTTTGCTTTGTTGTAATAGGTAACTTTGCGGATTTCGATCTGCCCGTTTTGGGCGTGCTGATTTTTCGCCGAGAATTTTACATTTTTGCAGTTGTCGCCAAAGAAAAATGTTCCGGCTTCAACTGATGCAGCTTCAACTTTTGTTGCGGTCGGCAAAGTTGTCAGCCCGAAAATACCCAATGTGATTGCGATTGCTATTATTGTCTTTTTCATTTTATTATCTCCTGTTTAGATTTGAAATGACTACTTTTTGAGTCGCCTTTCCGATTTTAATTGCCAATTTCCCAGTTCGGTCCGCCAAAGCTTTTGTTTGCATTACAAGTTGGGCTTGCGGGATTAAACTCCTTACTGCTAACATCGCTTGACCAAGCCGCTCCTCTTCCTGTCCCTTTCCATTGGTAAATGAATTTAACTTTCGTCAAATCTTCGCCTTCCGAATCAGGCACGTTATTTGCCGCTGTTGTAAAAGTTGCACCTTGAGCGTAAACTTTGCCCGGAAGATCAATCGTGTACCAAGTTCCGCTTGCACGGTTATAGACTTTTACGGCTTTCATCTTAATTTGACCGTTTTGGTTTTGCAGATTTTTGCCGCTAAACGTGACATTTGTGCATGCATCCCCAAAATTGAAGGTACTTGTTTCCAGCGAACCGGCTGAAACTTTTGTTTCTGATTGCAAAAATGTAAGTCCTAAAACACTCATTCCTACTGCGATTGCGATTGTTAAAATTATTTTTTTCATTTTCATTGTCTCCTTATTTTTCTGTCTTTATTTTGCGGAATATTCATCCCGTTTCGGCAACCTTTCGTTACCTGAAATTGTTTGTCTTTATTTATCGTCGCCGATAATTATTCGTTCGGCTTTTTAGTCGCGGGCTTGCTTGGCGGATTTGCATTTTGGTTTGCCATTATTTTCCTGACCATCCGACGAATCTTTCTTCGCTTACTCGCGTTAGGTTCGGTTTTTGTTTCGGCGGAATCGGACGCAGTTGTTTCTTCCGTTGATGTCGTTTCGGCGGCGGTCGAGGTCTCTGCAATCGGCGGAGTTGCCGAAGTTGTCGTTGTGTCGGATGATTCTGCGGTGGTCGTTGCCGCAGATTCGGTTGAAGTTGCGGACGAATCCGACGACGAACTTTCTCCGCTCCGGACGGTCATCGCGTTGGTTTTCGGTTTGGTTGTTTTTTGCTTTGGAAGCACTATATTTACTACTTGTTGAATAGTTTTTCCCGTCTGATTGCCTTTTCGATTCTTTTGTTGTTTTTTAGCCTTACCGGTTTTGGTTGCGCCGTTCGATTCGGGTTGAACTTCTTCGGTATTTTCAGTCGCGGGCGGCACAGGTTTACTTTCCTTTTTTACCTTTTCGGCATTTGCTTTAGCTGCTCGACCGGCTTTTCGTTTCATTTTCGCGTTCGGTTGCCCGAATATGTTTGTTGTAAATAGCATCGCAACCAGGGCGATGAAAATAACGATTAGATTTTTCTTTGACATTTTTTTCTCCTTTTTTATTTTTTATTTTTTTTCATTCGATAAATCTTGCGGCGCGCCTGTTTTTCTTTGGGCTGTAATCCGGCACGCTCTTTCCATATAACTTTGCCGGCGGATTTTGCTTTGTCTCTGTCTCGTTTGGCTTTTCGTTTATTGTCTTGCCCGAAGGCGTTTGCCGAAAAAAACAATGCTAAACCGATAATTGCGATTGCGATTAAATTTCTTTTCAACATTACTCTTTGCTCCTTTTTATTTTTGTTATAAAATTAAGTCGAAAACTGCGTTCGGCTCGGTTGTCTCGGATGACGTAAAGATTAAAATGATTTGCAGCGAAAAGTCCTCAAAGAATCGCTCAAAAAGTTCTCAAAAAGTTCTCAAAAGGTCTAAAATGAATGAAATAAAGAGCTTATATAAATTTGGCGGTTTCCGATTCGATGCCCAAACCAACACACTTTGGCGTGAAAACGATTTAATTCAACTTTCGCCAAAGGCTTTGGAACTGCTCAAATTGCTGATTGAACACCACGGCGAGATTGTTTCAAAGCAAGAAATTTTCGATAAAGTTTGGGCTGATACGTTTGTCGAAGAAGGCGTTTTGACGCAAAATATTTACACGCTTCGGCAAGTACTCGGAACAGATGAAAACGGCAAGCAACTAATTGAAAACATCGCCCGCAAAGGTTATCGGCTGAGTGTTGCGGTTATTTACGAAGATTTTGAAGAAAGACGAAAAGACGTTGAGACGAAGCGACCGAGAGACGACGCACGATTTGAAAACGCGGAAACTTACGTCTCGCCTTCACGCCGTCGCCTTGTCTCAACGTCAATCATTATTGCTCTCGCTTTAAGCATTTTTTCATACGTCGGTTATCGTTATTTTTCCGCAAATTCGCCCGAAATACCGCAAAAACAAACTTCCGAATTAAAGTTCAAACAGTTGACCGATACAGGCGATACAAGTTATTTGACCGTTTCGCCGGACGGGAATTTGGTCGCCTACACTCGCGGTTCAGATATTTTCCTGCGTAATTTGCAAACTGCCGGCGAAGTTAAATTGAACATCGAAAATGCTCAAAAAGCAGGTTGTCTGCAATTTTCGCCCGACGGCAATTCGATATTTTTCGGAACATTGAACAACCGCGATAAAAAAGGAAGTATTTTTCGTGTTTCGCAATCGGGCGGAATCGCGGAAGAAATTACGGACAACGTTTGGACAGGTTTTTCGTTGTCGCCTGACGGCAAAGAACTTGCCTTTGTGCGAAAGTTTCCGAACGAAAATAAACAAAGTTTGATTATCAAAAACTTGGCAACGAACACCGAGAAACCGTTGAAAACATTAAGTTTACCCGAAGAATTTTATTGGAATAATTATCCCGCGTGGTCGTCCGACGGCAAAAAAATTGCGATGGTTGCAGTCAACCAAACCGAACATTTTTCACGGTTATTTTTGATTGAAGCCGAAAATTTGAAAGAAACCGAACTGAAGCCGAACTTTCGCAACATCGAACAAATCGTTTGGAATTCCGACGGTAAATCGCTGATTATTTCCGCCAACGACGACAAAAACTTTCAGCTTTGGAAACTTTCAATCGCGGACGGCAGCGTTAAACGCATCACCAACGACCTTAATTCATACCTCGGAATTGCTGTTTCAAACGACCGAAAACAACTTGTTTCACGCCAACGAGTTTATTTTTCAAACATTTGGATCGGCAAAAAAGACGACATAAATAACTTGAAACAAATAACTGACGGAACTTCGCGCAACGACGGTTTAAACGGGTTGGCGTGGATTGACGAAGAAAAAATTGTCTATTCGACCAACGACGAAAAAATCCGCGATTGGAATTTGCAGATTTTAAATACGGCTGACGGAACGCGGCAAAAACTTACTTTCGATTCCGAAATTCAAAACGATAATCCGACGGTTTCGCCCGATAAACAAACGATTTATTTTTCATCCGACCGCAATAAACAAAGCCGCATTTGGCAAATTGACGCTGCCGGAAAAACTCTGAAACAGACAACTTTCGGCGAAGATGAAACTCATCATTTTCCGCAAGTTTCGCCCGACGGAAAGTTTCTTTACTTCATTATCAAAAGCGGTCGTTCATCAACCGTCGGACGAAAATCTTTGGAAGGGAATTCTGTGCAAGAATTATCGGGAAAAACGCAATTCGTGCCGGGAAACTTTTTGTCGTTATCGCCCGACGGCAAGTTTTTGGCTTTTCAAAACATTGGCAGCGATGCAAATTCAAAGTTCCAACTTGCGGTTATTTCAACCGAAAACCCTGAAAACGTCGAGTTTACGGAAATCGAACCGTTACAACAAAAAATTCAATGGAGCAATAACGGCAAGTTTTTTGATTTTGTTGCGGGAAATGTCAAACAATCGGGAATTATGCGGCAATCAATCGAAAAAGATGCAAAACCGGTTCAGCTTTTGAATGCAACAGAAGCAAGTATTTTCAATTTTGCGTGGTCGCCAAGCGGTGAAAATTTGGCAGTTTCACGCGGACAACTTTTAAGAGATATGGTTTTGCTGACAAATTTTGACAGATAAAAAGGTTTCATCCGCCGGAAATCAATTTTTACGCAACAGAAAAGTTGTGCGGAAAGTAAATCGATGTTTCTGCACAACTTTTAATTACCCGTTCCCGATGCGTTAAAACGCCACAGGTTCGGAAGTAAAGTCGGTTTTTATTTCGCCCGCGCTTTCGTAAATCATGGTTATGCCTCTGTCAATCAAATGAGGCATCCGTCCCGACTCCGCTTTTTTAACGGTATTCCAAAAAGTCGGAGCGGCGGAAGTTGTCCAAGTTCCTTCTTTGAGAAAAATATTTGTATATGACGCAGTCGAAACCGTGTCTTGCGAATTAAAGTAAGCAAGTCTGAATGTTCCCTCAAACGGCGGATAGCCCGGAGCAGATCGTACCGTTCCGACATCGGCAACCACCGCAGAAACCGTATCGCCGCCAAATAAATCAATTCTGTCCCAATAAGATTGGGATTGATTGGTTTTGGCAAATTTAGTTTTCCAAAGACTTCCGAAAGGACGGAAACTGTAAGCAAGAAAAAATTCGCCCGTGTCTCTGTTTGCCGCCAATGAAACCGAACCGACTTCGGGATTAGTTGCGGGGTAAAATTCTCCGTAAGAATTTGTAAACCATCCGCCGTTCAAACCGCGTTCTTTTACAGAAACACCTGCGGAGCCGCCGGAGCATGAGCCGCCGGCAATAACTTCGGAATAGTATGCGACTCTGACAAGTGGCGCCGATCCGGTTGAATTGACGAGTGCAATCGACGGTAATCTGTTTTTAATACCTGCCGTGCAAACGAGCGGCGAAAATACCCATTCGGGATTAGTTACAGGCAACGGCGAAACAGTATTAATTTCACTGTAGAAAACGGCAAATGAAGCCCAAGTCAGATACATTTTGCCGCCATATCCGATAATCGAAGGTTCTTTGCCCGCAACTGCTCCCGTTACTAATTGAGTGGCTCCGCTCCAACCTCCGTTGTTGAGTTTGTAAAAATAATAAATTTGGTTATTGTCCGAATAGGCAACCCCCAGATTATCGAAATCATCAACGCCGATAGTCGGTGTCACTCCGGTTGAACTTAACGTTACGGGCAAACTCCAATTTTTGCCGCCATTGATTGATGAAATATATTTGATGCCGTTATCCGCATAAATTGCGTGAAGCGCATTGGTTGAGTCGGCTACGATTTTATTTCCGTTGACACTGTCCAACGCTTTGGTCGCAGAAATTGTCGCCGCCGTGGTGCTGAACGGAGTCGGAACAGGTATTGGCGCCACGCACTTACAGCGCACACAAGACTTGCCGAGACCGCATTCGGCATCTGACACGCAGCACCGTTTCGCGGCTTTGGCAGAAGTGCCGGGTAATGCAAAAATAAATGCCGAAGCTCCTGTCAGCATCATTAAAATCAATAGTTTTGAAAATAAACTTTTTCTCGAGTTCATAAAATTCTCCTTTTGTTTAGTTGTTAGATGTTTTTAATCAGCTTGTAAAAAAGATGGTTTGCGGGGTAAGACAAATTAAAATCTTTTGACAACTTTCAGACAAAGCTAACGCCGGATAAACAAACTGTGTCGTTTACCGCAACAGATATTTTGACTGATTATTTAACTGAATTTTGATTACAAAACTTGAGATTTATCGTCAAAATTCAATTAAATAAACTCTCTGACGGCTTGGTTTATTTACTGTAAATCAATACCAAATCTAAAATAAACCGGTATTGATTTACAGAAAGTGTAATTGTCGAGATGATTTTCTAGGTGTCGATAATCGGCTCGATGACACATTTGCATTTACGGCATACTTTTCCCAAAGTGCATTCCGCATCAGATTGACAACAGCGTTTAGCCGCCGAAGCCGATGTGTTCGGAACGGTTAAAATGAATCCTAAACCACCCGCAAGGAAGGTCAGAACCAATAATTTTGAAGCTAATTTTTTAAGCATCGATAGATTTCTCCTTAATTTTTATTTTTTGACCAAAAACTATTTACCGCGTTTCAGATAGAAACATTTACGATTCCAACAAATTGCTTCCGCACCGCAATCGCTGTCTTTCAAGCAGAATTTGGCGGAGGCGGCGGAAACTTGATTACTCGGTAAATAAGCCGAGAATCCCAATCCTGTTGAAATAACCATCAGGCACAAAAGTTTTGAAACTAATTTTTTATCCATATTTTTTCCTCACAGATTTAATTTTCCCAACACTTGCCGCTCTTCTTCGGCGGTAAGTTTTCCTTCCCACGAATCAACGACCTTGCCTTTTTCGTCAACCAAGACGAGTGTTGGCGTGCCGTCAATGCCGTTTCCGAAACTTATTTTGCGAACTTCGTCAACCGCGATTCCTTGTTCGCTCAAATACTTTTTGCCTTCATCGACAGACTGCGGAAACGCCGCAATTAACTTGATCTTTTTATCGCCTTTGTTTTTTTCGGACAAAGTTTTGTAAAAAGGCGAGCTTTCCGAACAAAAATGACAGTCTTTTTGTAAAACTAAAACCAAAGATTTTTTGTTCTCAGCCCAATTTGTTTCAAGCATAGAAAATTCGCTGCCGTCTTTGAGCATTTTGGCGGAAATCTCTCCGCCGGTTAATAAAAATTTGTAAGTAACCGTGCCGATTAAGGCAACCGCCGCTAAAATAATTGCAACATTGGTAATGATTTCAAGTTTTTTACTTAAGTTATTCATCTTATTTTTTGAATAGCGCGTCTATTTAGAAAAGACGCAAGAATTTCGCCGATGTTACTGAAAGTAAAATAAAAAAGCCGCTGTTTTATTAAAAACAACGGCTTCATTTCGGCGTAACCGAGTTTATTGGTTTTTAGGCGCAGCGCCTTGTTGAATAATCGGCACTTTGACATTATCGACAATGATGTAAGTAATTCTGGGAATACTGCCGTTAGTCGAGAGAGTAACATCAACATATTGCATATTGGCATCTATTTGCGTCGCTATCCAAGATTTATCGTTGTCTGAAACAATCGCTCCCCAGTTCGTCTGATTTGACTCGCCGGTTACATAGAGCCTGAAACTTTCTCCGATTCTCGGCGACATAATGTAATTCGGAGTAACAGTTGCAGGACAAGCACCGGCTTCATTCGTGCCTCTTTGTTCCAGCACAAACTGTCTTCCCGCTATGAGGATTATTCCGAATCTTGAATCGGGTTGGTTATTCGGCGTAATATTATAGTTCAAAATTCCGCTCCCCGAATTACTCGTACTTCCCGGCAATGTCAACCACTCCGCACCGTAAACTACTTGCGCGTTCCACGTCGTATTGCTTGAAGTTAAATGACCGACTGCATTTGTCTGAGATGTTTTCCCGACGCAAAGCATAAGTGAATCGTCCTTGTCTCCGGGAGGCGAGGTGGTCGCGGTCGGACCTCCGCCCGTTTCAAAATCAGCCGAAAACAAACCGATATAAAATAAACCCGACGATAAAAAAGCAATCAGCATAAGAACCGATAACTTTTTGGCAAACGACTTTTCCGTATAAACTATTTCCATTTTAATTTCCTCTTTTTCTATTTTTTCAGACTCAAGATTTTTTTGATTGTCCGGACTTTGCCGTCTTCGTCGGTAAAAGTAACCTGCAAAACATAATCGACATTTTTTCTCAATTTTGTTTGCGAAAATCTCCACGAATTACGGTTGACGGTTTTTCTTAATGTTGCAGAGAGCTTTGGTATTTCAGCCACATAAAATTCGTATTTATCCGCTGTCTTTTCTGCTTCGATCTTTACCGAAATTTCTTTGTTTTTGACAGAGATTTTGAGTTTAGTCGGCGATAAAGGTTTTTCAGCGGGTTCACTGCCCAAAGTCTGACTTTCGTCCGTTTCAATATCTTTGACGGTTAATCGTATATTTTCCCGCAAAACCGGTTTTTCGGTCGACTTTTCGGCTGTTATCGCTTTGGGCGGAACAGTTTTTTTTACCGTTTGAACCGGCAACTCATTCTTTTGATGTTTGGATAAACGGTCAGCCGAAAACGATTCGGCAGAATTTTCGATGACTTTGTTGGCGGTTGGCGGTTTACTCTCGATAAAAATACTGTCGGTTTCTTTTTTTATATTTTCAGGCTGAACGGCGGATAAAAGAGTTTTTTCATCATTAAAATTACGAGAAATTAAATAAAACGAGCCGCCGAAAGCGATAAGTATAACAGCGACGGCGAAACCCGATCTCAAGTTCCAACTTGAAAACAGGCGGTCGAAATTCAAAATTTTACGCGTCGATTCCGGCGGCGCCGCAACCGACGTAAACGAATTGTAAAGATTTTCCAAATCGTTTTTTTGCAACGCCGTCAATCGACATTTGTCGCAAACCGCGATGTGATCGATGAATTCCAGAAGCTCTGCCGGATTCAGCCGAGAATTTCGGTATCGTTGTATCTGATTATTTTCTAAGTGTTTCACTCTTTTATTTTCAAAATTATTTTTGCTCGGCAAGCAATTTTTGAATTCTCCTTTGCAGTCTTTCGTTTGCCGATTTTCGCCAATTTATTACTTGTCTTTGGGTGGAATTCAGCATTTGAGCAATTTGTTTATCGGATAAAGGCAGATAATTCCAGTACTCAGCCAAAATTTCTACGTCTTGTCCGATTGCTTCGGCAATTTCTCTGATATTGGCAATGCGAAAAAGCGGCAGCCATTTTAAGGTTGAACAGTTGTTTTTGTCTTCGATTTTCAGCAACCACGCGGCGCATTGATTTTTCGGAAGCAGGCAAAGTTCTTGCCAAACGTAACCGAGACGATAAATGCGTTCCTCTTCAATCTCGTATTCGGCGGCGAAATTCGGCAAAATTTCTTTATTGGCGGTTTCTGCGGTTTCAAGAAAATCGGTCTGCGAGTCGGTTCCGTTATCCGTAACTGTCACTATTGACCTGAATTTATTTCGGAAATAATCGTGAACAAGGTTGTGTGTAATGCGTGCAACGTAATTGCGAAAATCATAAATCGGTTCGGTTTCCGGGTTGTTTTGCAGTTTTCTGAGTTGCGTCAACATTTTCAGACGAACTTCCTGCTTTAAATCTTCGTGAAGTTTTTGGCGTTCCAAATAATTGATGTCAAAGATGCGTTTGGTCCTGAATTCAACAATTTTTTGACAAATCGGGTCGGCGTGTTCGACAAAAAGCCCAGCTAAAACAGATTCGGAAATTTCATCGTTTTTTGAATTTAAAAAAGGAATCAGCAACGAATCATTTCCTTGTAAATGTTCGCGGCTTTTTGTTTCAAATTCCTGTAATATTTGCCCCATGTTATTTATTTTCGTTCAGCATTATTGCAAAACCTGCCCAGTAAATCGGATGCGGATATTTTTTTTGCAACGTCAAAGCCGATTGGCGCAATGCTTCTGAAGCCTCGGTTGCGGGCTTGTTTTTCGCGCTTGAATACAAACGATGAAACTCCGTCATCAAATCTTTTGTGCTTTTATCTTTCACTTTCCAGCGGCTCACAATAATTTTGCCGACACCCGCATTTTCCAAAGCCCAAGTTAAACCGATAATTCCTTCTCCGTCGATAATTTTGCCTGTTCCCGTGTCGCAGCCCGCCAAAACCACTAACTTGGCATTCAGCGCGAAATCTTTTATTTCAACCGCTTCGAGTTTTCCGTCTTCGCTTGAATTTTCGGCAGTCAACTGCAAATAAGACGACATCGGGCTTTCATTGTTTATAATTCCGTGAGTCGCAAAATGGATTACGTCGAAATTTGAAATAATGCTCTTTATATTTTCTTCGGTGGCGATTTCGCCCGTAAAAATCGTGGTGTTTTTTGTGCCGTAAACTTCTCGCAAAATCTTTACGCTTTCTTCGGCAAACGGAATCGGCAACGAGTTTTTCGGGTTGGCAATCGCCAAAAGTTTTCCGCCCGAATCAGCTTCGGCGATTTTCGCGCTTCTTTTTGCAGTCAGTAAAACCGATAAGGATCGAGAGTAAGAAATCGCGTATTTGTCCAATAAATACCGCGTGGAATTAATCTTCAACGTTTGAAACGGTAAATTCCATAAAACGCCGTCCGGCACAATCACGAGCTTTTTTTTATCTGCCAAATAACTTTCCAAAGGCTTTAACAAGGTTTGATAAAGCTCTTGCGAATCATCGGAAAAATCATAATTTTCCGAAACGATTTTTTTGTAAAAATTAAGCACCGAATCGGCAATTTGCTTGCTCGATTTATTGATTTTCTTAACAATAATTTGCGGAATTAAACCCGATTTCTGCTTTTGAATCAGAAAAACAAATGTTGCTTCTTCACCGACGACATACTCGATCAACGCCGTTTCTCGGTCGGGAAGCAATTTGTTCAAATCGGCAATATTCGCGCTTAAACGACCTTTTCCGCTGCCTCGGATGGAATGTAAAAGAGTTTTTGCTTTTGAAAGTTCGGCGTATTTCAAGGCTTTTTCAACTTCGTTTTTTTCCGCCAACAAACTGACCAGTTCTCGATACGGGTCAACTTTATTTTGAAAAAAACCTTCTAAAGCGGCATTTTTCTCGGCGTTTTTAAGCCAGTTTTCAATAATCTCGGTGCTTTCTTCAAAATTCCGCAAGGCTTCCGGTAATTTGTTTCGGGCTTTCAAACACTTGCCCAAAAGATATTTGCCATACCAAAGCGACTCGAAAAAGTCATTTTCTTCGGCGAGTCGAATTGCTTTTTCAAAAGTATTTTGTGCCGAGCGAAAGTCTTTGAGCAGTAAATAGACTTCGCCCAAATTTAACAGTACCTGTGATTCTTCATTCATTCCGGCATCGTTGAATTTCAAACTTTCTTTCAGATAATTTAACGCTTGTTGATAGTTTTTACGGTCGGATTCAATTTTGCCGAGACCGTTCAGCGAACGTCTCATATCAATCGTTCGCTCATTTTCCTTTGCCGATTGCAGACTTTCTTTAAAGTATTTCTCGGCTTCGGCATAGTTTTTCATTTCGATAAACAAAAAACCCAAATCATTAAACAATTCGATTGTTTTTCCGCTGATTTTGAAACTTTCTCGGTAATTTTTCAAAGATTTTTCGTAATCGCCGAGATTGAAATAAGTGATGCCGAGTGTTTGAAAAGTAAGCGCAATTCGTCGCGGGCTTCCGTTTTTTCGGAGTAATAAAAGCCGATTTTCATACGCGTCTCTGGCTTCATAGTATTTCCCCAAAGCATTCGAGGCATTTCCGATTCCGTATAAACCGCGTAAAATTCCGGTTTCAAAATTAATTGTTTTAGCTAAATCGCAGCCTTTTTGAAAACTTTGCAGAGCCTTTTGCGGTTGCCCCAAATCATTGTAAGCATTGCCGATATTCATAAACATCGAAGTAATAATTACATTGTCTTTAATTTTTTCGGCAGATTTCTGAGCCGAAATAAATATATTTATCGCAGTTTGGAAATCTTTTTTTTGAAAGGTAACATAAGCGATCCAACACAACGAACCCGCAAAATCCAAATCGTTTTGCTCATCATCAGCCGCTGCTTTACCGATTGAATCGAGCGCGTTTTTATATTGTGTCAAAGGAGATTCCTGCCAAATTTTCCAATCGGAGCCTTCTTTGATTAAACCGATGTGTTTTGAATCGGCTGACGAGAAAATAACTTCCGCATCCGCATAGATTCGGTCGCGTCCTTTATTTATTTCTAATTTGGAAATTTTCGGTTCTGTTTCAAAAAAGGGCGGATTAGCGGCGGCAAGGTTTTCTCTTTGAATAAAAATCGGAGAATTTTCGTGCCAAAGTTTTTTTCGTTCCGCTGAATCGGTTTTCCGATAAGAGGCGTAAAAATTTTTCAGAGTTTCGGACACGGCAATACCTTCCGCGTCATTTCCGGTGAGCGGCGTAACAGGATTGCCGGCAAAGCATTGTGTGAAAAACACAAAAACAAATAATCCGCACAGCACCGGATTCAGTAAATACGGCATTCTTAACTCCAAGCAGAATCAAAAAACAAGTGATTCCGCACAAATATAAAATAAGTACGATTCTATGTATAAATTCGCTTAAATACTAGAAGACGCAGAAAAAACGACGATGTTACCAAAACTTAAAAAATATTTTTTCGCCGGTAAATACGCTGACATACATTGTTTTATTTGTTATATTTACAAAAGATAAGGAGAAATTGAATTTAACTTGCGAAAAATAGAATTACCTTTACGAGCCGGCGAAACGCTTTTCGGTGTCAACGATGCGAACCTGAAATATCTCGAATCAATCCTCGCAGTCCGCGTAAACGCACGGGGAAACGATTTGACGATTGACGGCGAAGCACGCGATGTTGCCACAGTTGAAAGCATTCTAAATGATTTTACCGAACTTTTTAACGCGGGTAATTCGTTTACCGACAAAGAGTTACGCGACGCTTTTCGCCAAATTGCCGAAGATCGCGCGTATTCGCTGAAAGATCATTTCACTAAAGCACGCTTTAATCCGTCGGGCAAAAAATCCGTCTCGGCGAAAACCGTAAATCAACGTAAATACATTGAAGCCTTGCAAACAAACGACTTAACTTTCGGAATCGGCGTGGCGGGAACGGGCAAAACTTATCTCGCGGTTGCGGCGGCGGTGCAAGCGTTGTTTTCAAAACAAGTCGATCGCATTGTTTTAACTCGTCCGGCGGTCGAAGCCGGCGAAAAACTCGGTTATTTGCCCGGCGATTTGCAAGATAAAGTCGATCCGTATCTGAGACCGCTTTACGATGCGTTGTTCGATTTGGTTGACCAAGAAAAAGTTACAAAAATGCTGGAAAAACGCATCATCGAAATTGCTCCGCTGGCGTTTATGCGCGGGCGAACTTTGGCGAATTCTTTCATCATTTTGGACGAAGCGCAAAACACCACAAACGAACAGATGAAGATGTTTTTAACTCGCATCGGGTTCGGTTCGCGGGCAGTTGTAACAGGCGATAAAACGCAAATTGACCTTCCACGCGGACAAAAAAGCGGAATCATTCAAGCTGAAAATATCTTGCAAAATATCGAAGGAATCGAGTTTTGTTATTTTTCCGATAAAGACGTGGTTCGACACAAACTTGTGCAGATGATTGTCAGAGCTTACGAGGAAAATACGAGTCAGGAAATCGGTTTATAAGGCTAATCGGATTTTTTCTTAGATTGGGGCAATAATCCTTTTGCCCCGAAACCACCAATAAAACCGACAATAATTCCTAATACAAATCGCATTGTTTCTTTATCAACGCCACTAAGAAATACGATAATGAAACCAATAAAGATTAAGGAAATTATGAATATAGCGAGAAAAAACCACTTTGAAGATTGTTGGTCTTGTAACTCTAGTTTGTTGAATTCAAATTCACGCTCAGAATCTTTTTCAGAGTTATCTAAAACTTTAGTAATGTGAGATTCGGTTATTTTTTCGGCTAACGGATTTGAAGTCTGACTAAAACTGCTCATCATCAAGCGGGCAACTAAATCAGGAGAATTTGTTTGCTCGTCATTTTCAACTAATACTTTAGAGGTTTTTTCAATTGAAGATGTTTCTTTATCGGACAAGTTTCAAACCTCCGAACAGTTGCGGAAACAATTTTTCCTCAATGGATTTGTTCACTTTATTTGAAATTTCTCTTTCGATAAAACTTGCACTTGAAATACGAATCAACTTTTCAAATTCGACATCAGTTAAAACTCCGCGTTTGTGTAAATCAACAAGTTCTTGAATCATTTGGTTAAACTCTGTTCTTGAAAAAGATTCCGCACCGAAATTATTAACATTTTTTGAATTTATTTTAGTTGAATACATGATTTTAACCTTAGTTTCAATTCTACAAGAGCAACTGCCGGCATCTTAAATATAAAACAATCCTGCTATGTGTACTAGCTTACAAATGATAATTGTAAGTTGCAGCATCTTAAATATAAAACAATCCCCTTTAGTTTGCAACATACAGTGGAAGCGACTTCCACTGTGAATTAGTTTCAATTCTACAAGGATTCGATAATTAGCTTTTGCGTAACTATCGTCAATCGCAAATTTTTAGATTCATATTTTTGTAAAACCGCAATTCTGATTTTTAGTAATTATGTTTATAATTTTAGCTGATGAACGTAAAAGCACCCGAAGATTTTGAGCTTGAAAAGAAACGCAAAGTGTTGGAACGCTTGAAAGACCGTCTTGCCGACAACGAAGAAACTTTGGCTGATTTACGCGGAGGACTTGACCAATTTGAAGCTCAATACAAAATGCAGGTTTCGCGGTTTTATGCCGAATTGGACGAAATCGAAGCAGAAATCGCCGAAGAAGAACTGAAACTTGTCCCTGACGACGAGGAAATTAAGAAAAAAGTTGAAGAACTTCGCCGCCGTGCCGTTGAATCTGCCGCCGAAGCCGAAATTGACGAAACTGTTTCCGAAAACTTGAAACCGACCGCCGAAGCGAAAAAAGCGTATCACAACATCGCCCGAATTATTCATCCTGATTTGGCGTTAGATGCGATGGAAAAAGCGCGTCGGCACGTTTTAATGTCGCAATTAAACGCGGCATATTCTGCCGGCGATCAGGCGAGATTGGATAAATTAGTTGAAGATTTCCGCGATTCGCCCGATTTGATCAGCGGCGATTCGGTCGGTGATAATTTGGTTCGGGCAATTCGCCAGATTTACCAAATCAAAAAGCGTTTTGTTGAAATCAAAGAAGAAATGCTCGCCGCCGAGCAAACGGAGCTTTACACTTTGCGTGAAAAATCTCAAGCCGAAATGCTTGAAGGACGAGATATGCTTGCCCAAATGTCGGCGAAAACGAAGTCGTATATCTTAAAATCGCGACGGCGTTTATTGAATTTACGAAATCTGAATGTTGCCCAAGAAGATTATGTTAAAGATGCGTTTGGATTAGATATTACTGAGTTTAGAGAGAAATAAATTTACAGAGATAAAGGAGATAAACAATGATATTTTGACATTTTCTTATCCTTTTTTATCCTCTTCATCACTGTAAAAATGGTTTTTCGTATTCAGTTTTCTGCCAATTTTTGTGCCAACGAATTATAATATTCAACAGGTGCAAGATCGTCTGTTAAAATCGGCAAACTTGAATCCAAAGGTTTTTCGTAACGGTTTTTGAGCAAAGTTGAAATCAATTCGTCTTTTGATTCAAACTTCAAATCAGCCGATTTCGTTGCGACCAAAATAGCATTTTGCGGAATCTGTGCGGGTATTTCAGTCTTTGCTTTGAACAAAATCACATTCGGAAAAACTTCTTGGTACGTTTTCACTTCCGTTTGCAAAAACTTTGCTCCATCGCCTTCAAATGCCGAGATTAAATTGACGATAATTACGCCGTTTTCATTCAAACTTTTTGACATTTCACGCACGGCTTCAACCGTTGTCAGTTGAAACGGAACGGAATAAATCGAAGTAAACGCATCAATCAAAATCACGTCATATTTCGCCGTATTTTGGTTGAGAAAAACGCGTCCGTCTTCGTGAAAAATTTGCAGATTCGGGCTGTCTTGCAGATTGAAATACTTTCGGGCGGCTTCGGTCATTTGCGGATCAATTTCTACCACATCGATTTTTTTATCGGGATAACTTCGCAAGTATTCTTTCGGAAACGAATACGCCGCACCGCCGATTATCAAGGTTTTTTGAAATGTCGGATTGAAATGACGCATCAAATGATAGTATTTCGCGTAGTTCAAAGCTAATTCGTCGCTTTCCAAATACATCGCCGATTGCGTAGAATTCGGGTCGGTGAGTAAAACTCGAATCGGTTTTCCGGTCAGGTTTTCGGTTGAATCGTAAATCTGCACTCGATTATATTGCGTGTCGAAATCGTGCATTTTGTTGGAAACAATCAGACTGTAAGCAAATAATTCGTTGACCAAAACCGCAAACGGAAAAAGTAACAGCAGGAAAATACTTTGAACATTTTGCTTAAACGGAGCAAGCAAAATAGAAAGCCCGAACATCAAACCCGCGAGCAAATACATCGTGCGAATACTGCCGACAAACGGCAACAGAAAAAATCCCGCCAGAAAAGTTCCGAAAATACTGCCGACGGTTGAAAGTGCGTAAAGTCGCCCGACAGTTTTCCCTGCATTTTCAACAGTTTGCATCTTTAAACGAACCGCATAAGGCGTAACGAATCCGAACAAAACACTCGCCGGAGCAAACAAAATCAACGCGGCAATAATTGCTTTTATCTCCAAACGAACGGTTGAAGAAGCAATAATCGAAAGGACGATATTTTGCACTAAAATGGTCGCGGAAAGAATCGCACCGCCGAAAAACATAACGACCGACAAAACTCGCAATTTCGGATTTCGGTCAGCCATTTTTCCGCCAAACCAATAACCCAAACTCAAACTTCCCAAAATTACGCCGATTAAACTTGTCCAAATATACGTCGAAGTTCCGATGAACGGTGCCAGAATCCGCGAACCGATAATTTCGTAAATCATCACCAACGCACCTGACGCAAAAACGACCGTTTCAAGCAAAAAATTGTCTCTAAATCTATTTAACATTTGAATTTATTACAAATTTAACCTATTTTCAGATAAACTGTAATCGGTTACAACCAATAAATTATCTATGCAAAATACCCCTGAAATAAATCGCGACAACATCAATCGTTTTCTATGCCCGAATTGTGCGGGAAATATGACTTTTTCGGCTGAAACGCAGGCATTAACTTGTCCGTATTGCCAATATAAACAACAAGTTGCGACCGCCGGAACAGTCGAAGAACGTGATTTTCATACCGCATTGCAAAGTGCGAACAATAATTTGCAGCCGATGGCGACAAATGCAATGCAGGTCGGTTGCGGCAGTTGCGGTGCAATTGTCAATTTTACGCCGCCCGAAACTGCAACTTGGTGCGATTTTTGCGGCTCGAAAATTGTCGCTCAACCGAAAGCGTCCGATCCGCTTGTGGCACCCGAAGGCGTTTTGCCGTTCGGAGTTCCGCAAGACGCCGCGAAAAAATCGTTTAATACTTGGATCGGTTCGCGTTGGTTTGCCCCGAGTGCGTTAAAAAATATGTCGCAAGCGGAAAGATTGAGCAGTATTTATATTCCGTATTGGACGTTTGACGCTTATTCCACCAGCAGTTACACGGGGGAACGCGGCGACCATTATTACGAAACCGAACACTACGAAGAAAACGGCGAACAGCGTTCACGGCAAGTTCGGCATACAAATTGGTATTACCGCAGCGGAAATGTTTCGCGTCAATTCGACGATGTAACCGTTCCCGCAACAACCTCGGTTTTGCCGAAATATGTCGAAAAATTAAACTGGGATTTTACCGATTTAGTGCCGTACGAACCTGCGTATCTCGCGGGACACAAGGCACAAACTTACCAAATAACTCTCGAACAAGGTTTTGAAAAGTTTAAGGAAATTGCCTACAACGTAATTTGGTCAGACTGCCGAAACGACATCGGCGGCGACGAACAACGAGTCAACAACATTGACATAAACTACGCAAACATTACGTTTAAGCATTTGCTCGTCCCTGTGTACGCAAGTGCGTATCAGTTCAAAGGCAAGGCGTTTCAAATTGTAATCAACGGCAGAACAGGCGAAGTTCAGGGCGAACGTCCGTACAGTTGGCTGAAAATAGGCTGTTTGGTTGTAGCGATTGTTTCGGTTATTTTGTTTATTTTGATTTTGTACGCGGCGTTTAAGAAGTGAAAAATATAGGCTTAAAAATTATTCTAGCGTCGGTTGAGAAAGAATTAGTAAGTATTTGGTGGACTATTGCCAGATATTTAAAAATTAACTTTGCTATGCCCTTCAATCGTCTGGAACTAGGAATGATATTTGGGGTTCTAATAGAAAAGATAACATCTGTAGGTTAAAAGCGTGTATGTTTGCTTTATTTTATTAACTTTAATAATTCTGTAATTCTATCTTTTTCCTCATCAGTCTTCGCATTTATCAGAGCATTTACTAATAAGCTTACATCCGATTTTTTACTCAGAGCTTCTTTAGCTTTTTTTTCTACAACGATTAACCTATATAATCCGCACACGGTTGTTGTATGGCATCCTTTCTTAGAAAGTCCTGCAAATAAACAGTCATCCATAATTAAAATGTGCTCATCATAATTATCAAAATGAGGATGAACAATTGAAAAATATTTTGAATGTTTTGGATATCTCGCTACTTTTTTGGATAAAATATTCTCATCTCCTTTTTTGGTATTGCATCCTGGGCAAGATAAGGCTAAGTTTAGGGCGAACGCATTAAAAATGTAAGAAAAGGAGAAAATGTGTCAAACTTCAATTTAATTCTGAAATTGAGGTGAGAAAAACGTTGAAACAGTTAAAGGCAACGAGTTTATTTGAAAAAGTCGGAGAAATAAAAGACCCG
>JANPBM010000041.1:0-69409 GCA_031430435.1 Acidobacteriota bacterium
AACGTATTTTCCGTGATTCATTCAACAAGTTTAAGACTCAGTTGAATGCAAATTGAAATCGTAAAATGCAAATATGCCTGTAACTAACAGTAAATCAATAGTTTATGGCTGTAAAAACTTTTTTAACCGGACACTAATGTAATATCATCGAAATTGATAAAACTCTCCGGTATTAAAAGATTCTTATCCGTATTGAGACTTCGCGGTATTTTATCAATTTCATTAACTTCGTGAATATCAAATATAGATCCGTCATATCGCATTTGTGCAAAAAGAATTTGGCTGATTGAAAGTGTAATAATCAAAGACAGAAGTAGTTTTTTCATTGGTTGCTCTCCTTAAACACAAAAAAGCCGCAGAATTTGATAATCAAACTCTCCGACCGAAACTGCAATTTATGATGAAACTTATCGCTTGTTGCGTTGTGTTGCGTTGCGTTGCGTTGCGTTTAAAGCAAACACGAAACCGTCCGACCTTGTCAATTCAAAGCGGGAGTCGTTTTTAACTTTAGGTGATAAGTCTTTCATAAAACTATTAAAACTGAATGTGATGAATCTTGAACTGTTAAGCAAAGGTTTGTCAAGTCAGGAATAATACAAACTTGATTCACAGCAAAATAAGCAGGGCTTTCCTATAAAAAAGTAAAAAGAAAAAATCAATTAAGTCTTTGTCGCGTAGCGACTTAATGAATTTAGCCGTGTTTTTTAAGGCACGGTTAAATTTGGCAATTTGTTTTCATCGCGTCAGCGATGACTGAATTTTCCGTTAATTTTCAATTGTCGCTAACGCGACAACAACTCTTTGTTTTGCATTCCGTGCAATAAATTACACGGCTAAATTCATTTTATCGTTACGCGATACTAAAGGAATTTTTTATAGGAAAGCCCTAGCAAAATAAGTTTGTGGTAAAGTCTTTTTTGCCGGCTGTTTTTGAACAATATAACTCCGGCATAAATGACTTAAAATATGAAACTTTTGAACGAAACAAAACTCGCCTTTATCGGGTGCGGTGTCATGGCAGAATCGATTATTGCCGGATTATTGCGGAAAGAATTGGTGCGAAGCAAGCAAATAACTGCTTCTCATCCGCGAAAAGAACGCCGAGAATTATTGGCAAATACCTATAAAATAGAGACGTATGAACATAACGCCGACGCGGTAAAATCTTTATCGGACGAAAATTCGATGATTGTGTTGTGCGTTAAACCGCAACGTTTGAAAGGTGTTCTGGCTGAATTGAAAGGCGTTGTCAGCCCGCGTCAACTCGTCGTTTCGATTATCGCGGGAGCGACCGTCGAAACAATTTCCGAGGCGTTGGAAAATAATTTGATTGTGCGGACAATGCCCAACACACCCGCACAAATCGGGCAGGGAATGACGGCGTGGACTTGTTCGGAAAAAGTTTCGGTCGAACAAAAAGCCCGGGTTAAATTGTTGTTAAGCGCTTTAGGCAAAGAGCTTTACGTTGAAACCGAAAACCAAATCGATATGGCAACATCATTGTCGGCGACAGGTCCGACATATATTTTTATGTTGATGGAAGCCTTGACCGATGCGGGCGTTCATCTCGGTTTTTCGCGCGATGTTTCAAAAGAATTAGTCCAACAAACAATGCTCGGTTCAACACTTTTTGCGATGGAATCTCATAAACATCCGGCAGAATTGAGAAATATGGTAACGTCGCCGGGCGGAACTTCGGCAGCCGCGATTTACGAGATGGAAAAAGGTTCGATGCGCACCGTTTTATCGAAAGCCGTTTTTTCGGCATATAAACGAGCGGTGGAATTGGGCGAGAAAAAATAAATATTAAGCAGATAATGATAAATTGTGAGTGATGAATGATGAATTAAAACTTTGTAACTCGATGATTCGGACACTTCAAAACGTTGTATTTGCTTATCCGGTTACATAATTAAATAAAATGGGAAACAGATGACAACCGAAACCCGTTTTGCCTCTAATTATTGCTTGATTCTTCATCGTTAAATTGCAGTTCATACAGTTTTTTATACGTTCCGCCTTTTGCCAAAAGCTCGTTGTGCGTGCCGCTTTGGACAATTTTTCCACGTTCCATAACGATAATTTTGTCGGCTTTGCGGATAGTTGAAAGCCTGTGGGCGATGATGATCGAGGTGCGATTTTCCATCAAATTTGCCAACGCTTTTTGGACGAGTTGTTCGGATTCCGCGTCCAAAGCTGAGGTTGCTTCGTCCAAAATCAAGACCGGAGCGTTGACCAAAACCGCTCTTGCAATCGCAATTCGTTGGCGTTGTCCGCCCGATAAAGACGTGCCGCGTTCGCCGACGAGTGTTTCGTAACCGTTCGGCAGTTCGTCGATAAAATCGTGGGCAAAGGCAATTTTTGCGGCTTCGACCAATTCGGCATCGGTTGCGTCGGGTTTGCCGTAAGAAATGTTGTAGCGAATCGTGTCGTTAAATAAAACGGTTTCTTGGGTTACCAAAGCTGTTTGACGTTTCAAATCGGTCAATTTTGCCTCGCGCAAATCGGTGTTGTCCCACAAAATTTCGCCGCTCGAAACATCGTAAAGTCTTTGAATCAATTTAATCAGCGAAGATTTTCCGCCGCCGCTTTCGCCGACCAAAGCAATCATCGAGCCTTTCGGAATCTCTAACGAAACATTGTCCAAAATCAATTTTTCAGCGGCGTTATAATGAAATGAAACGTTTTTTAATTCGATTTTATCCGCCAAAGGTTTCAACTCGGTCGCGTCGGTTTTCTCCGGCAAGCGGTCGTTTTCGTCCAATACATCCCACACGTCGCGCGCCGCCGCAAAGGCTTTGTTCAACTCGTTATGTTGCCGCGAAATTTTCCGCATCGGGTCGTAACTGCGGAGCAAAAAGACGAGAAAAGTAAAGAATTGAGCCGCGTCCATCGTGCCGTTACTCGTTTCCCGATAACCGAAAAATAACAAAATAACAATGGCAATCGCTCCGATTAAAGTAATCGTCGGCGGTGAAATTGCGGCGATTTGTCCGCCTCGCAAATTTGCTCGAGCGATGATTTTCGCCACTTTTTCAAACCTTGAGTTTTCGCGTTCTTCGGCTCGGTAAGCGTTGACAATCGGATAATTTGAAAGCGTTTCTTGTGCCGTATCAGTCAAAAGTTTGTTGCCTTCAAACGATTCTTGCGAAAGTTTGCGTAGTTTTCGCGAAAAATTCGAGGTTAAAACAGCGATAATCGGGGCGATGATTAAAGCTCCGAGCAGCAACCGCCAATTTAACGAAAAAGCTGCTGCGAGAAAGAATATAAGCGAAAAACTTTCACGCAAAACATCGCGCAAATTTGCCGAAACTGCCAACTCGATCGCCGAACAACTGTTCACAAGTCTTGAAACTAAATAGTTTGTGCGATTTTTCTGAAAATAACTTGCCGATTGCGTGAGCAAATGTCCGTAAAGTTCTCGGCGAAGTTTCAAGACCGAACTTTGTCCGATTTTCGCCATCAAATACGAGGAAAAATAGTCGGCAATGCCGTTGCAAATCGTAAATGAAATCAACAAAATCGAAATCATCGACCACGCCGCAAACCAATCGTCTTTCGGAATCAAGTTATCGATTTGTCGCGTAATATTTTCAAGACTGAAAAATGCGACGGGTTCCAACGGATTTGTCGGCGAGTTCGGAGAAAAGTTTTTGGCAATCGGTAACAATAAAGCTGTCGTGGCAGTTTCAAAAACCGCGCCGACAATCATCGCAATCGTGGCGAAAACAAATGTCAGCCAATGCGGTTGAAGATATTTTAAGAGTCGTTTGAAGTCTTGCATCGTAAACAAAAAGTTTAACGCAACAATCGGCAAATAAAAAACGTGCCGAAACTAATCCTTGTCGGCAATCTTCCGAATAAAGCGTTATAAATTATTCACAACCGCAAATAAAATTATGCTTTACAAATTTTGTCTGATAAAATTGGCAACATCTTTCGCCGAATCGGCATCTTTTAATTTGGAGATAAATTTTATGAAACAAAACCCCGTAAAAATCATCGCAATCATTTTATTATTATTCAGTTTTTCCGTGTTTGCCCAAACCGATGTTCCGCGTCAAACGACGGCGATTACTTACGCTTTGGATGACGATGTAACGCTTCCGTTTCGCGGCACAACTCGTTTTCCGCGAATGAAAGGTAACGCCCGCATCAAACGAACCAAGCGGAACGGCACGGAAATCGACTTATCGGTTTCAAAAATGCCGCGTCCGTTTGAACTCGGCGCGGGCTATGCGACTTATGTTTTGTGGGCAATTTCGCCCGACGGACAGGTTGATAATTTGGGCGAAATAAAGCGACGCGGTTTTTTTGAATTCGATTCAAAAATCAGCGTTACCACGCCGTTGCAAATTTTTGCTTTGATTGTTACCGCCGAACCGCATTTTTTGGTCAAACAACCGAGCCGCGCGATTATGTTGGAGAATTTGAATCCGACAAGTTTGGACGGAAAGTTTGTGGCAACCACAAAATCTATTCAGTATTTTGGTAATTCGAGCGATTATTTTCGTGATTCGAGAACTCCCGAAATAGCCGAAACCGATTATTCGAAAACGCCTTCGACCGTTTTGCAAGCCAAACAAGCCGTTGCCTTGGCAAGGTTTGCAGGCGCCGACCGTGATGCCGCCGGCGAACTGAAAACGGCAGAAGATTTGTTGGAAACCGCAGATTCGGGATGGCGCGGCGGCAGACCCGAAGAAGAAGTCAATATCACCGCCAGACAAGCCATTTCAGCCGCCGTAAAAGCCGAAGAAACCGCTTTTTCGGGACGCGAAGCTCGTGAAAAACGAAACGACAAACAGCGTTCCGATGCGGAAATTCAACGTGCCGAAGACAAACTCGAAGCCGCAAATATGGAAATCGACAACTTGAAAGCCGAAATTGCCCGCGAACAACGCAACCGCGAATTGGCGGAACGCGACGGCTCGAACTTTTCTCGGCAAATCAAAGAATTACGCGACGAAAACCGCAAACTCAGCGAAGAACTCGGTCGGGCGAAACTGGAATTAGAAACCATAAAATCAAAATTTGCGGAAATCGAAGCTCAAAAGAAAGAAGTCGAAGCCCAAAAACAAATTGAACTCGAAAATGCCGAAAAACAGAGACTTGCGGAAGAAAAGAAACAACAGCAACTCGCGGGTGTTTCGAGTTTAATTTCAGCGCTTTCACCGTTCGGCAGAGTCGCCCAAACCGATAAAGGGATTGTTTTAAGTTTGCCCGAAACAACTTGGACAACCACCCGAACGGGCAGTTTTTCGGCAAAATCCGAGCAAAAAATAAACACGATAGTCGGAATTTTAGCCAATAATCCCGACTATAAATTGATTGTCGAATCGCACACGGACAACACGGGCAAGATTGATGTGTTGCAAAATCTGACCCAACAACGTTCGCAAACCATTGCCGATAAACTGATTGCGGGCGGAATACCGAGCGAGAAAATTCAAGCAAACGGTTTTGGCGCAACTTATCCGATTGCCCCGAATACGACCGCCGCGAATAAAGCAAAGAACCGTCGAACCGAAATAATTTTGGTTTTAGTTGAAAATTAACTTGACCGCCAAAAACAAAAAAACTCGCCGAAGTTATAAAAACTAAGGCGAGTTTTTTTGTTTGCAAATCGTTGTTACTCAACTGTAACATCTTTCATAAAGCTGAAATCGCCGCTGGCGTTAATTTTTATATTGCCCATTCGTTTCGAGGCAATGACCATATTCGACGGATACCAAAGTGTGATATAAGGCAGTTCGCCGGCGACAATACTTTGGGCTTTGCCGTAAAGTTCCTTGGCTTTTGTCTTGTCAACCGTATCGACGGCTTCTTGGATAATTTTATCGAACTCGGCGTTTGAATAACGGCTTCTGTTTCGTCCGCCCGGCTTTTTATCGGGTGATTCGTTGGTTGCAAACAAATCGCGCAAGAAAATCGGATCTTGGTTTCCGCCCGCCCATTGCGAGGTTGTTATCTGAAATTGACCTTGTTTAAGCTGATCCAGAAGAGTATTCAATTCTAAAGTTTCAATTTCCGCCTTGATTCCGACAACTTTCAGCGATTCTAAAATTACCTGTGAGTATTGACTGACAGCTTGGTTTCCGGCTGAAATTTTAAATTTGATAACTTCGCCTTTGTAACCCGATTCTTGCACCAGTTGTTTAGCTTTTTCTTGATCAAACGAGTATTTTACGCTTTCGGAGTATGCCCAACTTCCGCTCGGCAATATGGAATGTGCGATTTTTGCTTGTCCGCCCAATAAATCTTTGATGATTTTTTCGCGGTCAATCGCGTATGCAATCGCTTGTCGAAGTTTAACGTTGGCGACTCCCGATTGTGAAACGTTAAACCCGATATATCGCACATTCGAACCGTCGGTTTGAATAACTTGCAAATTCGGATTTTTACCTAAATTGTTGAATGTATCGGCAGAAATATTGGTCGGATTCGGGACAATATCAATGCGCCCCGATTGCAGTTCGGCTTGCATTGCGTTTGCATCCGCAATGGTTTTGACGTTCAAAAGCCGGATTTTCGGCGAGCCTTCAAAGTACTCGGCGTTTGCCGCTAATTCCACGATATTATTTGCCTGATCGAATTTTACGAATTTGAACGGACCTGTTCCGCTTGGCGCTGTTTTTTGCTGTTCCAAACTGCCTTCGGGAATAATTGGAATTGCCACCAAATTTGAAAGCATTTGATTAACTAACGCGGGACGGCGAACTTTGAAAGCGATTGTTTTCGCATCAGGTGTTTCGGTTGATGTGATGTGCGGCTGTTTTTCGCCGTTGACTGTATCAAAAAAACTTCCCGCTTTATAGCCGTTTGCTTGAAACAGGGAATCGAAGGTGTATTTTACATCAGCCGAAGTCAATGCTTTGCCGTCGTGGAATTTAATGTTGTCTTTAAGAGTGAAAGTCAGCGTCAAATTATCATCGCCGATTTTGTAATCACCGAGTTCGCCGACATATTCGAATTTATCGTTTTTCTTGACCAACGAATTGAACATTAAATTGCGGATTCTGTCCGCTGCCGCGTCCGAAGTTGTGTTTGAAATGGTGTCTAAGCCGGAAAACTTGTCGTTAAGCGCTATGGTAATCGCTCCGTTGTTGGTCCGAGTACAAGCAAAAGTAAATGATAAGACCGAGATAATGACTAAAAATAATAATGTTTTACGCAACATTTTTTCCTCCGTTAATTTTTCAATTCTTTAATTTGCTCCGACAATCGATTCAAACGATTTTCGTCAAAATCAATCGGCGAACGCATTAGATTTTTGAACTTCGCAATTCGTTGCAAAGATTCTTCGACTCTGGTTTCGGTAATTTCACCTGATTTGACGGCTTGTAAAACAGCCCGGAAACCTTCGCGCATCACATCGCCGTTCGCACAAATCAAAAGCATATCCTCACCTGCTTTTATCGCCATTTTACAGGCTTCGCCGATGCCGTAATTTCGCATTATCGCTCCCATTTCCATATCGTCCGTGACGACCAGACCTTGGAAATCGAGCTTTTCGCGGAGAAGTTTTGTAATGAAATTGAAACTCAATGAAGCAGGTAAAAGTTTGCCGGCTGAATCGGTTTCTTGCAAGTCGAGATTAGGAAAAGCGGCGTGCGCGACCATCACGCAATGCACCGAACGAGACTTGAACATTTCTCGGTAGGGAAATTGGTCAACCTTATAAAACTCGTCTTCGCTTATAGTTACGCTCGGTAAATCTTCGTGTGAATCAATCTGAGTTGCTCCGAGTCCGGGGAAATGTTTGATTGAACCGAGAATATCATTTTGCTGCAAAGTTTCCAGATATGTTCCGGCAAATTCAACTACATCTTCTTTTGATTTGCCGAACGCGCGAGATTGCAAACCGTTTTGGAACTTTCCGCGTTCTTCCGTTACGACATCGACGACAGGCGCGAAATTTGTGTTAAACCCAAGTAATGAAACAACTTCCGCTGTAATTTCCGCAAGTTTTACGGCTTCCGAAACATTTTTCAACGAACTTGCCGCCGGCATCGGTTCAATAATCCGACGTAATCTGTCAACTAATCCGCCTTCTTGGTCAAGGCTCAAAATCGGCTGAATCGGCAAAAAATTTCGTAAATCGTCTAATAGTTTGCGAATCTGCGGTGCTTCACGGCAATTTCGCTGAAAAAGGCAAATCCCGCCCGCGTTTATTTCACGCAGTAAATCCTTTGCCGCTTCATCCAATTCAACCGACGGCAAGCCGATGAAAAATAATTGTCCGATTTTTTGTTCTAAAGTCAGAGAAGAAAACATTGAATCTATTGTAGCAAAACTTAATGTAATTGATAAACTGTCTGCACGCCGACACCTGAATTTCTTTTGAAATAAGTTGCTGTAAAGTATTGATTATATTATCTTTCGTTGCATTTCAGCCAATAAAGATTTTGCATCGGAATCAGATATTTTATCTAACTCCATATCGCGTATTTCATCAACAACATTCTCGTTCGAGATTGCGAAAAGTGAAAATTGCGAGGCGATTTGCTTGCGGGCAACCTTATCCAAACCTTTCTTTTCGGTCGCAAAAACCGCCAGTTCGTATTTTTCCAACTTCTCTAAAACCTCTTTCGCCCGAGCAATTGTTTTGTTCGGTAAACCTGCGAGTTGGGCGACCGCAATACCGTAAGATTTATTCGCTTTTCCTTTTTCCAATTTGTGCAAAAACACAACTTCGCCGTCTTTTTCGGTCGCGGTAATTTGATAATTTTTCGCCCCGACCAACGTTTCGGCGAGTTCGGTCAGTTCGTGATAATGCGTTGCAAACAGAGTTTTGGCGGAATGTTCGGGCGAATCGTGTAAATACTCTGCGACTGCCCAAGCGATTGAAAGCCCGTCGAAAGTTGAAGTTCCGCGACCGATTTCGTCCAATAAAATCAAACTTCGCGGCGTAGAATTATGTAAAATCGTCGCCGTTTCAGTCATTTCAACCATAAATGTCGAACGACCCGAAGCCAAATCGTCCGATGCACCGACACGAGTCCAAATTCTATCCAAAATCGGAAGTTTTGCCGATTTCGCCGGAACGAACGAACCGATTTGTGCAAGTATCTGAATTAATGCGACTTGACGCAAATTCGTTGATTTTCCGCCCATATTCGGTCCCGTAATTATGAGCAAACGATCGGTTGAGTTATTCATCGTTAAATCGTTCGGAATAAACGTGTTAGTTGAAAATGCTTCGACAATCGGATGCCGTCCGTCTTTGATTTCAATTTCGTCGCCGTCGTGCAAAATCGGCGGAACATAATTGCGTTTGGTTGCTGTTTCGGCAAGCGAACAAAGTGCGTCCAGCGTTGCCAAAGCACGAGCTGTTGACTGCAAATTTCGTGTTTCTTTTTGAACTTCGGCACGAATTTGTTTGAATAATTCGGCTTCAATTTCAATGATTTTTTCCTCCGCTCCGAGTACTTTTTCTTCCCATTCTTTCAGTTGCGGAGTCGTGTAACGTTCTGCGTTTGAAAGCGTTTGGCGGCGTTCGTAATCAGTCGGAACACGCGAAGTTTGACCCTTTGAAACTTCGATAAAATAACCGAAAACGTTGTTGAATTTTACTTTCAGCGTGGCAATTCCGGTGCGTTGTTTTTCCTGTTCTTCAAAGACGGCGATAATTTTTTTTGCATCGTTTGAAACATTACGAAGTTCGTCCAATTCAACGTTAAAACCTTGTCGAATTACGCCGCCGTCGGTAATATTCATTGGTGGTTCGTCCGCAATCGAATTGTCGATTAAACTACGAATTTCAGGCAAATCAAAAATATTTTCGCTTAAAACTTGTAGTAAAAGGCTTTTTACGTCTGATAATGTTGAATTAATATTAGGAGTTTGTGAGAGCGAACGATTCAACGCCAACAAATCTCGCGGACTGCAAGTTCCCAAATTCAAACGTCCGACAAGCCGTTCCAAATCCGAAATTTCTTTGAGCAAATAACGGATTTTGTCTCGTAAAATCGAATCGGTAAGTTCCGAAACCGCTGAAAGTCTTGTTTGAATTTCCGAACGTTTTATCGAAGGTCGCAGCAGCCAAGATTTCAAAAGTCTCGCTCCCATTCCCGTAACTGTGGAATCAACTACATTTAACAGCGAACGTTTATGGGAGGAAGGTGAATCGGTAATGTCTAAATTGCGGAGCGTTACCGCGTCCAAAACCATAAAATCATTAGCTTCAAAATAATTTATTTCGGCAATATGCTCGGCGGTTGCCCGCTGTGTTTCTTGTGCGTAACGCAAACACGCACTTGCCGCTCTAATCGCTTCATTTTTATTTTGCAGACCGAAACCCGTCAATTCCAACACATTAAATTGTTTTTTCAACAAATTCATTGCGTCTTCCAAATGAAATTGCCAATCGTCGATCGAAGTTAAAGAAGTTGAAAACTTAGACGCGTCTGATAACGTTAGGGATGAAGAGTTGTTGAATGTGTTTGCGACTAATTGCTCTAAACTTTTAGGGAAGAGAAGTTCACGCGGAGCAAACGATTCGATATCAGAACAAGTTTTCTGCCAAGCATCGTTACCGCTGATTTGCGTGGCAAAAAACTCGCCGGTCGATAAATCGAGATACGAAATCCCGAAACTTTCACCGCTGCCGCACATCGCCGCCAAAAATATATTCTCTTTAGATTCAATCAGTTGCGAATCAATCGCGGTTCCGGGCGTAATTACGCGGACAACTTCACGTTTAACCAACTTTATGTCTTTAGTCGCAACTTCAGCTTGATCGCAAATTGCTACGCGATAACCTTTTTTTACTAATCGGGCAATATAATTCGACGCGGCGTGATGCGGAACACCGCACATCGGAATCGGTCGCGGCGAATCTTTTTGTCTGGCTGTCAGCGTAATTTCAAGCTCACGCGATCCGATTATCGCGTCTTCGTTGAACATTTCGTAAAAATCACCGAGCCGAAAGAACAAAATTGTTCCGGGGTATTGTTTCTTTATTTCAAGATATTGCCGCATCATCGGCGTTGTGTTTTCCATATTTACCGTTTATTTGCTAAACTATACTTTTTTAAGTCGTTTTGTGGCAAACATAAAGTTTAATTTGTATATTGTTACAAACTTTTTAGTTGGTTCGTGAATCTATAAACTATAAAGTAACCTGCCGAAAATAACCTTTGGAGTAAAATAAAATGGTAAAAATGAAATTGTTTGTCTTGATAACATTGAGTTTGTGTTTGACGGTTAATGTCCAAGCGCAATTCGGCATATTTAAAATCTTTAAAAAGAAAAGTAACGATAAAAAGGTTGAGAAAACTGTAGAAGTGCCGGCAGAACCTGTTACCAAAGTTGAAATCGAAAAACCGGCGGAAACTTCGGCAGTTGTTGACGCTAAAGCAACAGAAAATACTAACATTGAATCAAATAAACCGACTGTGTCGAAATCTACTTTTGATAAAGACAGCGAAAATTATCGTTATCGCATCGGTTTATTAGACCAAATTCAAGTTGTCGTGAATCGTCATCCGGAACTCAGCGATGTTTATAATGTCAGCGAACAAGGAACAATTTCAATTCCAAGATCAAAAAAACAAATTTATGTTGTGTGTAAAACCGAAAATCAAGTCGCGGATGAAATCAGAGACGAATACAAAAGTTTTTTGCGTGAACCGTATGTAAATGCTCGTGTTGCTCAACAAAACTCGCAGCCCGTTGCGGTCTTTGGCGCAGTTGAAAAACCATCGAATTTTTACTTAACCCGAAGAATGAAACTGCTTGAATTGATTGCTTTTGCGGGCGGACCAAAAACCGGAAAAGCCGGAACAAAAGTGCAAATCGCCAGAGTCGGCGGAGTTTCGGGTTGTTCGCAAATCGACGAAAATAAACAAGAAGACGACAGTGCTTTGTTAGATAACTTGTTTGCTTACTACAAATTGAAAGATGTTTATGAAAACCGCGAAAACCCTTGGATGCGTCCCGGCGACATTGTGCGTGTTTTAGAATCCGAAGAGGTTTACGTTATCGGAAATGTTAAGGAAACAACAAAACCGATTATCATGCGGGAAGGTTTAACTGTTTCACAGGCAATTGCGGCGGCGGGCGGACTGATGCCTTCGACTAAAAAAGAAAAAGTCGTCATTCGCCGAATAGAAAACGGGAAACCGATTGAAATTACAGTTGATTTGGCAAAAATCGAAAAAAGAGAAGCTACAGACATTAAACTTGTCGCGGAAGATATTGTTTATGTTCCGACCGATGCGGTTAAAGGTATTTTCAATGGAATTAAAAATGCTTTAACACAAGGTATTCCGACTGTACTTACAAGAGTTCCGTTACCTTAATTTAGTTATGAAAGATATTCGCGAGTTAGTTCCGACCGGTTCGGAAAAACGAGAATTAGAACGTCAGGTTGAAATTCCGCAGGGAAATTATCCGATGTATCGGGCTGTCCGGCAGGAAGAAGGCTTTCAGTTGGCGGATTATTGGCGGGCAATTCGCAAGCGTTTGTGGTTGGTTATCGGAATTACAATTTTGATGACAACTCTTGCCGCCGTTTATATGGCTCGTCGCCCGAATGTTTTTCAAGCCAAAGCAAGAGTTCAAGTTGATTCGGAACAAGCCAACCCCGATCTTCAAACCGGCGACCGACCAATGCGAAGCAACGTCGGCGACACGGCGTATTTCAATACCCAACTGCAAAATTTAACCAACGACAGTTTATTGCGAAGAGTTGTCAAAGAACTGAACATCGAAACTAATCCCGCGTTTTTAAAGATGAGAGGAGATGATTCTGTTTCGGCTTGGCAAAGTTTGCTCCGTTCGGTCGGGTTGGCAAGTAAGCCGGAGAAAAAAGAAGAAAAAGGTGTCGGCGAAGTTACCAACGCAAGTTCGGTTGCTTCGGGCGTGGACATCGAAGAGGCAATCAGACTTGCCCCGTTTGTCGATATTATCAGAAAAAATATGACTGCCGATCCGATTCGTGAAAGTCGCGCAACCAATAAAGATACGCGGCTGATCGAGTTGACTTATAAAGACAACAGTCCCGAATTAGCGGCTTTTGTAGTCAATGGAATCTCTGATATTTTTGCTAAAACCAACCAAGAAAAACGCACAAAAACAAGTTCGGGAACGAGCGATTATCTGCAAGAAAAGATTGCCACTTATCAAACCGACATCAAAAACGATGAACAACGATTGCTGAAACTTAAGCAAGACGCGGATATTTTAGAAACAAATCCGAATGAAACACTGGCAATTCAGCAACTCCAAGGTTTGAGTAAACAGTTGCAGGAAGCTGAAAATCTTCGCAAACTTGCCGAAGCTCAATATCTTTCCGTCAAAGGCGATGCCAACAAATTAAAAGCCTTGACCGATGAAAAATTAGCTCCTGATTTTACGGCGAGAAATAATAACCTCAGCGCTTTTAGAAACGAAGCAAGTAAAAAAATTGCCGATTTAAGAGTTGAACGACAAGGTTTGCTCAGAGAATATACGTTGGATTCAGATGAAGTTAAAGACAAGGACAGCCAAATAAAAGAGTTGGAAAAAGCAATCGATGCGACTATTAAAAAGAATCAAACCGATTTAGATTTATACAGAAAAAGCCAAGCCGATTCGATAATTACCAATCTTGAACGCGAATTTAAACGAACCCAAGCCGTCGAAGCCAAAATTCGGGCTTCGTATGACCAACAATACGCGCAAGCTCAAGGGCAAGACAGCGCCGGAATTCAAATTAAAATTTTAGAGGAAAAAATAAAAACCAACAAAACCTTTTTGGAAAGTTTGACCAAGCAGGAACGTGAAAATAATGTGGTCGCGGTCGGGAGTGAAAATAATATCAGCGTGGTTGATATTGCGATTCCGCCCGATGTGCCGATTTCACCGCGACGGCTGACAACAGTAGTTGCGGCAATGTTGCTGTCAACTTTGTTCGGTGCAGGTTTAGCGTTGTTTCTCGAATATTTGGATGACACGATTCACTCGACCGAAGAAGTTGAAATGCACCTCGGCTTGCCCGCGATTGCGGCGATTCCAACGATTGATTCTGCCCCGAAACGGCGACTTTTATTGGTTGGCGGAAAAGAAGAAGTCGATGAAAATTATAATTCCGAGTTATTGATTTATGCCGATCCGCGTTCTGCTTTAGCCGAAGCATATCGTCAACTTCGCACCTCGATTTTGCTTTCAACCGCCGGACACGCTCCGAAATCTCTGCTCGTTACCTCAAGTTTACCCGCCGAAGGAAAGACGACAACCGCCGTCAACACAGCCATCAGTCTTGCTCAAACCGGCGCGAAAGTTTTGATTATCGATGCCGATATGCGTCGCCCGCGTCTGCACAGTATTTTTAATAAAAGTAATGCCCAAGGTTTGAGTACGCTTTTGTCGAGCCAAATGGAAGAAGCGGATATGTTTGAAACTATCCAGCAAGACGATGTGTCGAAGCTGTATTTACTGGCTTCGGGTCCGGTTCCGCCGAATCCGGCTGAACTTCTGGGTTCGGAACAAATGACGATTTTGATGCGAAAATTAGAAAATGCTTTTACGCATATCGTGGTTGATTCACCGCCGATTGCCTCGTTCACGGACGGAGTTTTGGTCGGTTCGTTGGTTGACGGCGTAATCTTGGTTGTTCATTCCGGCAAAAGTTCGCGTCAAGTTATCAAACGATCGCGTCAGTTGTTGCAAGATGTCGGAGCCAAAATATTCGGCGTGGTACTAAATAACGTCAATCTGAAAGCTCAAAACAGCTATTATTATCAATCGTATTACAGTCAAAACTATTATCGAAGTGATGACGAATAATTCCCGCAAAAACGTATTTAAGAAGTTTTATAAACATATTTTAGGAGTTTTATGAAAGAAAAGACAAAAGTTTTGGTTACAGGTGCGGGCGGATTTATCGGCAGTCATCTTGTAACTTATTTGAAAGCAAAAGGTTATTGGGTTCGCGGAGTTGATTTGAAATCTCCCGAATTTGCCGAAACCGATGCCGATGAATTTGAAATTCTTGATTTGCGGCGGTGGGATAATTGTTTGCAGGCAACTCGCGGTTGCGAGGAAGTTTACGCGCTTGCGGCAGATATGGGCGGGATGGGATTTATTTCAAATCATCACGCTCAAATTCTTTATAACAATTCGCTGATAAATCTGCATACGCTCGAAGCTGCCAAAACAAATGGTGTAAGTCGTTATCTTTACACGAGTTCGGCGTGTATTTATCCGGAATATCTGCAAGAGGAAACAAACGTTGTGCCTCTGAAAGAAGAAGACGCTTATCCTGCTCAACCGCAAGACGCTTACGGTTGGGAGAAATTGGTGTCCGAAATTTTGTGTATGCACTATCGAAACGATTACGGACTTGAAACCCGGACTGTTCGTTTCCACAACATATTCGGCGAAAAAGGAACTTGGGAAGGCGGACGCGAAAAAGCTCCGGCGGCAATGTGCCGAAAAATTGCGTTGGCAAAATTAACCGGAAACCACGAAATTGAAATTTGGGGAGACGGCGAACAAACCCGGTCGTTTTGTTACATAAATGATTGTGTCGAAGGGCTTTATCGTTTAATGCGTTCCGATTTTCACGAACCGTTGAACCTCGGTCAAGACCGGATGGTAACAATCAATCAGCTTGCCGATATTGTTGCGAAAATCGCGGGAATTAAAATTACCGAAAAACACATTGACGGTCCGCAAGGTGTTCGCGGAAGAAATTCGGATAATACAAAACTTCGTGAAACGCTTGGTTGGGAACCCGAAATTTCGCTCGAAGAAGGTTTGGCAGTAACTTATAAATGGATTGAAGAACAGGTTAAACAATCTTTGGCGGCAGAAAACACCAACTATTTAAATAAATCGGTTTAATTCGCAGATGACAGAAAAGTTGATAAAAATTGAAATAGTTATTCCGGTTTATAATCGATGCGAAACAACTTTGCAAGGTTTGCGAAGTTTATCCAAAATTGACGACACAGGCTTTGAAGTAAATACGGTTGTCGTCAACGACGGTTCGACCGACGGAACAAGCGAAGCAATTCGCAAACATTTTCCGAAAGTCAGAATTATCGAAGGCGACGGTTCGTTACATTATGCCGCCGGCACAAATCGCGGAATATCGGATGCTTTGACTCGTAATCCCGATTTTATTGTAACCGCAAATGACGACGCAGTTTTTCACGATCAGTTTTTGCAAAGATTGGTAAAAACTGCCAAAGCCAATCCGCGTTCGGTTATCGGCGGGCTGTTGTTATTGTGGGACGCGCCACATATGGTTTTTCAAGTCGATTTTAAGTGGAAAGTTTTGCAAGGCGGTTGGACACAGCGAGACGATTTGACTGTTTTTGATTTTCCGAAAGAAGCCTTTGCGGTCGAAGGTTTGGCAGGGAATTGTGTTTTGATTCCCGTAAAAGCCATAAACGAAGTCGGTTTGATGGATGAGAAAAAGTTTCCGGTCGGGTGGGGCGACATTCAGTATTTTGTCAGAATGAGAGAAAACGGCTGGCAACTGATGGTTGAGCCGCGATCATACATCTGGTGCGAGCCGAATACTTATCCAAAACCCCTTCATAAAATTTCTTTTTCGGAGAAACTGAAAAATCTTTTTATCAATCGCCGACATCCTTTAAATTTTCACAGGCAGTTTATCGCCCGTTGGGAATCAGCTCCAAGCAAACTGCAAGCATTTTCGGCTTTTGTCGTGTACCTGTTTCAACTGAGCCGGAAGGTTTTTAAATTGAGTTGAAGTAAGAATATGAATCAGGAAAAACAAATCGGCGCTTTGGTCAAAAAAGCTGACCCGAAAATCAGCGTCGTTATTCCGGCTTACAATACGTCTGAAACGATTGCTGAAACTTTAGATTCTGTGTTGGAGCAAACTTTTACCGATTACGAAATCATTGTCGTCAATGACAACGGTCCCGACGCAGAAAAACTGAAAACAGTTTTGGCGCCTTATAAAGAAAAAATTATTTTTATAGACAAAAGAATAAACGAAGGTGTTTCAACTACCAGAAACAAAGCCGTAAAAGAAGAGGCGAGAGGTGAGTTGATTGCTTTCATTGACGCAGACGACATCTGGAAACCGACTTATTTGCAGGAAAGTTATGATTTTTTGACTGAAAATAATTACGATATGGTTTATGTTTGCGGTGAATTATTCGGCATAACCAATAATGTCGGGCAGACTTTTATTTCTTCTAATCCGGCTCAAGGTACAATTACCAGAGAACTTTTGATTGGCGGCAGATGCTTGATTCTTCCGTCCGGTTCTTTAATCGGCAAAGAAAAATTTATCCGAGTCGGAGGTTTTGACCCGAAAGTTTTGCGTACCGAAGATTTCCATCTTTGGATGCGGATGATTTTTAACGGTATCAAAATCGGGTATTTGAAAAGAGTGTTGTATAAATTCCGTCTGCGACCGGGAAGCGGTTCCGGCGATTTATTGCAAAGATTGGAAAGAAATATAAAAGTATGGAGAACTTTGCAAAATGAACTGTCATTTACAACAGAGGAAACTCAAATCATCGAGCGACACATAGAAATTGAGGCGGTGGCTTTATTACGGGCAAAAGGAAAGATATTTATTGTCCAAAAAAATTGGAGGGAAGCAAAATCCGTTTTCGGGCAAGCCAAAATATCCGCCAAAAAGCTGGGACTTCCCGTCAAACATCAATTAAAAATGTCAATTATTTTAATTCTGCTGAGCTTTTATCCAAATGCGTTGTCAAAATTATTCAAAAATTTTCGAGATGATGAAATTGAATTTATGTGAAACCGACTTACTTAAGGTGATACTTTAAGTAAGTCTATTATTTACTTTAAGTGTCGAACTGCCGACACTTAAGCCATAACATGAACTTGCAAAAACCTAAAAAGATTTTTTATGTCTGGAATTATATAGAATGGGGCGGAGCTCAAATTTATTTTTTCGCGTTGATGAACGAAGCGAAAAAACACTGCGAAGTTTTAGTGATTTTACCGAAAAATTCAGATAAACAACTACTTAACTTTTTGGATAATCTGAACATTAAATACGAATTTTTTGATGCCGTCGGCGATAACCAACCTGCAACAACTTTTAAAAGAAAACTTCAACGGCATTTTAATAAAGTCGTTTGCGAATACAAAACTCTTAAATATCTGCAAAGATTAGATTTATCGGGTAATATACTGCATATTGAATTGGCTCCGTGGCAATCGCTGGTTGCGTTGTTGTTACTTGTTCGGCAGACAGTCGTTTTTATTACGATGCACAACGAACCCGGAAAGGTGAACTTACTAAGGGAAATTCTTTGGAAAATAAAATTCGGGGTGATCGGCAGTCTTAAGAATTTTCACATTTTTACTTCAAATAAGCACACGAAAAATGCGCTTTACAAGTTTTTGCCGAAAGAGTTCGCCGATGAAATTGCGATTACATACACGGCGGTAAATCCGTTGGAAATTGATGCGGCTTTGGCGGTTGAACTAAATCGAAATGAATTGATTAAAAAGTTCAACTTGCCGAAAAATAAAACACTGGTTTTTGTCGTCGGACAATTTATAGACAGAAAAGGTCGCTGGATTTATTTGGATGCCGCAAAACAAATATCCGAGATTGACGATGAAATTGCGTTTGTTTGGATTTCAAATTCAAAACCGAGTACCGATGATTTAAGAAAAGTTGAAACATACGGGTTAGGCGAAAAGTTTCGCTTGATTACCTCGGATCAGGTTGGAAAAGAGCGAATCGATTTGTTCAAATTGATGCGAATGGCAGATATTTTTGCGTTGCCGAGTTATGTCGAAGGTTTACCGATTTCCTTGCTTGAAGGTATGGCACTCGGAAAACCAAGTATTTCAACGAATGTTTATGCGATTCCCGAAGCAGTTAAAAATTCGGAAACCGGGATTTTGATTGAGGCAGGCGACAGTCGGGCGTTAGCCGAAGCAATTTTGAAATTAAAATCCGACAAAGAGTTGAGCGAAAAAATCGGTAAATCGGGCAGAGAATTTGTCTTGGAAAATTTCGACGAAAGAGCGGTTGCCAAAATTGCTTGGACAAAATACTGCGAAGCAATAAAAAAATAGATGTCCGAAAAACACGTTGCACGAAATATATTATTTAGTTCAATCACTTGGTTTTTGCCGATTGGCTTGGCTTTTTTTGCCATTCCGCAAATAATAAAAGGATTAGGCAGCCAACAATACGGTCTTTATACGCTGGTTTTAGGGTTTATCGGATATTCGTTTAACCTGAATTTTGGTCGTGTAATTACAAAATATATTGCTGAAGCCGAAAATGACGTTGAAAAAATAAATGAAATTTACACGATTTCGTTTATTATTCATTCAATTGTCGCCACCGCCGGAATGATTTTGACGGCGGTTTTTGCCGAGTATTTAGTTAATGACGTGTTTTTGCTTTCACAGACCGAAGCCGTTTTTTCATTCGTTATTGCCGGACTGACCATATTTTTTCTGATTTTCAACGGGTTTTATACTTCAATTATTCAAGGTTTGCAACGATTCGATATTTTTGCGAAAGTGCAGAGTTTTTATGTCGTTATCTCAACCGTCGGAAATTTAATATTGATTTGGTATGATTTCAAAGTCAATCCGCTGTTAATTTGGAATTTGATAACAATAGTTTTGAGTACAATTATTTTTTTCGGATACTCGAAAAAACTGTTACCCAACCTGAAATTTAAGTCGAAAATTAACCCGCTTACGCTGAAAGAAGTCTTGAAATTTAATTTTGGAATGATTTTGTTTCAAGTATTCGGAAACTTATTGTTGTTGTTTGAAAGGACTTGGATAGTCAGAAACTTTGGTGAAAGTTCACTTACTTTCTACGCCGTAACAACGTCTTTGGCAATTTACATTTATACTTTTGTCGGTGCTTTTACGATGTATTTTTTTCCGCTAATCAGCCAATTACAAGATAACAAGCCCAAAATGAAAATGATTTATCTGAGAACAACAAAGTTTATCATTTTGATTGTCTCGTTTTTGGCTTTGAATATTCTGATCGAAAGAGCAAACTTTTTGGCATTGTGGATTAATGCTGAATTTTCTGAAAACGGCAGCGATTTACTGCTGATTCATACTCTGACTTACTCGATTTTGGCTTTGTCGATAATCTCTTGGCAGTTAGTTGAAGCAAAAGGAGCAACAACCTATAATGGTATGTTAAGTCTTTTGTGGTTGTTTATCAGCAGTATTTTGATGTATTTTCTTTCCGCCGATTTTAAACTCGAAGGCGTGGCGGTTTCAAAGTTCATCGGGATTTTACCGTTTGTCGTCTCAATTTTTTATGTCGAAAAATGGATATTGGGCGAAGTGTGTATTGAATTTTGGCTGAAACTTTCAATAAAATTATCCGCCATTATCGGAGCAACTTATTTGGTCGATAAATTTGTCCTGAGCTTTTTGCCATATACTTGGCTGACGGTTATATTGATCGGATTGGTCGGATTTGCAACAACTGTTTCGGGGGCAATATTATTGAATTATTTTGATGAAAACGAAAAAAACTATTTTATGAAATTTGCCAAACAATTATGAAACTTCAAATGGTCGACAGAGTTACATTTATCAAAGAACAATGTCAAGGAAAAAAAGTTCTGCATCTCGGCTGCACAAATTATCCGTACACGGCAGAGTCTTTGAAAAATAACGATTTGCTCCATTTTAGATTGGCAGAAATTTCGGGTGAACTTTACGGATTCGATTTCGATCGAAAAGGATTGGATATTTTAAGTGAAAGCGGAATAAAAAATCTTTATCATGCCGATCTGGAAAAACTTGATGAAGTTGATTTAGACGAAACTTTTGATGTCATCGTTGCCGGCGAGATGATTGAACATCTTTCAAACCCCGGACTTTTTTTGCGCGGAATAAAGCGTTTTATGAACAAAGAAACAAAACTCGTCATCACCACCGTCAATGCTTACGGCGCTTTGCGGTTTTTTATTTACGCCCTGCGCGGCAAAGGCGGAATCAATGAACCGGTGCATCCCGATCACGTTTTTTATTATTCTTATGCGACCTTAAATTTATTGGTTCAACGTGAAAATTTAGCGGTTGAAAAGTTTTGTTTTTACGGGATCGGACCCGAACATTTGGTTCATATGCCGTTGCATTACAAACTTTGCAACACCGTCTTTTCTAAATTTTCCAAACAGTTGTCCGATGGTGTGATTGCGATTTGTAAGTTAAAATAAACGAATATAAATTGATGCGAGAAATAAAACTGACAAAGACATATCTGCCCGAAAGCAAAAGCTACGGATTATTGGCTCCGATTGCGATTTTGTGGGCAATCGCTCTTTTGTCGATTTTTGTGTGGGTTTCGGTTGATAACAATATATTTCCGCACCTTTATTTGCTGGCTTGGACGGCATTTACGGCAATTACGATTTTTATACCGAATCTCATACTTTATTTTCAAGGAGAATTTAAGTTTAATAATCCGATTGTCTATGCTTCGGTTTTGTATTTTTTTCCGGCATTTATAATCGGCGGACTGTTCTTTTTGAGCGGAATGTCAAACCCGTATTTTGTCGTGTTCATACAAGATTTCGACACAGATGTTTCGATGACGTTTTGGGCGGTTATTTTGGGTTTTGTCGGACTCTCGGTCGGTTTTATGTTTCCGGTCGGGAAAAGAATCGGAAGTTACCTTGAAAGTAAATTGCCGCAGGCTGAGTGGAATCCGCAAAATGTGATTTTACCGACTTTATTTTTGATGACGATTGGGATTGCGAGCAGTGTTTTTGCGTTTACTCTCGGACTGATCGGCTTTCAAAAAGTTGCCGAAATCGGAGAATACGACGGAGTTATCTATATCGTAACGATGTTTTCAACGCTTGGCTTTTTCTTGCTTTGGCTGGCTGTTTTTAAACTTCCGAAACTTAGTTTTAACCTCTGGCTGGTAGTAATTATGCTGACAGTTTTAACGATCGGAAGGGCTTTGGCTGCCGGAAATCGCGGAAGTCTGCTAAGCAGTTTCATCGTTATTGCGTTTGCCTTTTCATTTTCGGGCAGAAAAGTTTCTTGGAATCAAAAAATATCAGCAGGAATTTTGTTGGTTGTTTTCGTCTTAGGCGGAATGATTTACGGGACAACATTTCGAACCGTTAAAGGATCGGAAGAACGATCGACCATCGATGATTATATCGTAAATATAGGCAAAACAATCGATTCGCTCGGCAGTCAGGATGTCGGAGCCGTTTTCACCTCCGGAATTATGTCTTTGGCGGAAAGAGTCGATGCCGTAAGTTCGTTAGCCGTTGTTGTTTCAAATTACGAAAGACTTGCTCCCTACGAAGAAGGTTACGGGTTGGATAACAATATTATCAAAGACACGATGACTTTTGCGATTCCGAGAGTAGTTTGGGCTGAAAAACCTGTTGCCTCAGAGCCGAGAAAATACAGCGAACTATATTTTGATTACGGCGACAACTCATTTACGATAACTCCGATGGGAGATTTATTAAGGAATTTCGGATGGGAAGGCATTCCGCTCGGAATGTTTATACTGGGCATTTTACTGCGAACAATTTACTCGGCATTAGTCGAAAATCAACCGTTTTCACTCTGGCGAATAACTCTGTATTTTATGTTGCTGACAAGCGTTTCATACGAAAGTTTCTATGGCGGAATTTTGCCTTTTCTAGTTAAGGTAGGAACGGTATCGGTAGTCGGGTTGCTGATTGTCAACTTTTTTACCAAGAAGAACGGGAGAAATAATGTCAAAATTTAATAAAGGGCTGTGGGAGCATTACGGCGAAGAAACCGCATATTTTGCAGTTATAACCGAAGACAAGTTTCGCAAAGAAAGTTTAACTGAAACTGCTCGCCAAGAATTTTTTGCGGGCGGCGAAGAGTATATTCAAACAATTTGGAAAGAAATCGAGAGTAATTTTGCCGCAAATTTTGAGCCGCAAAAAGCCGTAGATTTCGGATGCGGAGTCGGGCGTTTGACAATTCCGTTGGCGAAAAAATGCAAGGAAATTATCGGAGTCGATATTTCCGATAAAATGCTCAAAGAAGCTCAGGTAAACTGCGAAAAATTCGGAATCGAGAACGCTTCTTTTGTCGAAAGCGATGACACGCTTTCCAAATTAACCGAAAAAGTAGATTTTGTTCACTCGTTTATCGTTATCCAACACATTAAACCTGTCATCGGCGAAAAAATTTTTTCTCGATTAGTAGAGATTTTAAACGACGGCGGGGTCGGTGCTTTGCACATAAAATATGCGAATCCGGGCAGATTTGCATCACGGCTTCGATATTTTGTTTACCGAGAATTTCCGGTAATTTATAAAGTGCGAAGTTTAATTTTGGGTGCTAAAAAAGAACCGCTGATTCCTGTCTATAACTATAATTTGAATAATATTTTCAGAATTTTACAGGAGCAAAATTGCCACAAATGCGTAGTTAGGTTTAGCGATCACGGGCATTTGGGAGTTTTAATTTTCTTTCAAAAACAAAAAGACATTACCTATTAAATGATGGAAACAGTAGTATTTACAAACGGTTGCTTTGATATTTTGCATGTCGGACATCTCGATTTGCTGTCGCGGGCAAAAGCACTCGGCACAAAATTGATTGTCGGCATCAACAGCGATAATTCTGTGCGGCAAATTAAAGGTTCTTCGCGTCCGTTGGTCGGCGAAAAAGAGCGTGCAGAGATGCTGATTGCGCTGGAAATTGTTGACGAAGTGCGGATTTTCGATGAGCAAACGCCGCAAAAGTTAATCGAAGAAATTAAACCGGACGTGCTTGTGAAAGGCGGAGATTGGAAAATTAACGAAATTGTCGGAGCAGATTTTGTCGTCAAAAACGGCGGAAAAGTATTTTCTTTGCCACTCAAAGAAGGTTTTTCGACGACCTCAATCATTGAAAAAATGCTCGGTCGGCAATCAAGCGACGATAATCAGCCGACGGAAGGTTATTTATTTAATTCGCTGCAACAGCATCGTGAAGTTTTTGAGAAAATCGACCTTGAAGTTATTGAAAGTTGCGGTAATATAATTGTCGAAGCGTTAAAAAACGGCAATAAAATTTTGCTCTGCGGAAATGGCGGAAGTGCGGGCGATGCCCAACATATAGCCACCGAAATTACTGGACGTTTTGAATCGGAAAGACGCGGTTTACCCGCAATTGCTTTAACCACAGATACTTCTGCGTTGACCGCAATCGCCAACGACTTCGGGTTTGAAAGAATTTTTTCACGCCAAGTTGAAGCACTCGCCAAAGAAGGCGATGTTTTAATCGGAATTACGACCAGCGGAAATTCGCCGAATATCATTGCGGCTGTCATGGAAGCCCGAAATATCGGCTGTAAAACTATCGGCTTAACCGGCGAAAAAGGCAAGAAAATTGCCTCGTTATGTGATGCAAGCGTCTTAGTTCCTTCGGACAGAACCGCGCGAATTCAGGAAGCACATATTACCATCGGACATTTATGGTGCGAAATGGTAGATAAAAATTTGTAGATGTCAGTAAATTTTTCGGATGTAAAAGTATTGATTGTCGGTGATGTAATGCTCGACAGATATTGCTGGGGAAGCGTGAACAGAATTTCGCCCGAAGCACCCGTGCCTGTCGTAAACCTTGACAGAACAGAAGTTACCCTCGGCGGTGCGGCGAATGTCGCGGCAAATGTGGTCGGACTCGGTGCCAAAGCATGGTTGGTCGGCGTAATCGGGAAAGATGCGGAAGCGGAATTATTTCCGAAAATTTTGCAGGAAAAAGGGATTTCACACGATAATTTGGTTGAACTCGAAAATCGCCCGACAACCGTTAAAACTCGAATTGTCGCGCATAATCAACACATTGTTCGGATTGACCAAGAAACAACCGAACAATTATCGAATGAAGCGGAAAACAAAGTTTGGAGCAAAATTATTGCAATCTTTGACCAAGCAAATATCGTTATCATTTCTGATTACGCAAAAGGTTTATTGACCGACAGCTTGATTTTACGTTTGATAACGCTGGGGGTTGAGCGAGGTAAACCGGTTTTAGTCGACCCGAAAGGTAAAGATTACGCAAAATATCGCGGTGCAACTTTGCTGACACCGAACAAACGCGAAGCCTATCAAGCAACCGGAATCGAAGACATCGAACAAGCGGGGCAAGTTTTAATGAAAACAACAGACTTGAAAGCATTACTGATTACACAAGGCGAAAATGGGATGACATTATTTGAGAAAAACGATAAATCGTTCAAATTAAACGCTTTAGCCAGAAAAGTATATGACGTAACGGGGGCAGGCGACACGGTTATTGCGACATTGGCGGTGGCATTGGCAAGGGGCTTTAATCTCCGCGAAGCAGCCGGCTTGGCAAATATAGCTGCCGGTTTTGTTGTTGAAAAAGTGGGAACAACCACGATTGATATTAAAGAACTGCGAGAGGTTTTATAAATTGGATTTCAAACGAATTTTAGTTTTTAGAATCGGACACCTCGGTGATACTTTAGTTTCACTCCCTGCTTTTTGGGCAGTCAAAAATGCCTATCCGAACGCACACCTGACGCTGCTCTCGAATGTTGACGCAAATAATCCCAAATATGTTTCAGCCAGAAGCGTGTTACCCGAAACAGGTCTGTTCGATGATTGGTTGACCTATCGGTTCAGCCCGAATAAACTGCAATCTGTCCGTTATTTTACGCAATTATTGTTAAAGTTAAAGGTTAATAAATATGATGCAGTTGTTTATCTTATGACTCGTAATCGGTTGAAAACACAGATTATACGAGATATAAAATTTTTTCGACTAGCCGGCATAAATCAAATTTACGGAACAGAGTACTTAAAAGCAAATTTGCTCGATAAAAATGCTCAAAGACCTTTACCGAACACAGAACCCGAGTCGGAGTTTTTGCTGAAATGTTTGACCGAGAAAAATTTTTTGAAAGCCGACGGTCTGAAATCAGAACCTGAAATGAAGTTGTCGGAAAGCGAAGTTTTCTTTGCCGATAAATGGATAACAGAAAACTGCGACGTATCCAAAACCTTTGTTGCCGTGGCGCCTGCCAGCAAGTGGGAATCAAAAGTGTGGGCAGAAGAAAGTTATGCCGAAGTTGTAAAACGACTGATAGAAGAAAAAGACGTTTTCCCGATAGTTTTCGGCGGAAAAGAAGAGCGTGAAACAGGTGAAAGACTAATTAAATACTGGGGAATCGGTGCAAATGCAGCCGGTGAATTGAATATCCGCCAAGCGGCATCTGCTTTGCAAACGTGCAAAATGTATCTCGGAAACGACACGGGAACAATGCACTTAGCGGCATCGGTCGGGACAAAATGTGTGGCAATTTTTGCCGCAATCGATTACCCGAATCGTTGGAAACCGTTTGGAAACGGACATAAAATTTTTCGTGAGGCAGTCGAATGTGAAGGTTGTTACGCAGAAATTTGTTTTAATAATCATAAATGTTTGGATTTGATTTCAACCGAAAATGTCTATAATTCTTGTATAAAACTTCTGAATGAAGAGTGTTAAACCCAAAATTTTGGTGTTTTGTGATTATTACCTGCCCGGTTACAAAAGCGGCGGCGGTATGCGCACGATTGTCAATATGGTCGAACGGCTTCACCCCGAATTTGACTTTCGGGTTGTGACGAGAGATCACGACGGGTGCGATGATTTTGAAAGTTATAAAACTGTAAACATCAATGAATGGAATGATTTAGAGAATGCTAAAGTGTTTTTTCTACCAAAGAACCGAGTGAAAATTTCGGCTGTCAACAGACTTATTAAAGATGTTCAACCGAATGCGATTTACCTGAACAGCTATTTTTCAACCTTGGCAATTTTTGTTCTGACTTTGAAAAAAATGGGTAAAATGCCAAATATAGAAGTGATTTTGGCTCCGTGCGGTGAATTATCGGAAGGCTCGCTGAGTCTTAAGCGATTGAAAAAGAAAACCTTCAGAACTTTGGCAAGCGCATTCAGTATTTACTCGGACTTAATTTGGAAGGCTTCATCGGAATTTGAGGTAATTGAAATAGAGTCCGCGAAAGGGAAAGGCGGAAAAACTTTCATCGCCCCTGATTTACCGAGTAAAGCCATACTTCCGAATTACGAACAAAATAATAAACGCCGGAAAAAAGCAGGCGAACTTCGGCTTGTTTTTATGTCGCGGGTTTCGGCTAAAAAAAACTTAATGTGGTTTCTGGAAATTTTGCTGCAAACCAAAGAGAACATTCAGTTTGATATAATAGGTCCGAATGAAGACGAAAGTTACTGGGAAAGATGTTTAGCTGTCATAAATTTGTTTCCGGACAATATAAAATGTAAATATCTCGGCTCGATTCCTAACAATATTGTGATTGAAAGTATGATTAATTACGATTTTTTTGTTCTGCCGACTTTGAGCGAAAATTTCGGACACGTTTTTCTTGAGGCATTATCAGCCGGATGTCCTTTAATCACAACAAATAACACTCCTTGGCTGAAATTGGAAGAAAAAAACATCGGTTGGGATTTAGCTTTGGAAAACCGGAATGAGTGGCATAATATACTAAAAAAATGTGTTGCAATGGATAACACGGAGTACCAAAATATGTCTGTTGCTTCGCGTAAGTTCGCAGTAGATTTTTTAGCCGATAAAGATATTGAAGAGGCAACTCGAAAAGTTCTTAACTATACGATAAAGCAATAATTTACGCTCAATTACTTAATTCATAGCTTTATCTGTCGGAATGCAGACGTTTGACGTGTTACATTAACTTTTTTATGATGAAATTGCTGATTTTAGGTGGAAACGGAATGCTTGGACACAAACTTGTCCAAGTTCTTCAAGGTAAATTCGATGTTTGGACAACCTTACGCGAAGATTTCGACAGGTATGAAAAATTCGGCATATTTGAGCGTGAAAAAACAGTCTGCGGAGTTGATGCGGAAAAGTTTGAAACCGTGAAAAACGCGATAGAATTTAGCAAACCCGATGCGATAATTAACGCAATCGGTGTAATTAAACAGCTTCCGAGTTCAAAAGATGTGGTTAAAACGCTGACAATCAATTCGATTTTTCCGCATCTTGTCGCTGAAACTGCACAAAAAGTGAACGCTAAATTTATTGAAATAAGCACGGATTGCGTTTTTAGCGGAAAAAAAGGTGATTACACAGAATCGGATTTGCCAGATGCTTACGATCTATACGGAAAAAGCAAAAACTTAGGCGAAGTTACAAGCGAAAATAGTCTGACATTGCGTACTTCGATAATCGGACGCGAACTTTTAACGGCAAACAGTTTGGTTGATTGGTTTCTATCTAATCGCGGAAAGTCTGTAAAAGGCTATAAAAACGCAATTTACAGCGGTTTTCCGACTATTGTTTTGGCGGAAATTATCGCCGATTTGCTTGTAAATCACCCGAAATTGAGCGGACTTTATCACGTTTCAAGCAAACCGATCAATAAGTATGATTTACTTTGCTTAATCCGCGATGCTTACAATGCGGATATTGAAATCGAACCGTTTGAAGATTTTTCAACCGATAAAAGTCTTAATTCCGATAAATTTCGACAAGAAACAAATTTTTTGCCAAAAACTTGGCAAGAAATGATTGCACAAATGGCGAACGATAAAACGCCTTATGACGAATGGAAAAAATGAAAGTTTTAGAAGGAAAACGAATTTTGGTAACGGGCGGAACAGGTTCGCTCGGAAAAACTTTGGTCAAACGGCTGTTGTCGGGCGAACAAGGCGACGTTGAAAGCATCACGGTCTTTTCGCGTGACGAAGCAAAACAGCATTTTATGCGTTTGGAATATCTGCAACGCGAAACTGCAACGGACGATGTAATCTATCAAAATTCGCGTGAAAAGTTGAATTTTCGCATCGGCGATGTGCGAGATTTTCCGTCACTTTGTGCTGCAATGCAAAATGTTGATGTCGTTTTTCACGCCGCTGCACTAAAACAAGTTCCTTCGTGCGAGTATTTTCCGTATGAAGCGGTGCAGACAAATATCAACGGACCGCAAAATTTGGTGCGGGCAATCAAAGAAAACGGCTTAAAAATCGAAAAAGTCATCGGAATTTCGACCGATAAAGCCTGTAAGCCGATAAATGTGATGGGAATGACCAAGGCTTTGCAGGAAAGAATTTTGCTGGAGGCGAACAGAGACTGCCAAAATACCGACTTTTTGTGCGTTCGATACGGAAATGTCATCGCTTCACGCGGTTCAATCGTGCCTTTGTTCGTTGAATTGGTGCAAAAAAATCAGCCGTTGACCGTAACTTTGCCGGAGATGACGCGGTTCTTACTCAGTTTGGATAAAGCTGTTGACACGGTTTTTGCGGCAATTAACGACGGAAAACGCGGCGAAACATTTGTTCCGAAAGTTCCTGCGGCGACAATTGTCGATCTTGCGAAGGCTTTGATGGGCGAAAAAGAACTTCCGATTGTCTTCACGGGTATTCGTCCGGGCGAAAAAGTTCACGAAATTATGGTGTCGGAAGAAGAATGTTTCCGCACCGTTGAACGCGGCGATTATTACGCAATCGCTCCGGTTTTGCCGGAAATTCGCGGAAACGAAGAAATTATTCCCGCTTTAACGAGTGAGTATTCATCAAAAGACGATAATATTTCGGTTGATGAATTGAAAACTTTATTGAAAGACGCGAGCAAAGAAATCAAGGAATTTATGACCAGTTAAGTTACTGTGTAAAAGATTATTATGAAAATAATGACGATGTTTGGAACTCGACCGGAAATTATCCGTCTGAGTTTGGTAATGAAAATTTTAGATCAGCATTGCGAACATATTACCGTTCACACGGGACAAAATTATCACGAAAGTTTGAGCGATATTTTTTTGAAAGAGCTTGAAGTTCGTCAGCCGAACGAGCATTTCGGCATTGTTTCCAAAGGAATCGGCGACCAAATCGGACAAATTATTGCCAAAACCGATGAAGTTTTAACTAAATATCAGCCCGATAAACTTTTGCTTTTGGGCGATACAAATTCGGCATTATCGGCTATTGTCGCGGCACGCAAAGGAATTCCGGTTCTGCACATGGAAGCGGGAAATCGCTGTTACGATAACCGCGTTCCCGAAGAAGTGAATCGCCGAATCATCGATCACTCAAGCGAAATTTTGATGCCATACACCAAACGAAGCAAAGAAAATTTGGTGCGTGAAGGAATTGAACGTGAACGGATTTTTGTTACGGGAAACCCGATTAAGGAAGTGTTGGATAATTTTGAGCGACAAATCGACGCAAGTGATTCTTTGAAAAGATTTGATGTAAAGCCGTACGATTATTTTCTGGTAACGCTTCATCGGGCGGAAAATGTTGATTTGCCCGAACGTTTCGCCGAAATTTTACGCGGTCTTTCAGCGGTTGTCGAGAAATTTCAAAAAACGATGCTCGTTTCGGTTCACCCGCGAACGGCGGCAAAACTTTCGGAATTTGGTCTGAAGCCCGACAATGAAAACGTAAAATTATTGGAACCGCTCGGCTTTTTCGATTTCGTTAAACTCGAAAAAAATGCACTTGCAGTTTTAACCGACAGCGGAACAGTTCAAGAAGAATGTTGTATTTTCGGCATTCCGAACGTGACGATTCGCGATGTCACCGAACGTCCGGAAACAATCGAATGCGGCAGTAATATCTTGAGCGGCGCGTCAACCAAATCAATTTTAAGTGCGGTCGAAATGGCTCTTGCGTCGCCGACAAATTGGATTCCGCCGAAAGAATATATGGCGGAAAATGTTGCTCAAGTCGTCGGTAAAATCGTGCTTGGCTATTCAAGCATCCGCAAACATACATCATAAAAGTGTTAAAGGACAAAGGACAAAAGGCAAAAAACTTACAAACTTTATGGGTTGTAACAGAACTTTATTATCCCGAAATGACTTCGACGGGTTTCTATTTGACCGCGATTGCCGAAGGTTTGACTGACACTTTTGATGTCAAAGTTTTGTGCGGACAACCGAATTATTCGGCTCGCGGAGTGCGCGCAAGTTCGCATGAAGTTCATAATAATGTCGAAATTTTCCGTTGTATCGGCACTACGCTCGATAAAAATGTGATTCCTTTTCGACTGTTGAACATGCTCACACTTTCGCTTTCGATTTTGTTTAAAGCGTTGTTCAATTTTAAAAAAGGCGACAAAGTTTTGGTAGTGACAACACCGCCGAGTTTGCCGTTCATTACAGCGTTGGCTGCACTGATAAAAAGTGCAAACTATACATTATTAATTCACGATAATTATCCCGAAATTTTAATCGCAGTTGATAAAACGACAGAGAGTTCTATCCTTTCAAAGTCTGTAAATTACTCAAATCGTTGGCTTTATAAATTTGCCCAAAAGATTATCGTCTGTGGTCGAGACATGAAAACCTTGGTTGAACGAAAAACTTCGGGACTTGATATTCCGATAAGTTTTATCCCTAATTGGGCAGAACTCGAACAAGTCAATCCGCGACCGCGAAGCGAAAACAGACTGCTTGCCGAATTGAATTTGCAAGATAAATTCGTTTTTCTATATGCGGGAAATATGGGTTATCCGAATGATTTGGAAAGCATAATCGAGTGTGCGGAAAGGTTAAAAGATGATGAAGTTTTTCATTTTATTTTTCTCGGTGCGGGCGTAAAAAGAAAATATCTTGAAAGGGAAGTTGCGGAAAAAAGTTTGACGAACATCACAATTCTCGATCCGCGACCGCGAACCGAGCAAACGGAATTTCTTAACGCATGCGATGTGGCACTTGTTTCTCTGGTCAAAAAAATGCTTGGTGTTTCGATGCCGAGCCGAACGTACAATATTTTGGCTGTCGGCAAACCGATTTTAGCTTTGACCGAAGAAGATTCGGAAGTCGCGAAGGTTATCAACGAAGATAAAGTCGGTTGGTTTGTGTCGCCGAATGAACCTGAAAAACTACTTGAAATGATTAAGCAAATTTACGCCGAACGCGAAAATCTAACGGAGATGAGCAAACGCGCAAGGGAAGCGGCGTTGAAAAAATACTCGCTTGCAACTGCGGTTTCGGCATACCGTCGGGAATTAACAAAATGAAAGTTTTGGTTACAGGCGCGAGCGGCTTTTTAGGGCAATCAATTGTCGAAGAATTTTTGTCGAACGGCGTTGAAGTTGTCGGCGCGTCTAAAACTTCGGGGCAACTTCAAGTTGATATTACGGACGAAAAAAGTCTTATAAAATTATTTAATTTGAAAGATGTCGATACGGTAATCCATTCCGCAGGTTTGGCGCATCAATTCGGTAAAACTCCGAGAAAGAAATTTTTTGAGGTTAATGCAAAGGGAACCGAAAATATCTTAAATCTTTCTAACCGATTGAAAGTAAAACACTTTATCTTAATCAGTTCGGTGGCGGTTTACGGCGATAATTCAAAATTACAAATTTCTGATGCAGTATTTCAAGAAGAATCCGAGTGTCAACCGGTCGGCGATTATGCTCAAAGTAAGTATGAAGCCGAAACTATTGCCGTTAAATTTTGTCGCCGCAATAGTATTAAACTGACAATCCTTCGTCCGGTAACAATTATCGGCAAGGGCGATAAAGGAAACGTATCGCGTCTGATAACGTTAATAAAAAATAAGCGATTCTTTTGGGTCGGGAAAGGCGAAAATTTGAAAAGTTTGATCGATAAAAATGATGTGGCTGAAGCCTGTTTTTTAGTATTTCAAAATCCGAATTCTGAACTTCAAGTTTTCAATCTGACGGCAAAGCCTTTGAAAATGAACGAGATTGTTGAAACGATTGCGGATGAATCGGGCGTGAAAATACCGAAAGTTTATGTACCTGAAATGTTTGCAAAGATAATTGCAAAACTCTCCGGTACGATTAAGAAATGGTTGTCCGACGATGTTTTTTCAGGCAACAGAATCACCGAAGAGTTGGGATTTACACCGCAGACGGAGATTAAAGAATCTCTCAGAAAGGAAGTAAAAAGCCTTGAAAGTTGAATTTTTATATTACATCTCAGCTTTTATAATCACATATTTCGGCGTTGAGTTTTTTCGGCGTTGGATGTTGAAGCGGCAAATTTTCGATATTCCGAATGAAAGGAGTTCGCACACAACACCCACACCGCGCGGCGGAGGAGTTGTTTTTGTTGGCGTAAGTCTTTTATTTTATGTATGTTGGAATCTGAAAACCGGTATTTTGAACCTAGAAAAAGACGTTTTGAGCTATATTTCGGGAGCAATTCTTTTATCGGTTGTAAGTTGGGTTGATGATTTTAAATCCGTGCCGAGCCTGTTTCGCTTTGCGGTTCATTTTATTTCGGCGAGTTTGTTGATTCATGGATTCGGTTCATTACAGGCGATATTTTTTCCGTTTGTCGGTGAAACCGGGTTAAGTTATTTTGCCGTACCGCTGACGCTTCTGTGGATTGTGTGGCTGACAAATGCGTATAATTTTATGGACGGAATCGACGGAATTGCCGCAATTCAAGCAATAACCGCCGGGTTGGGTTGGTTTCTGCTTGGTTGGAAATTCGATATCCCGTTTACGTCTTTTTTCGGATTGATACTGGCATTGACAAATTTGGCGTTTATTCTCCATAATTGGTCGCCGGCAAAGATATTTATGGGCGATGTCGGAAGTGCTTTTTTGGGATTTACGTTTGCTTTTTTGCCGCTGTCTGCGGGCAATGAATCACCGCTGCATTCCTCAAAATTATTTCTAATCGGCGGGTTGTTTGTCTTGCCTTTTATATTTGACACAATTTTTACATTTACGCGGCGCTTGCTCGGCGGCGAAAAGGTTTGGCAGGCTCATCGTTCGCATTTATATCAGAGGTTGGTTATCAAAGGTTATACGCACCGAATTGTGGCGATTTTATACGGCGCAACAGCTTTGCTTATTACTGCGCTGACGCTGTTTATCTTTTGAATTTGTTAAAAAAGAGAGTTGAAATACTTGCTTCATTACCTTTTCTCGGCAACATTCGGGCGAACATATCTTTTATTTGGATAAAAAGCGGCGACGAGTTTTCAAAAGCCGACTCTGTTTCGATAACTGCTTGAATCGCGTTTGGCGGAATTCGTTTTTTAATTTGTTGCAACAGTTTGGTCGGGTGTTTCCAAACAGAAATTAACGGAGCCAAAGTAATTTCACTTTTCCACTCGTTTTCTAAAGTTCGGTGAATCCAATTCGGAATAAAACCAGGCTGATTTACTTCGTCGATAAAAGGCACATCGTCGAGTGGCAGTTGCAAATAATGATGCGCAACGGCGATTGCCGTCAAAATCCATTTGCGACGTTTCGGGCTGACAATATTCAAACATCTTTCCCAATTAAAATTACTCGGTCGGTTTTTAACGCAATAATAAATATCCCACAGCCTGTCCTTTTTTATTCCGCCGTCGTTCAACCAATGAACGCAGATGACGCGCAAACTGTCCTCAGGGCAAAGTACTCTGATTTGACTGCCGTTATTCAATTCAATCGATTGAGAATGTTCGTATAAGTCGGTGTATGCAACGGTTTCGAGATGGCGAAGTTCATTGTGCAGATCAACGTTTATTTTTGTAGTTTTAGAAATTTGCCGAGCGGTGAGATAAGATTCACGGTCGAAGGCTAAATCGATGTCCATGGCGAGGCGGGAAATATGAGCAGGGAAGTAACGTGAAACCGACCAACCTTTGATTAAAATCGGCTCGATTCCGTTTTTGCGAAACAGTTTGAAAAGCGTTTTAATTTTTTCTTCCTGTGCGGCTTGATAAATTATGTTCCAACGCAAATCCGGTTCGGTGTTTTCCATAAAAAAAAGGTATGATTTTGATTAGTCATACCTTTCTCCAAATTATGTTTGATTATAAGTTTAAGGAACGCAAGTATTCACGGGACACATTGTCGTACCCAAGCACGCAGGTTGGTTACAGTTGCCGGGGTCTCCCGCGCAAGCGCTGCAAGTGCCGGCTAATGCTGTTGTCGGGGCGATTAAAGACGCGACAATCGGAAGTGCGACAACCGAGGCAAGCCCGATTCGCTTGACAACCTCACGACGTGACAAACCTGCAATCGGCGACGCAATCGGTTTTGCTTCGAGTAAGTTGTCTTTGCTCAATTGGTCGATTGCCAACCAAACTAAATCGTCTTGAACCGGAGCGTTAAACTCATTTTCGAGAAGTCCGGCAATATCGGAAACCGAGTTTTTACCGTCACATTTTTTCCAAACAAAAGCGGCAGTTTGGTTAAGGCAATGGGCTTTATTGGTATTCAAATCATATACCAATACTTCATCGGACATTTCTTGGATTACAAGTCCTTCTGTGCGAGCTTGTAAATTTGTTGAATTGGACATTTTTCCTCCTAGTGTTTAGAAAAAGATTTTATAATTTAATGCTTGTTAGCAGAGAAGTCTTGAAAAATTAAATCGCAACATCGTTGCAAAATTCAAAATTAAATAAACTTTAGTGATGAAGTATCACACAAATAAACGATTTAATCAAATTTTTTCGAGGTAATTTACGATAAGTTTTGCAAATTCTTTTGCTTCGCCTCGATTACCTCTCAGAATGATAGAGGTTTTTGTTAAATTATGCAAGTTTTTGACGACAATATCGGGAAATGTCCGAACCGGAAAAGTATGTTTCAACAATTCCATGACGGCATTTGCCGGTGTTAATGTCTGCGGATCCCATTTGCCGGCTGTTTTGCTGAATTTGGCGAATAAAATAAGTTTGACTTTGACGCGATCGCCGAGTTCCGCTCCGTTTCCGCCTAACTCCTCGACGGTTTTTTCCGTTTGGTCATACTCGCCCGGTTTTCTGATCGATAACGTTTTCGGGTAGGGCAGTAATTCGCCGGCATGATTTATAACGGCGTATTCATCGGAAAAATAAGTGGCGCCGAGTTTGGCAAATTCGGCGGTCAGAGTCGTTTTTCCTTCGTAACTGTTGGCGGGAATGATAATTCCTCTGCCTTTCCAGGCGACTGCTCCGGCGTGGATAAAAACTCCGTAATCGACGGCAAAGTTTGCGGTCGCGGTGGCAAAAAAGACTTCCAAAGACGGAAAAGTATTACCGTTGCCTCTCTGTTTATTTATTCTTTCACCGTTCCGATAGATAAAAGTATAATGACTCGGACTTTCGGCAATTATTACCGAATACAGAAAATCATTCGTTTCGGGTGTTTCCGTGATGATTGCAAAAGGAGGCAGAAAAGGCTTAATTTTCTCGATAAATCCTTCCGAATCAAAACGCACCGTGATTTTAACGCCGAACGAGGTGAACGAAATATGTTCTTTCCATTGGATTTTGTCGAGTTTTTTGTTAGGTTTAATTTCTAAGTAAGCGCGAGTCGAGTCAATCATAATATCTGATTCGATAATAAGGCGGTTAATTGTATATGTCAAAAAAGTATATTTTAGTTGTTGAAACAATAACAAAATCGGGCAGTCTTTCGTTATTTTCAGACGATTCGGGTCAGATAAAAGAACTTGGTTTTGCGGTTGGCGGAGTCGATACCAAACTTTCAAAGGACTTAATCGGGCTAACTTCCGAATTGTTGAACCGTTGTAATCTGAAACTTTCGCAACTTTCAAGTATTACGGTCGCTGACGGTCCCGGCAGTTTTACGGGGCTGCGAGTCGGATTCTCGTTTGTCAAAGGTTTGGCAAAGGGATTGGATATTTCTTTCCGAGCGTTTTCAATTCTTGATGTCCTGCTGTCCGAAAGTATTTCGACTAAACCGAGATGTGCGTTTATATCGGTTGGAGGCGGAAAACTCGTATATAAATTATCGGGTCGCAACAGCGTTGAGCATAAGAGTTTGAGCGAGTTCAGAGCGGAGGCGTTATCGGCAGAGCTTGATTTTATTACGATTCGAGAAACTTATGATCTCGTCACTTCGGAAGGACTCGAAATCGAATCGTCTCAAATTATTATTGCGTCTGATAATCTTTCATCTTTGCTGGGAACCTTGTCTCAAAACCTGTCTTCCGGAAATAACTCGATAAATTATGCCTAAGAACGCAAAACTCTGACTGACGACTCAGAGTTTTGCGTCTGATAACAACAACTTTAAACTGACCCGAAATAAATTCCGTGTTAAAACCTAATATCTTTAATGAAAGATTTCCTGAAACTTAGTTGGTCGAATGCGAAACCACAGCTGAAACACGAGCTAAAGCATCTTCAAAAGACGAAAACTTGTCGGGAAACTTCCCGAAAACTAAATCTGCAATATCGCCGTTCATTTTCTGCCCGTTGCAGGAATTCAAGATAAACCTATCAATTTCAGCTTCAGCACTTAACTTCGGTACAAAATACTCCGAATGTTTTTGTAGATTCAGAGTCGGAATAATTCTTCCCGCAAGAGTTGTTTGCTTAAAACTCTTTCTCAGAACACCACTCGGACTAAAAACGTTTGTGTTCCAGGAAAAAATATAACTGCCGTTGTCTAAAGTTGCGTTCAGCTCAAATTCGACCAGATCGTTTTTGTCGAGGTGAACAGGTTCGGTAAAAGGGAACAACGGTTGCCCGTAGGTTGCATTCGGAGTGTCATTGGAATTATCCACAAAAAAGCCTTCGCCTTGTTCGGCAACAAACCATGCTCGAATGCCGTGAGCAATGGATTTTTTAGTTATTTTTAAAAGCACTTTATTTTGGAAGTCCGGCGATTGGATAGTTTTATAGTCAATCTCTGTAAAAACCTGCGGAGCAGAAAGCAGCTTCTGTTTCTTCCCTTTTATATTCAGTGTTTGACTTGTCAGAAGCCTTCTTGCCGAAGGAATCGAGTATTCGTAAAGAGCTTGAAGATTTTGGTCGATAAAACTTTTAAAGGCTTCGGAACACTCTGCAACAGCAAGATAGACAGTTTCTCGACGCGGCATAAAAACGGCATCCTCTTTTAAGAGACGTTTTCCGGCATCGATAATTGTCGTTATTCCGGTTTCAAAAAAGGGCAGATTACCGTGCAAATCGCACAAAAGTAAATCAGCCTTTTCTTCGAGTACAATACTATTTGAATTTTTCTCGATAAATTCTACTTTATCTTTAAGTCCGTGAGCTTCGATTGCTTCGCGGGCAAATCGGATAACCGGATTAGGTTCGACGGCAATAACCTTTTTTGCTCCGAACTTACAGGCAAGATAAGTAAAAAAGCCTGTTCCGGAGCCTATTTCCAAGACAATCGTTTCAGACGTTATAAATTTTTTCAGCGCGTCGGCGATGTTTTTTGTCCGCTTTTCGTCTTGAATCATTTGGCAATAGCCCGTGAAATCGTAGATGTGCATCAGAATTTATTTTACTATTTTTTAATATGTGTTAAATTTTTGTTAAGTTTCTTGAAAAACCGGTAAAAAAAATATAACATAATTTCAGTATCGGAGGTTAATGTTCGATACTGCCGTTCAATAAAAATTTCATGGAGCAAAAAGGAGAAAAAACGTTATGGATACAGCACAAATCGATTCGATTCATCGTGAACTTTTCAACAATAATCCTATTTTCAGAGAACTTGTTGAAACACATAAAAACTACGAAAGCCGTTTGAATGAGCTAAACGAGCTTCACTATCCCAATAATGACGAACAAACGGAAGAGACCAGCATTAAAAAGAAAAAACTTGCTCTGAAAGACGAAATCTATTCTATGATTACGAAATACTCTGCCAAAAATGATTCAAATCATTAGCACATTATCGGAACAAATTACATATTTTACAGAAAAAGCGTGAAGTAATCCACGCTTTTTTATTTTGCGCTAAAGCAGAGAACTCCGCGATTCGTGCCGAGGTAGAATTTGTTTGTCCTCCCAACCATGTTAGCAGTAGGATATTCATCGGTTTGTAAGCCTATAAAACCTAATAACTTTCCTTTCTGAATATCGAAGAGTTGCAACTTACTCTCTCCGTAAACAGTTATAATCCCGACCTTCTCGGAGATGTAATTTGTCCCTAAAACCTTACCTGTAAATCTGTCTTTCCATATTTTATTGCCGTTTTTGGGGTTTAAAAGGTAAAGATAGTTATCGTCTGATGACACTAAAATTCCGATTTTATTGATTCCGATATGATTAATTTTTCCGCCGACCTTTGTTTTCCACAGTATCTTATTGCTAATTTTACTGCTTATAGTATTTTCTGTGACAAATAAGCTATTTTGTGAAGAGTTATAAAGAGGTGCGTTATCAGACGCGGTTTCGTTAGTCGGAGTATTCTCGAAATTCGACTCGGTTCTAATCGTTAAACCGGTCTTCAAACTGATTACGGTCAACATCTTCGTATTTTTAACCGAATCGGAAACCGTCGGAACAAAAATCAACCCGTCTTTAATCAGCGGTTCCGAAACAATCTCGCCGACTGATTCATGTGTCCACAAAACATTTCCGGACTCCGCGTCGAGCAAAGCAGTTTCACCGCCAAGCATTGAAATTACTAACCCTTCGCTCGATAAAAACGGCTTAAAATCAATCAGTTTCGAGTTTTCAACCCGCCACCGCAACTCTAAATTCGGCACCGTTTGAGCCGACTGCGAAAAAGTTTCGAGCGTGCAAATCAAAATTATCAGACATGTCGTAAATTGCTTAAACATTAAAAAAATAAAATCTCTACTTGACCTCGGTTAATTATTGAGAATACCATTTGAGAAAGTTTGCTTAAAAATTCAATTATTGGAGATACTCAAAAATGTCATTTAATAAAATAACAATCGTCGGAAACTTGGGTCGCGATCCTGAACTCCGTTACACGCCGCAAGGCTCGGCAGTCTGCAGTTTTTCAATGGCAACAACTGAAAAACGCCGCGACAAAAACGGTGAAATGGCTGACCAAACAACTTGGTTCAAAGTTACACTTTGGGAAAAACGAGCCGAAACAGCCTCGAGATATCTGACCAAAGGAAGCCAAGTTTACATCGAAGGCAGATTACGCACCGAAGAATGGACAGACAAAGACGGTAAAACCCGCACGTCACTCGAAGTTTTGGCAACCGAAATGCAATTCATCGGGACTAAAGGCGGCGGTATGCCCACTTCGACCGGCGGAGACGATTCAACCTTTGACAACGCTCCGATGCCTGTCAACAATGCTCCGGCAGGCGACGACGACATCCCGTTCTAAACCGGCTTTCAACTGACCCAATCGCCCATTTCTCTGAATTTTCGGAAACGCCGCGATTTGAGTTCGGCTGTATCCAACGAGGTTAATTCCTCTAAGTTTCGCAAAATTGCGGCTCTTAAAGCAGAATTAACCTCTTCGTTATCAACTTTCCAGTCGGAAACTTCCGGAATAATCTCATCGATTACTCTGAATTTCAATAAGTCGTCAGCCGTTAAACGCAGACATTCCGCCGCCCGTGCCGCTTGTCCCGCATCTTTCCAGAGAATCGCCGCGCAACCTTCGGGCGTAATCACCGAATAGACGGCGTTTTCCAACATCAACACGCGATCGCCGACACCGACCGCCAAAGCTCCGCCCGAACCGCCTTCGCCAATCACCGCGACAATCGTCGGAACATTCAAATTAGCCATTTCGCGCAAGTTGAAAGCAATCGCCTCCGCCTGTCCGCGTTCTTCGGCATCGATTCCGGGATATGCCCCCGGCGTATCGACAAAGGTGATTATCGGTCGCTTGAATTTTTCGGCTAAACGCATTACACGCAGAGCTTTACGATAACCTTCGGGTTTTGACATGGCAAAATTTCGATACTGCCGCTGTTTCATGTCACGACCTTTTTGCTGCCCGATAACACAAACTTCGCGGTTATCCAACTTGGCGAAACCGCAAACCATCGCCGGATCATCCGCATACCGACGATCGCCGTGAATTTCGATAAAATCCTCGAAAATCCGCTCAAACAAATCCAAAGAGTACGGTCTTTCGGGATGTCTGGCGATTTGAACCCGCTCAAACGCTGTTTTTGTCATAAAATTAATTTAACTCCCAACGAACTTGGCAACCTTTTTCGATCAAATCTCTTTCCAATGCTTTACTGCCTTGAATGCGAAGTTGCGAAAGAAATCTCACAGTTACGTTTTCTTTTGTTTTCAAATCAATGTAAACATCGCATTTGGTTGAGCCTCGGCTGATATTGCGACTTATCGATTCAAACAAATCATCTAATTTAAGAGCTTTGTTTTCGGGAACCGTTACAAATACTTTACTCGATTTTAGCGGCAAAGCCTCATCCAAACTCTGCGCTTCATCAACAAAAAGCGTAAATTCTTGTCCTTCGTTCGTCTCGGCTTTACCCGACAAAATCAAAATGCGGTCGTTTTCCAACAAATTAGAGATTTTCGCAAAGGCTTCGGACCAAACCAGACATTTCACGCCGTTTGATTGATCTTCAAACCTGAAAATTGCAAACCTGTTGCCTTTTTTACTGTATTTCACCTGCAAACCCGAAACGATACCGGCAATCGAAATTTGTTCCCGGTTTTCCAATTCGGTAAAATCGGCGATTTTGTTTATTTTCAAGTCCGACAAAAGTTGATCGTAATCATCCAGCGGGTGATTTGAGAGATAAAATCCGATCGCCCCTTTCTCCTCTTGCGTCAACTTCTGCTGTGTCCACGCCGCAACTTGCGGCAATTCCTCGTCGGCGGTCGATAAATCGTCCTCAGAGCCGCCGAAGAGCATTGATTGCCCCTTCAGTTTATCGTTCCAAGAACGCTGGGCGTGAGCAAGCGAACCATCGACTCCGGCAAACAGTCTGGCTCGCCACAAATTAACATTGTGGTCGCAGGGAATCAACGAATCAAAAGCTCCCGCGCCGATTAAACTTTCTAAACCGCGACGATTTACCGAACCCTGTTGAATTCCGGAGACAAAATCATACAGAGAAGCGAATTTACCTTTCTTTCTCGCTTCCATTATCGCATCGACCGTAGTTGCTCCCAAACCTTTAATTGCAGTCAAACCGAATCGAACCGTGTCATTTAAGGGCGTGAAACCGCCGTCGCTTTCGTTTACGTCGGGCGGCAAAAGTTTAACGTTTAACTGCTTAAGCTCACTTGAGTATTTATAAATTTTCGCCGTGTCTTGCGATTCCGACGATAAAACACTTGCATAAAAATAAGCCGGATAGTGTGCTTTAAGATAAGCGGTTTGGAATGCTAAATAAGCATAAGCAACCGAGTGACTGCGATTAAAACCGTAATCGGCAAACTGTGCCATCAAACGAAAAATCTCTTCGGCTTTGGCTTTCGGTATTTTACGCTCGACCGCTCCGTTGACAAACTTGTCTTCGTGCATCGCCATCTCTTCGCGTTTCTTTTTACCCATTGCCCGCCGCATTAAATCGGCTTCGCCAAGCGAGTATCCGGCAAGATTTTGAGCCAGTTGCATAATCTGTTCTTGATACACCAAAACGCCGTAGGTATTGCTTAATATATCTTTCATTTCAGGTACGATATATTGTACCTTTTTGTCGCCGCGATGTCTGGCAATAAAATCATCAACCATTCCGCCATCCAACGGACCCGGGCGGTAGAGAGCGTTTAAGGCGGCTAAATCCTCCAGTTCCTTTGGTTTTAAGCGGCGACAAATTTCTTGCATACCGGATGATTCAAACTGAAAAATTGCTTCCGTTTTACCGTCGGCAAAAAGTTTCATCGTCTTTTCGTCCTCCAGCGAAACCAAACTCCAATCAATTTCGACATTTAATTTCTGCTTAAGGCTTTTTAAGCAGTCGCTTATAGTTGTCAGAGTGGTTAAAGCAAGAAAGTCCATCTTAAGCATTCCGACTTTCTCCAAATCGTTCATCGTGTACTGACTCGTCAGTTCATTTTTAGACGAATAGGTAATCGGAACAATTTCGTGCAAAGGTTTGGGCGAGATAACGACTCCCGCCGCGTGAACCGAGGAATGACGCGAACAACCTTCCAAACGCATCGCCAAATCGACCAGTCTTTTTGTGTTCGCATCGGTTTCCATGCCTTGCTTGAGTTCGGGAACTTGCTCGATGGCTTGCGTAATGCCGATGTTCCTCCCGCGAACCGGCGGCGGAATAAGTTTGGCAATTTTCTCAACCTCCGCATACGGCATTTCTAAAGCTCGCCCGACATCTTTTATCGCCGCTTTTGAAGCCATCGTCCCGAATGTAATAATCTGGCAGACGGAATCACGTCCGTAAAATTCGGTTACATGGTTGATAACTTCGGCTCGCCCGCGAACACAAAAATCAATATCTATATCGGGCATCGAAATACGTTCGGGATTCAAAAAACGCTCGAAAAGCAAATCATATTGAAGCGGATCAACATCCGTAATTTCCATACAATACGCCACCAGCGAACCCGCCGCCGAACCGCGTCCCGGACCGACCGGGATGTCTTTCCGCTTGGCATATTGAATAAACTCCCAAACAATCAGAAAGTAACCCGGAAAACCCATGTTATTGATGGTTTTAATCTCGCGTCGAATGCGGGCGTGATAATCTTCGAGCGAATACTTAAGCGTTCCTTTTGCCTGTAATTTATCCCAGACATTTTTTTGGCGCACGGCAAAACCGTCCATAATTACTTTTTCGAAATAATCTTCGGTCGTTTCGCAACCCGAGTCTTTCGGGATCGGAAAACCGGGCAACGTCAGCTCGCCGCTGGAAATCTTAAAATCGCATTTTTCCGCAATCTCCAGTGTTCGGTTCAACGAATCGGGTAGTTCGTCGCCGAATAAACGCCACATTTCATCGGTCGAACGGACATAAAATTCATTTGACCCCATAATCGTCCGCGAATTGTCGTTGAGAGTACGCCCTTCGCCGATGCAAAGCAGAACTTCTTGAGCTTGAGCATCATCGGCAGTCAGATAAAACGGCTCATTTGTTGCGATTAAAGGAATTCCGGTCTTTTTTGAAAGTTCGACAAGCGGTTTGTGAAGTTTTTTTTCTTCAGCCAAACCGTGATCTTGAATCTCGATAAAATAGTTTCCGGAACCAAAAATATCTTCGAACAACTTAGCTTTTTTCTCGGCTTCGGCAAAGTTTTCCTGCTGAAGATAGTGCCAAACCGCCCCCTTGAAACCCGATGAAAGCGCGATTAAACCACCGCTTCTTTCCGCTAAAAGTTCGACATCGATTCGCGGCTTATGATGAAAACCTTCGGTAAATGCTTTTGAAGACAAATAAGTTAAGTTTTGATAACCTTCAAAATCTTTTGCCAATAAAACGATTTGGTAATAAGGTCTTTCTCCCGTTTGAAGCGAAACTCCTTTATCCAAGCGACTTCCGAAAGTTAAAAACGCTTCATACCCGATGACGGGATGAATTCCGTTGGCTTTCATGTTATTGTAAAAGGTTACAGCACCGTACATGTTGCCCAAATCCGTAATGGCACAGGCTTTCTGCTGCAAAGTATTTAAATGCTTTGCCAACGGTTTAAGTTGAACGGCACTTTCCAAAAGACTAAAATCGGTGTGTAAATGAAGGTGAACAAATTCTCGCATAATTTTTTTGAAACAAATGTCTTATAAGAGTAAAACAAAAAAAGTATATTTGGAAACATATGGTTGCCAGATGAATGTATCTGATTCCGAAAGAGTTTCAAGTCTATTAAATACAAAGGGTTACGAATTAACCGCAACCGAGGAAAATGCCGATGTTGTTTTGATAAACACCTGTTCGGTACGCGAAAAAGCCGAGAATAAACTTTATTCGAGAGTCGGCAGACTCCGCGAAAAGAAAAATAAACCGATTGTCGGCGTAATGGGTTGCGTCGCTCAACTCGAAGGCGAAACACTTTTCGAGCGAGCAAACGGCGTAGATTTCGTCGTCGGCACCAGAGCAGTCGGGCGCGTTCACGAGGCAATCGAGAAAGCTTTTGCCCAAAATATGCCTGTTTTGGACTTGGGCGAACGCGAAGCCGATTATGATTGGACAGTCGGCGAAAAGTCGCGCTATTCACCTTTCGTTGCCTTTGTACCGATTATCGAAGGTTGCAATAAATTTTGCACATACTGTATCGTCCCGTTTTCACGCGGAAGAGAACGAAGTTTACCTGCTTCGGAAATAATCGGACAGGTTTTGGAATTAAAATGCCAAGGTGTTAAAGAGATTCACTTAATCGGTCAAAACGTAAACAGTTACAGACCGCAAGTTGAGACAGGACTTGAACTGTTTTCGGGGGCAACGCCGTTCTCTAGGTTATTAAGAGCCGTTGCCGCAACCGGCATGGAGCGAATAAAGTTCACAACTTCTTTTCCGCGAGATTTCCATCCCGACATAGTTAAAGCAATAGAGGAACACAAAAATTTGTGTAATTTCGCCCATTTACCCGTTCAATCGGGGAGCAATAATGTTTTGCGGGCAATGCGTCGCGGACACACGGTTGACGATTACAAAAAAAGAGTTGACATAATCCGCAACTCGCCGCGAAACATCGCTTTGACCACGGATTTAATTGTCGGTTTTCCAAATGAAACGGCGGAAGATTTTAAAGGAACAATGGACTTATTCCAATACTGTCAATATGATAGCGGTTATATCTACAAGTATTCGGTGAGGTCGGGAACAGTTGCTTCGGAAATGGTTGACAATGTCTTGCCGGACGAGAAAACAAGACGATTTTTAGAGCTTGAGCAAATTCAAAAATCATTTCAACAGCTAAGTTTACAAAAAGAACTTAATCAAATACATGAAGTTTTGGTCGAGAATTTAAATACGAGAATCGAAGGTCAATTAACCGGACACACAACTTGCCACCGAGTTGTAAACTTTACGGGTCAACCCGGTTTGCTTGGGCAAATAGTTAAGGTTAAAATAACAGAAATAAAAAGTAACACCCTGTTTGGCGTTTTACTGTAAAAAGGAGTTTGCTATGTTGTCGGAAATTACAGAAGTTAAAGTCGGCGCGTTAATTATGGACCCGAACAGTTCGACCCCGATTATTGTCTTGAAAGGAGTTGACAGTGATGTCATTCTGCCTATTTGGGTCGGGAACTATGAAGCTAATGCCATCGCTCTGGAGATTGAAAAAATTGCCCCGCAACGTCCGATGACACACGACTTAATCAAAAATATAATCAGTGAATTGGGTTTAGAAATTAAAAAAGTAGTCATTAACAACCTCAAAGAAAATACGTTTTACGCTCAAATTTATCTTACCGGAGAAAAAGGTCAAACCATTTTGCTTGATGCCCGCCCGTCCGATGCAATTGCTTTGGCGTTACGCTTCGATACTTCAATTTATATTGCCAATCACATTTTGGAATTGACAATGGCAGGCGACACCTTAAATAATTCGGCGCAAACTGAAACTGCCGATATACAAAACACGGCTGAAGACTGGCCGGATATAATACAATGAAATCTAAAATGATTGTTTCGATTGCAAACCAAAAAGGCGGAGTCGGTAAAACCACGACTTCCATTAACCTTTCTGCGGGTTTGGCGTTAAACGGAAAAAAAACATTGCTGGTTGACCTTGATCCGCAGGGAAACAGCTCTATCTCTCTGCTTGATCTGCAACTTATCAAAGGAAGCGCTTACGAGTTTTTGACGGAAACAGACAAAGATTGGAAAGACTTTGTTTATCACACGAGTTATGAAAACTTGGACGTTATTCCGGCTAAAATAAATTTGGCTAAACTTGAAGCCAAACTTGTCGGAGATTTCGATTCGATTTTTCGTTTGAAAGACAGAATCGAACAGCTTATTTCCGAGTACGATGTGGTTGTTTTCGATACGCCGCCGACACTCGGCTTAACCACCGTCAACGCTTTGGTTGCCTCGACACATGTCTTAATTCCGATTCAATCTTCGTATTTTGCCTTGGAAGGAACAGGCGATTTGCTTGAAACAATCGAAAAAGTGCGCTCGCGTCCGAATCCCGATTTGCAACTGCTTGGCGTTTTGGTTACTCTTTATGACAAACGAACCGCGTTGTCTAAGGATGTTGAAGCGCACATCCGTAAAGTTTTCGGTGAAAAGGCTTTTAACACGGCTATCACCAGAAGTGTTCGTCTGGAAGAATCTCCTGCCCATAAAGAGACTATTTTTACATATTCTCCGACATCAAACAGCGCGAAGGAATATCAACAGCTTTGTGAGGAGGTTTTAGCCCGTGTCAAATAAAAGAGGTCTGCCGGCAGGAGTCGGATTACGCCACGATGCTCATTACGTCGAAGAAATTTCAAAAATTACCCGAAGTGTCGGCAGAGTAATCCAAATCGATAAAATTGAACCGAACCCGGCACAACCGCGTTCCGAAATCGGCGATTTGAGCGAATTAACAAATTCAGTCAAAGAAAAAGGAGTACTTGAGCCGCTTCTGGTCAAACCGACCGGAATTGACAGTTGGATGATTATCGCCGGCGAACGCCGTTGGCGGGCAGCCAATCTTGCAGGCTTAACCGAAGTTCCTTGTATCGAGATGGATATTGACGAAAAGGGAATTGCCGAAATTGCCTTGATCGAGAATTTGCAACGCAAAGATTTAACCGTTTGGGAGGAATCCGACGGACTCGCATCGCTTTCCGCGCGTTTCGGTTACACGCACGAAGAGATTGCCAAAAAAATCGGTAAAAGCCGAACAACCGTCACGGAATCATTGGCAATCGCCGGCTTACCGAAGGAAATTCGAGATAAATGCCGTGAAAATAAAATTCAGGCAAAGTCAACCTTGCTTGAAATTTCAAGGCAGTTCGACAAGGATTCAATGTTTGATTTGCTCGGCAGAATTCAATCGAACGGACTGGTTACACGCGAGAAAATCAGACAAGAAGTCCGTCCGCAAGAAGCAAAATCGGTTGCTAAACCCGCCGTTATAAAAATCGAGCCAAAGGTTGAAACGCCCGCCGTCTCTGTGTTCAGACCGGAGAAACCGCCCGCATCCGCAGTTGTTTCGACCGCCGCCGGTCCGAGTATTGCCGACCTGCATGAACTCGAAGCCGAACGTGCCAAAAATGAATTGGTCAAATTAGTAAATTCGCCGTTGCCGAATGCTTCGACTCGATTATCGGGCGAAACCAAGCAAAGTGTTTTTATTTATGTTCCGACCGGCAACGATTTCAAACTGGAGATTAAATTTCAAAGGAAAGATAAGTATAATTTGGATGATGTCATCGATGCCTTGCGCAAGACGCTGGATTATTGGGAACAATCGAGATAAGCGCTTGTTTAATCTCGTTCGACGGCATATTTATAACATAATCTTTATTATCAGACGCAAGCGGTATAAGTAAATCAGCTTCTCCTTCAGCATTGAAAGCCCCACCTTTTGATAGGGCGAACGCATTAAAAATGTAAGAAAAGGAGAAAATGTGTCAAACTTCAATTTAATTCTGAAATTGAGGTGAGAAAAACGTTGAAACAGTTAAAGGCAACGAGTTTATTTGAAAAAGTCGGAGAAATAAAAGACCCGCGAATGGAACGCAAGAAACTTCATTCGTTAAAAGATATTTTGGTGATTGCAGTCTGTGCGACGATTTGCGGAGCAGATAATTGGGAAGATATTGCCGAATTCGGCGAATCTAAACAAGAATGGTTTGCTTCATTTTTAGAATTACAGAACGGAATTCCGTCGCACGACACTTTTCGGAGAGTCTTTATCTTGTTGGATAATATCGAGTTAAAGACATTATTTGCGGAATGGATCAGCTCTGTCGTCAGTTTGAGCGAAGGAAGTTTGGTAAATATTGACGGAAAGACTTTGTGCGGCAGCAAAGAACCGTTAAAGAACAAAAAAGCGTTAAATATCGTCAGTGCGTGGGCAGCCGAACAATCGGTCGTGTTGGGGCAAGTGCGGTGCGAAGAGAAATCGAACGAGATCACGGCGATTCCCGAATTGCTGAAGATTTTGGACGTAAAAGGCTGTATCGTGACGATAGACGCGATGGGTTGTCAAACGGAAATCGTCAAAGAAATCGTGGAAAAAGAGGCGGATTATGTGATTGCCTTGAAAGGAAATCAAGGGAATTTGCACCGCGATATTAAAGATTATCTTGATTGGGGAGAGCGAATCGGGTTCCCGGAAATCAAGTATGATTACAGCGAAACGTTAGAAAAAGGACACGGACGAATCGAAGAAAGACGATGTTGGGTAACCGAAGAAATTGGTTGGCTGGAAGGCAAAGAAAAGTGGAAAAACTTGAAAAGTATCGTGATGGTGGAAGCGATTCGGGAAGTAATCGGCGGTAAGAAAACAGTCGAAAGACGATATTTTATCAGCAGTTTAGAGGCAAATGCGGAATTAGCCCTAAAATGTGTGAGAGGACATTGGGCAATCGAAAACAACCTGCATTGGTGCTTAGACATTGGATTTAGAGAAGACGCAAATCAAGTTCGGGAAGCAAAATCAGCCGAGAATTTGGCAACTTTGAGGCACATCGGAATAAATCTGTTGAAGCAGGAAAAAAGCTGTAAAAGAGGAATCGAAGGCAAACGCAAGAAAGCAGGGTGGGATGAAAATTACTTGCTTAAAGTTTTACAATTTTAATGCGTTCGCCCTAGGCTAAGTTTAGAGGTTCAAATGTAAAATGACTATATAATGATTTTGGAGTAATATGTTCAATATCAACTTCTTTAATATCAAAACCTAATTCGCGTTTGCAATAACAGCATTCATTATCTTGTTGAATTCTTAAGAAATTTCTTATATTGGACTTTATTCCATCAAAAACAGATTTTTTATCCCAATCAGTGTGTAAAGTGAAATTATTATCAACAATAGCTTGTTCATCATTGTTAATTGTATATGGCGTTGCTATTTTATTAGGCATTGATTTTTATATTAAGGATAGATTTAATAATCAATTTCAAGGGGTCTTCATTTTTTAACTTTGGCTCCAAAATAGATAATTCGCTTCGTATTTTCTCAAATTTTTCTCCTTTTTTCTTGTTCTTTGCAACCATTTCTAGTGCTTCGGTAACAATCTTGGACACATAGTAATTTCTAGTCGTAGGCATTTCAAAAACGTTAAGTAATATATCTTCAGCTGACCATCCAAATGTGCTTTCATGTAATAAAGTAGATTCAACTTTTCCATCAATCAGTTTTAATGAAACAACAGAGGAGTTATTTATAGGAAGATCGGAAACTATAAAATGTGAATGTGATGCAATTATTATGTGGCAGCCCTTAAAGTTTTCAAATATTTTATTCAGTAGTTCTATGTAACGATATTGCCAACTAGGGTGTAAACTAATTTCAGGTTCGTCAATTAAAACACAGCAATTATCTTCTACAAGTGGAATAAGTGCTATTAGTGTCGTAAGAATATTCGATTCACCAGAGCTTGTATTAGTGAAATTAAAAGTTTGATTTCCTTTTTTGTGTAACTTAACTTCAAATCCACGTATCATTTTCAGTTTTCTAAGAATATCCAATATTTCATATATTCTAAGATCTTCTTCATAAATTGAATTGTCGTCACTAATCTTACTAATATTACTTGAAGAGAAATCTATTTTTAATTCATATATTCTTTTTTGTTTAGACCTTAAAGTATTTAAAAAACTACAGACTTCAGGAAATCTATCTTCATAATTTTCTCTCAATTTTTGAAATATGCTACTGGTCAAACTGTAAGAGTTTGTGCTTTTTTCTATATATTGAATTATGTGCTTTGGTTCTATTAGTTCGTTAAATGAGTTTTTTAATTCTGAGTGAATAATCCGGTATTCTAAATCTATTTTGGGTAAATAGTTCAGATATTCGAAAACATGTCTGTAGCATTTAGAAACATTCTTATTAGAGTAATTTTCTAATAAAATATCTGTGGCTCTTCTTATCAAATGATTTGAGGAAGACCCTAAATGCCCCCGTGTTCCCAAATAATTGTATTTTTCCTCACGGTAAGTTATACCACTATCTTTAAAACGAAACGATTTATTCATTGGGAATTTATCAGAAAGACTATTAGAAACAGCAATTATTTTACTTGGTTCACTAGTTTTCTCAAACTTTGAAAAGTTAAATAAATCGTCTCTTGGTAGCATAGTATTTTTACCCAATACCCTTGCGATACTTCCAAGTAATCTGCTTTTTCCAGTTCCATTATTACCAACAATTAAAGTAAAGTGATTTGACGATTTATCATTCGAGCTATTTATTAGTTCTATTTTATCTGTTTGATATTCGCTACTTTCATATTGAATTTTATTGAGTCTAAATGACATATTATTTATATTAAAACATAAGTAAAGACTAAGATGAAGCTTTATATTTCAAAACTCTATTTGAAATGCCATATAAAAATACTCCCCTAAAACCTTTTCGTTTATTGATTTTCATATTTCTTAATCAACTCATTCGCGGTCGCCGTATTCATCTCTTTCAACCGCTCAATCATCAATTTAACAGTCGCTTCATCAGGCTGCGTAACCTTTTCTGCTTCCGCAAAATCAAAACCGACGCTTTCAAACAATTTATCCGACCAATCGTTTCGTAAACAATCAATTACCAGATGAATTCTTTCAAAATTGCTTCGATTTGCAACGCTGTGCGGCAGATGAAAATTCGCGTACCAACATTCGCCGGCAGTCATCGGAATATCGGTTCCGCTGACGCAAAAAGAAACTTCGGACTATGTTTTTATCGGAATATGCAGACGAAAAATGCCGTATTCGTAGCCAAGTTGAAAATCGTTATGTTCTTTTACAACGCTGTTCGGGCTTAAACGCAAAAGTCTGACGGTTTCTTTTGCACATTCAAAACTTTCGATAATTTCTTTGAAATAATTACACTTTTGCAATAACGGCGTATCGAAATAAGTATTTTCCTTGGCGACAGTAAAAATATCGTCCGATTTACCCGAAGGCGAACGTAACGCGATACTTGTCCACGAACCTTCGTAATCTTGCGAATTGAAATGTTTTTTCCAATTTTCCGATAAACAAACCTCAAGATCATTCAGAAGCCTCTGTTCATCGAATTGGAAAGGTAATTTGAAAAACGCATTTTTCATAATAAATCACACGGCTTGTCCGCAAGCAAAACCCGAAGACCACGCCCATTGAAAATTATAACCGCCAAGCCAGCCTGTTACGTCAACAACTTCGCCGATGAAAAATAAACCTTTAACTCGTTTGCTTTCCATTGTTTGCGAAGATAATTCGTTTGTATCAACTCCGCCGATTGTAACTTCGGCTTTGTGATAACCTTCTGTTTCATTGAAATTTACTTGCCAATTATTTAACTTTTCGGCAATTTGTTCGAGTTCTTTTTTGCTTGTTTGATTGAGCGGATTATGATTTGCAAACAGAGTTTCGGCAACACGATTAGGAAGAAATTTGCTTAGAAAATTGTCGAGATTCTGCTTGTTGTCGCGGTTGTTTTCAAGCAATTCCACGGCATTTTCGGTCGGCAATAAATTGATTGAAATTGGTTTATCTTTCTGCCAATAATTTGAAATTTGCAGAATCGCGGGACCCGATAAACCCCTGTGCGTAAACAAAATATTTTCGCGGAACTCACGTTTCCCAACCGAAACAATTGAATCAACCGAAACTCCCGCAAGTTTTGTAAGTTGCAGTTTTGTAAAGACTAACGGCACTAATGACGGCTTTGTTTCGACAATTTTCAAACGATATTGGCGGGCGATTTTGTAGCCAAAATCCGTTGCTCCGACTTTCGGAAACGAAAGTCCGCCGGTTGCAATGACCAAACTTTCCGCTTCAAAAACGCCGTTGGTTGTTTCGACAAAAAACGTCTCGCCTTTGGAAACATTTCGCACCGCACAATTTACGCGAATTTCAACTTTCGCCTGCTTGCATTCTTCCAAAAGCATTTCGATAATTTGCCTTGAACTTTCTTTGCAAAAAAGTTGTCCGAGCGTTTTTTCGTAATACGCAATTTTATGTTTTTTGATTAAATCAACGAAATCGTTCGGCGTATATCGGGCAAGTGCCGATTTACAAAAATGCGGATTATTTGAAACAAAATTATTCGCGGAAACTCTTTTATTTGTGAAGTTACAGCGTCCGCCGCCGGAAATTAAAATCTTTCTGCCGACTTCGGAATTATGCTCGATAACCAGCGTTTTGCGTCCGCGTTTGCCCGCTTCAATCGCACAAAAAAGACCTGCCGCACCGCCGCCGATTATTATTACGTCAAATTTCATCTTTTAACAATGGAAAATGGAAAATTGAGAATGGAAAATGATGACAGGAACAAAGATAAATTCTCAATTCTCAATTCTCAATTAGATAAATATCGTTCTTTCAACATCTTAACGTGATGCCGAATATGACCGACCAAAATATAAGCAATCGCCCGAACTGAAATTTCGTTTTCGCTCGCCACGCCTGTTCTGTTCCACGCTTCTTCGTCTAAATTATTGAAAAACAACGTGTTGGCTTTTCGCAGAAACAACATTTCATCAAGTAAATCCGATAATTTCACCGCATCGAAATTCGCATTTTCAATATACGGGTCTTGATCGAATCCCGCAAGTGGTTGGCTGTCCGCACGAGCAAAACGCAACGCCCGATAGGCGAAAACTCGTTCACCGTCAATCAAATGTCCGAGCAGTTCTTTGATTGACCATTTACCTTCGGCGTAACGGTAAAGCCCTCTTTCATCAGACATTTGCGAGAAAATCTCACGCAATTCATCGGCTTGATTTCGCAACGCGGAAACGATGTCGGTTTCTTCGACAAGCGAAACATAAGTTTCATAATAAGCAGCGTATTCGGTTTTATTTGGACGCATATTCTTAATTCTTAATTCTTAATTTTTAACTGACATTTACCAAACGTCGTTTCCCAACAAATCTTGGTAAGAATCACGGCGGCGAATCAGTTGAACCTCGCCGTTTTCCTTGATTAAAACCACAGCGGGAAGTTGTCTGGCGTTGTATTGAAACATTTGGGCGATTGAATACGCACCGCAATTCAGCAACGCTAGAACTTCATTCGGCTCAACGTTTTCGGGCAATTTGCGATAATCGGGCAAACGACCTTCGCCTTCAATGTCAAAATAAACGTCCGCGCCGTCGCACAACGGTCCCGCAACCTTATAAAATGTTTCGTGCGGTTCACTCGTCCGCGAAGCCGAAATCAGATGATAATACCATTTGTAAGTTTCCATCGAAAGCAAGATGTTGAAGCCCGCGTCGGTCAACAACCAGTAGTCCGATTCTCGATTTTCGATTTGCGAATTTCGATTGGAATACGGACGCGATTTTGTGTTTCTAACTGTCGTCAAACAAATTCCCGCATCGGCGATAACGCTTCTTCCGGGTTCGAGCAAAAGCGTGATATTTTTCAAATCTTCATTGTCGTTTTCTGAAATTGCTTTCCACGCGGCGTTCAATGCGTGCGACGGCGTAAAATCTGACGCAAAAAGTTCGGCGTTTTCTTTGTTCATCAATTCAGCTAAATCGTTATCTCGCAGATAATTAACAGGGAAACCGCCGCCTAGATTGATGTGCGATAAATTATGATTTGTCTCTTTCGCAACTTCGCGTAATTTTTCGATTAAAAACATCAACGCGGTCGTGTAAGGTTCTTCGTTCGGCGTTTGCGAACCGATATGCAGATGAATGCCGCACAAATGCAGGTGGTTGTCGTCCGCTTTCCAACGCTTGAACGCGACCAATGCATCATCGAAAGTCATCCCGAATTTCGACGAATTCATCGCGGTTTTTAATCCCGCGTGCGTCGCTGTTTCAATTTCGGGAACGATGCGGAGCGAGACATTTGCACGCTTCCCAACGCGTTGCGAAACCTTTTCAATCAGTTCGATTTCATACAGCGAATCGGCTTGAATCGCGTAAATTCCCCAAATAATCGCTTCTTCAAGCTCTTGTTCGGTTTTCGATGTGCCGTTAAAAATAATTTGCTCAGGCTTAAAACCAATTTCGATTGCCTTGAAAAGTTCGCCGCCGGAATTTACTTCCAAATCGCAATCGGCTTCCAAAACACAACGCAAAATCGCCATATTTGAATTGGCTTTGGCGGCGTAGCAAACCTTTAATTTGCAACTGATTACATTTTTTACGGCTTGTAAACGTTCTATATTATGTTTAATTCGCGGTTCGCTGAAGACGAAAAGAGGCGTGCCGAATTCTTCCGCCAGTTTAGTCGCAGAAACTCCGTGAACTGAAAGTTGTTTGTCTTTTACTTCGAGAAAGTTTTCAATTTGCCAAGTCATTTTTGAAGTGTTTCCAATTTTTATAAACCAAAAAAGCTAAAATCAGCGAACTCGGAACCGCAATATAAAGATGCGTCCAAATGTTAAAGTAAATGTCTGCAACAATTACAAGAACTGCACAAATCGTAATTAAATTAACCGCCCATTTTTGCCAAAACCATAAACCGATCAATGCGGGAAGGCTGAGCAACGGCAGAAACGAAAAAAGGGAAAGCGTCGGGTTGTTAAAATTCGGGTAATTGAACAAAAGTTCATCACGAAAAAACGACAAAATTGTTAATCCGAAAACGCTTCCGATCAGCAACAGAAAAATCAAAATTCGTAAGGCTAAAATCATTTTATTTACAGGTTTGGTTAATTCCTAAAACGTAATTGCTAATCATATCAACATTTGCTGCATTTATGCTTCCGATGAAATTTGCACTTGCGATATCTTCATTTTTAATTAAGCTGTTGTATTTAGTCAAAAATGATTTAGATAACGGCGAATACGACCAGTGCCACTTTTCTACTTCGTAGCCATATTCACGACCTATTGAGTAAGGCTGACAAAAATCGTATTTGTGAGCATTTTGCATTAACCAATCAAAACGCCTTTTGCCGTCATCATTTTCCCAATCATTTGGACTTGCATTGTTGAGGTCAAAATCCGTTCCCCAATGATGCCGTGATGTGGTCGGCATTGAACTGTATTCGAGTATTAGTTTTGACTTTTCAAAGTCGGTAGAAGTTCTGACTAATTTTGACGGCTTCCTCTTACTTCCTATTTCATCTTTAACCGAGTTGCATTCCGTAGTATTCAATTTGTCAAAATAGTTTTCTTTATCGCTGTTCAAAAAGCGTTTGCCGCACCATTTTGCTGTCCATATGGCTTTCTGTTCTGTGAAATTTCTAGTTGCTGAATAAATAGTCAAGATTATTTTTTTAGGTTTCGCTAAAGCCGCCGCGTCTTGCATTGCTTTGAATTTAGCGTAAGCCTCTGTTCTTGCGTATTGAATACTATTTTTTTTGCCAACAGCTAAATCATCTTTTAGAATTCGGACAAAACTCGTTTGTCTCGCAGGATTAAATTTTCCCATCAAGTATTCTTTTGTAATAATTTCTTGCGAGAAAACGCTCAAGTTACAAACTAACAAGAAACTAATTAACGAAAATAAACTGTATTGCATAATGTTTGGAAAATAATTTTTAATTCGTAATTTTTAATTTTGAATTAATGCTCAAACCTGTTCCGCGTGGATAATCGCCGATTGTAATCGGCAGTTTTCCGACAAAGTTATTCGTTCCCATAATACCTTTTGCGGCGGCACGTTGCAAACTTGTCATATCGCCGTAAGCCACAATGTAACTGTTGAATTGAGGCAAGTTACGCAGTAAATACGGATTGCCGAAACTGATTCCGATACTTGGTTTTTTTAACGCAAATACTTCGTTCAAAACCTTCATTCCCGCATCAGGCAACCCGATCGAGTTTTTCGCACCGCTCCGAACTCGGGCGTAAAGTCCGCTGATTACAACATCGGCTTTCTGAATTTTTGAGAGTGCAATTTGAATTTCGGCATCATTCGTACGTTCGTCAATCACAATTCGCTCGGCTTGCAAGCCTTGTGAACGTAACGCGTTAGTAAATACCGCACCGACGAAATTCTTATCTTCGCCGTTTGTTATGCACAAAACAACGGCTCTTTTTCCTTTTTCGAGCGGCAGCAACTCTCCGTCGTTTTTGGCTAAAGTAACGGCATTTTGAGCAATCTCGTCCGATAATTTTCTAGTTTCATCGGTCGAAACAATTTTATCTATTTCGGTTAAAGGCGTGATTTTATTTTTGAAAAGTCCGAGTTCGTGTTTCCACGCAAGTATTTTTTTGACTGATTCGTTCAGGCGTTCCTGCGAAATTCGCCCCGACATTACGGCATCCTTTAAACCTTTCAAAGTCAGTTCAATATCGGCGGGTTTTTCCAAAATATCCGCCCCGGCAAGGAATGCCCGAACGGCGGCTTCGTCTTGCGTAAAATACTGCGTCAGACCGCTCATACTCATTGCATCGGTTACGGTTAAGCCTTTGAAACCAAGTTCTTTATGGAGAATTTGCGTATTGATCATCGGCGAAAGCGTAGCGGGCAAAGTTGCATTTTCGGTTGAAAAGGCTGACTCGGTATCAGTGTTGACGGCGTTTTTGATCGGCTTGATAACCGTCGGATCAATCTGCGGCAGAGCGATATGTGCAATCATCACGGACGCAATTCCCGCATCAATAACTGCTTTAAACGGGATAAGTTCCAATGAATCGAGCCGTTTTCTGTCGTAATTAATAATCGGCAAACCGCGATGTGAATCAACTGCCGTATCGCCGTGTCCGGGGAAATGTTTGGCGGTTGCAATCACACGTTGCGACTGCAAACCTTCCATAAACGCCACGCCGAATCGTGCTACGTCTTGCGGATTTTCGCCGTAACTTCGCGTATTGATAACGGGATTATCCGCGTTATTATTGACATCAACGACAGGTGCGTAAACTTGCATTACGCCTAAAGCACGAGCTTCTCGACCAACGATAACACCTTCGCGACGGGCAAGCTCAGGATTTCCGGTCGCCGCAACCGCCATATTCCAAGGGAAATTCACGGTTTCATCAAAACGCATTCCGACTCCGCTTTCAAAATCTGCCGAAATTAAAAGCGGAATATTTGCGTTTTCCTGCATTCGGTTGACAAAATGCACGGTTTCATAAACTCCGCCCGCAAAAACAACAATTCCGCCGATTTTGTTTTCAACAATATGGCGTTGAATTTCTTTAAAACCGTCGCTGTCTTGTGCCGTATATTTGGCGTTTATTCCAATATGCACAAGCTGACCGACCTTTTCATCGACCGACATTTTCTTGAGCATTTTGTCGGCTTGTTTCCAAGACTTTTCCGACGGCTCAAAACGCTTACTCGGTTGAGCAAAGAAGGGAATTGTCCACAGATGAACACAGATGATGACGGATAAAATAGATAATACTTTTTTCATAAAAACTACCAAAGACGCGAAACAGGATAATTATCAAAAGCTGAATCAATTGAAATTACGGACATTTTTTCAGAAATAGTTTGAGCAATTAACAAGCGATCAAACGGATCACTGTGATGTTGCCGCAGTTTAATAAACTCATAAAAATGTTTATTTTCAATCGCTAATTGCTCGAAACCATTGATATTGAGTTGATGCGGAAACAGGTTTTCAAAATCATCGCTGAGATTTAGTCTGCCCAACCCATATTTAATGGCGATTTCCCAAAGACTGACAACGCTCACGAATTTATCGTTTGTAACATCTTCAATCAATAGCCGTGCCGCTAAACTCAGTTTTGAATCTCCCGCAATAAACCAAAGCAAAGTATGAGTGTCGAGTAAAAGTTTCATTGATATTCGGAAAACTCCTCAATCGGATCATCAAAATTATCTTTAATTTCGATTAAACCTTTCGCACTTCCAAATTGCGGACGCGGTTTTGCTATTTGAAAAGGCACAAGTTTTACGGCTTTTTCAGATTCTTCTATCACGACTTCTTCGCCATTTAAAGCTGCCGCGACCAGGCTTGTCAGACTTATTTTCGCTTGTTCAATGCTTACATGTTGCATAGTTATTATATTTTAGCTTTCTTTGTCCGCGAACAACAAACTCGCAATCAAAGCAACAATAAAAGTTGTCGAACTTCCGACAAGTACATACCAAGTCCACGCCAACGGAGTTGCTTCGGGGATAATCGCAAAACGCTTAACAAATTCCAAATAAAGGAAATAACTCATTAACGTCAAACTCGTCAGCATTCCGATAAGAGCGTGCGTTTGCGTTGCTTTTTTGAGAAATGTCCCGACTAGAAAAACGCCCAAAATCGGTCCGTTAATCAAGCCGGCAATTGATAGTGCCGAATCTAAAGCCGAGCGTTCTTGCTTCATCACAAACAACGCGACCAAAATCTGCACAATTCCGAAGAAAACTGTCAGAATACTCGCCATTCTGAGAAGGTGTTTATCATCCGCAGTTTTCTTGAGCGGTTTGTATAAGTCTTGCACAAAGGTTGCCGCAATCGAGTTTAACGAACTCGACAAAGCTGCCGCAAAGATTGCTGCAACAACTATTCCGCTCAATCCGCTTGGCATGTGTTTGGTGATGAAATCGGGGAAAATTTTGTCGCCTCCGGTAAAGGGAAATGCTCCGGTTGCCGTTGCATAACCTTCCAATGCAAACGGCTGATAAAACGCGAAAAGCAGAACGCCGATGAACAAAAATCCGATGAATTGTCCGAGAACAACTGCTCCCGAACTTAACAATGCAAAGGATGCAGAGCTTGCTTTATCGGTGCAAAGATAGCGTTGGACAAGATATTGGTCTGTTCCGTGCGTTGACATTGTTAAAAAGCAACCGCCGATTAAACCCGCGAAAAATGTAAATGTTTTTGTAAAATCAAACGGCAGATTAAACTGAATTTCCGACAAAAACGGAATCGGCAAGAAGTATTTTGTGTCGCGGATTCCGAAGTCGAACAAATTAAACTTGTTAAACTGGCTTCCGATTTCGATTACGCGAGCTGGTCCGCCGTCAACTTGGTTCAAAATTACGACCGCCGCCGCGATTGCTCCGAAGATGTAGATGCCGAGTTGCACAACCTCAACCCAAATCACCGCTTCCATTCCGCCGAAGAACGTGAAAATAATCATCACCACGCCGAGCAAAATGATAGACAAAATAATAATCGTGTTCGGATTCGCGTCCGGCACAAACGCGACATAAACTGCCGCGAGAACAATCGCCGTCAACAAAAGTCTGATCCCGTCGGCAATATTCCGCATTATCACAAATAAACCGGACGCAAGCATCTTAACTTTCTCGCCGAATCTATCGCCCAAAAGTTGATAAACCGTGAACAATTCGCCTTTGAAATACATCGGAATAAAGAGCAGCGAAATCACCACGCGACCGAGCATATAACCGAAAACGAGTTGCAAAAACTCGAAATTGCCGTTCTTTGCAAACGCGATTCCGGGAACGGAAATAAACGTAATCGTCGAAGTTTCCGTGGCGACAATCGAAGCCGAAATCGCCCACCACGGCACGTTTCTGTCGCCGACAAAATAATCTTTCGTCGTTTCCTGTTTGCCCGAATAAAAGATACCGAACAGCGTAATGCCGATGAGATATCCGAAGATGATGATTAGGTCTAATGTTTGCATTGTTTGTTAAAATGGATAAATTTACGGCTTCTGCCAAGTCGTTAAAAAGACCGTTCTAAATTGTTTCAATGCAATTTACAACAATTATTTTGAACAAAAAAGAAGGTCTTTCAAGAATGGATATTAGCACAAAACCAAAGTTATTTGAAACAAAAACGTAACAACCATTGTTGGCGATTTTCGCCGGCATTACCGATTTACGAACCGAAATCGGTATCAGATATAAACTGCCCAAAATTTCTCCGGTTTCGAGTGTTACTTTAGCTATTTGAAAAACGACTCGATTAATCGACAATTTTATATGAAAATCCTACTTCCATTGCGGTTATTTCAAAACTATTATTCAGAAAAACAAAAAAATTACCGTATTTTTGCCATAGTCTTTTACCCGTTGGTTTTCCAACCTTGAATTCCGAAAGATAGTCCGCACAATGGAACGTCTTGATTTTAAGCCGGAGTTTACAATGCCCGTCGTTGGTAAATTTTGGAATGTTATTTTCATTTCGAGCCGAGCGAAACGTTCTTTAGCCATAAAAATACTCCAAGCAATTTTTAATTTACTTGGAGTCAGTAACTCGTTTGGTTTGTTTACAACTATATTATTCAATATGCAAACGCTTTGCAACAATTATTCAACCGTAACGCTTTTGGCGAGATTTCGCGGCTGATCTACATCGCAACCGCGTCGAACGGCGATGTGGTAACTGAGTAATTGCAAAGGAATAATCGACAAAATCGGTGCGAGTAAATCAGATGCTTCGGGTATCTCGATGACGTAATTTGAAACTGTCGAACTCATCGTATCGCCTTCGGTTAAGATCGAAACGATAATTCCGTCGCGGGCTTTTACTTCCACAATATTTGAATGCGTTTTTTCGTATCGCAATTCACTCGCCGCGTTTCCTTTTTCCTTGGTATTGACGACAACGACCGGTAATTTTTCGTCGATTAAAGCGTTCGGACCGTGTTTCATCTCGCCGGCAGGATAACCTTCGGCGTGAATATATGAAATTTCCTTGAGCTTTAAAGCACCTTCTAACGCAACGGGGAAATTGATTCCGCGTCCCAAATATAAGAAGTCTTGCACACGGAAAAACTCTTTCGACAGTTCTTCGATGCTGTCCGCGTCGTTTAAAAGTGTCTCGATTTTCAACGGAAGTTCGGCTAATTCTTGGGCGTGATATTTCGCTTGGGTTTCATCAATTTTTCCGCGAAGTTGTCCCAAATAAAGTGCGAATAAATACAACGCAATCATCTGCGACGTGAAAGCCTTGGTTGACGCAACGCCGATTTCAGGTCCCGCATGAGTCAAAATTGTGCCGTCGGCTTCACGCGTAATCATCGAACCGTGAACGTTGCAAACCGCTAAAACCTTGCAACCGCTCAGTTTAGCTTCTCGCATTGCGGCGATTGTGTCCGCCGTTTCACCCGATTGCGAAATAACAATCAGCAAATCGGTTTCGCTCAAAACCGGATTGCGGTAACGGAATTCGGAGGCGTAATCGACTTCAACCGGAACTCTCGCCAGTTGTTCGAGCATATATTTTCCGGCAAGTCCGGCGTGCCAACTTGTTCCGCAAGCCGCGATTTTAATCGACGTTACGCCTTGAAAATCAGCTTCGGAAATATTCATTTCGTCCAAGTAAACTTTGCCTGTCTCAAGCGAAACGCGACCCTGCACGGTATCGCGAACGGCACGCGGCTGCTCGTAAATTTCCTTGAGCATAAAATGCTTGAAACCGCCTTTTTCCGCCATAATCGGATCCCAAGTAATACGTTGCTGTTTGGGTTCAACGGCGTTTCCGTCAAAATCCGTTACTTTTACCGAATCTTTTGTCAGCACGGCAATTTCTTTTTCGCCAAGATAAAAAACATCGCGTGTATGTTGCAAAATCGCGGGAATGTCGGAAGCAACAAAAAATTCGCCGTCGCCTAAACCTATGACCACGGGCGGACCTTCGCGGACAACCACGATTGTATCGGCAACATCGGCGGAAATGATTGACAAGGCGAAAATTCCACGAAGTTGTTTGACGGCTTGCCGCACGGCAGGTTCAAATTCCAAGCCCGATTTCATTATTTCTTCAATCAAATGCGGGACAATTTCCGTATCGGTTTCGGTTTTGAACTCGTGTCCTTTTTCGCGGAGCATTTCTTTGAGCTGCAAATAATTTTCGATAATTCCGTTGTGAACAACTACAATTCTGCCCGAACAATCACGATGCGGATGAGCGTTTTCCTCAGTCGGACGACCGTGAGTTGCCCATCGCGTATGACCGATTCCGTAATTGCCGTCAAGCGGATTGAGCCGAATAACTTCTTCCAGATTGCGAAGTTTTCCCTCGGCACGACGTAATGTAAGTTCGTGATTTTCATCAACCACGGCAATTCCTGCCGAGTCGTAACCGCGATATTCCAATTTCCGTAAACCTTCGATAATCAAAGGCACATCTTGTTTATTTCCAACGTATCCAACAATTCCACACATATATTTTTCAGTTTGAGTTACCCAAATTCTTTTTAATTTCTTCCGTTAAAGCCTTAATAAATTTCTTATCCGCCGGCAATTGCTTGGTATCAATTTTTACCTTTTTACTTTTTACTTTTACTTTTTTCCCGCCTTCCACAATTGCCCGAAGTTCTTGATTTATCTGAGTTTGATAAGGTGCGGAATTGGCTTGCGACGCTCGTTTTTTGAAAAATTCCAAAATATCGGCATCAATTTTTATCGTGATTTGCACTTTTTGAATCGTTTGTTCTTCGCTCATATAATTATCAGTAATTATGTCTCATTATTTGTAATTACTCAAGTGTTTTAATTGCTCTGGCAGGTGAGCCGACGACCAATTTATTTTCCCCAACATCTTTGTTTACAACGCTTCCTGCACCTGTTACGGCACCGTCGCCAACTTTTATCGGTGCAATCAACATTGTATCGGAACCAATTTTGACGCGGTTGCCGATGATGGTTGCGTGTTTGTTTACGCCATCGTAATTACAAGTAATTGTTCCCGCCCCAATGTTGGTTTTTTCGCCGATTGTCGCGTCGCCCAAATAGGTTAAATGATTTGCTTTCGAGCCGCGACCGAGAATTGTTTTCTTTAGTTCGACAAAGTTTCCGACCTTCGATTTTTCTTCGAGACGGGCGTGTACCCGTAAATGCGCGAATGGTCCGACCGTGCAACTGTTGGAAATTTCGGAATCCGTAATCACGCAATTATCTAAAATCTCAACGCCGCCGCCGATTTTTGAATTTGTGATGCGCGTGTTCGATCGAATCGTACAACCATCGCCGATAACCGTATTTCCCTCGATAAAAACGTTCGGATAAATCACCGTATCGCGTCCGATCTTTGCTTCGGCAGAAATATAGGTTGCACGCGGATTGATGAACGTAACACCGTAATCGAGCATCAGTTTTTTGATTGTCCGAAGCCTCATAACTCTTTCTAAATCAGCGAGTTGAACGCGATTATTGATACCTTCGATCTCGTTTTTGTCGTGATGTTGATAAATTGCCACGTCTTCGCCGTCTTGTCGCAAAAGTTGCGGAACATCGGTCAAATAATACTCGCCTTGAGCGTTTTCGTTTTTGACTTTGGCGAGATATTCAAACAACTTTTTCGTATCGAAACAATAAATCCCCGAATTGATTTCTTTGATTTTTCGTTCGTCTTCGGTCGCGTCTTTTTGCTCGACAATTCGATCGAATAAACCTTCGGGATTTCTGACAATTCTGCCGTAACCCGTTGAATCGTCAAATTTTACGGTTAAAATAGTACACGCGGCGCCGTGTCCGCGATGGGCGTGATGTTGTTGAACCAACGCCGCCAAAGTCTCTGCCCGAATCATCGGAACATCGCCGGAAAGCACGAGCAACGTCGAATTTTCATTTTCCAACAAATGACGCGCAGAATTTACGGCGTGTCCCGTGCCAAGTTGTTCGTTCTGCCACGCGAAACCGGTTTGCGATTCGTCTAATTCGTTCAAAACAGATGCTTTAACATCTTCGCCTTGATGACCGATGACGACAAAAATCTTGCGCGGAGCAAGCGCGGTCGCCGTTCGGCAAACGTGATTGATAAGCGGACGACCGTCGATTTTGTGCAAAACCTTCGCCAATTCGGACTTCATCCGAGTTCCCAAACCTGCCGCTAAAACTAAAATATCGAGCTGTGGATTATCCATTTGAATTAAAAATTAAGAATTAAAAATGTAGAAATTATAAAAACCGGGACATTGATAACTCTTTTAATACTAACTGCTGACTGCTGAATGTTGCCGATTGGTTACAGCTTTTTTTTCCTGTATCGCGCAAAGTAAAATTGTTTGCGCCAATCTTTCGGGATGATGACGAACTTTTTCGCCGTCGTCCAATAAATTTCCGTAAATAAGTTCCGCGCCGTCAATGGTTTCGGGCGAGATTGAACCGTGAACGCCGATTTGTTCCGCACCGTCTTCGGCATACATTTTGGCTTGCAAATCACTGACCGGACGATTATTCAACACAACATAATCAAATTCAAATTGCGGCGCGTGTTCGCGGATTGCTTCCAAATGTTTTCTTGCCGAATAGCCGTCGGTTTCGCCGGGTTGTGTCATGAGGTTGCAAATAAAGACTTTAACGGCTTTTGATGCGGCGATTGCCTGAGCTACGCCGTCAACCAAAAGCGGCGGCAAAAGCGATGTGTAAAGCGAACCCGGACCGATTGTAACAACGCTTGCCTCGTTTATCGCCGTAATTGCTTCGGGCAACGGCAAACAGTTTCGAGGAAAAAGTCTAATGTGTTTGATCGATTTGCCGAATTTTGCCAGATTTGTTTCACCGCGAATCAACGTGCCGTCGTTTAATTCGGCGATTAAATGAACATCGGCGTTGGTCGCAGGATAGATATGACCTTTCATCGCCAAAATTTCGGATGAAAGTCGGACGGCTTCGGCAAAATCACCCGTAATTTCAGTTAAAGCGGCGAGAAAAATGTTGCCGAAACTGTGTCCGCCAAGTTCGCCGTCGCCGCGAAAACGATGTTGAAAAAGTTTTGAAAGCAGGTGCGAATCTTCGGAAAGAGCGACCATACAACTGCGGACATCGCCCGGAGCAAGCATCCGTAATTCGTTGCGGAGTCGTCCCGAACTTCCGCCATCGTCCGAAACCGCCACAATGCCCGAAAGTTTATTCAGCCAAACAGGTTCGCTTTGGCTTGCCTCCACAAATCGTTTCAAACCCGAAAGTACCGTCGAAAGTCCTGTGCCGCCGCCAATCGAGACAACATTCAAGCCAAACGGATTTTCAGAAAAAACATGATTTTTCATTAAATTGATTTAATTCAAGCCGACCGGCAAAAAGTCTTATTGTTCAACGACTTTATAAACTGTTCTCAAAACATAATAAATCTCGGCGATTCTGCCGTTTTATGTTTGTAACCTTTTTACTTGATGCTTATGATTGAAAGATGCTCAAAAATCGGAGCGGAGGTTTACTCTCGATTTGCAGTTTAACATTATTTTATTTGTTTAAGCAATAGAAAATTCTGATACTGATACTCCGAAATGCTTATGTTTAATGAAATTTTTGTTAAATTTGAATAAACATAAAAAAACACTTGAAGCCTTGTGATTGAATATGTTAAATTAAAAGTGCGGTTTGATGTTTTATCTGCTCAAATTACCGTAAAAGTTTTGCCGAATGCGGATTCGGTTGAAACTTAAATAATTTACATACCTTTAAATTTACCAAAAAAAGTAGAATAACGACTCATGGCAGAAACGCCCATTGTAATACACGAAACCCAGTTTCACAGGATTAAAACTGTTCTTGCTCGCCTCTGCGTTGAATCGGCGGCGCGGGTTGTTTTGCTTGTGGATCGTGATGGTCAACCGATTGCTCATTACGGCGACATCGGCGATTTGGACACGACTTCGTTTTCGTCTTTAGCGGCGGGAAACGTCGCGGCGACCAGCACGATGGCGCGTTTGTTGGGCGAACACACTTTTCCGACCGTTTCACACGAAGGCGAACGCGAAAGCCTGTATATGTGCGTCATCGGGCGAAGTTTATTGGTCGTGGTGTTCGACGATCGTTCGACACTCGGTTTAGTAAAATTGCGGACAAAACGAGCAAGTTACGAAGTGGCGACGATTTTAGACGACATTACCAAAGAATCGGAGCAGCATCGAATCAACCAAGACACCTTTTTTTCTGAGATTACCGACGAGGACATTGACAGCCTGTTCAGTTAAAATTATCTTTTATAACGTAAAACAGTTATGACTTTTATCAATTACGCTTCACGCGAAATAAATTGCAAAATCGTATATTACGGACCGGGTTTGTGCGGTAAAACGACCAACCTGCAATATATTTACGATTCAACGGCTCCGCAAGCCAAAGGGAAATTAATCAGTTTGGCGACCGAAACCGACCGCACGTTATTTTTCGACTTTATGCCGTTGGAACTCGGCACGGTTCGCGGTTTCAAAACTCGTTTTCATCTTTATACGGTTCCGGGTCAAGTTTATTATGATGCTTCGCGGAAATTGATTTTGAAAGGCGTGGACGGCGTGGTGTTTGTCGCGGATTCGCAAGAAGAACGAATGGACGCAAATATCGAATCGCTTTATAATTTAGAAGAAAATATGCAATCGCAAGGCTACGATTTGGCGCAAGTTCCATACGTTCTGCAATTTAATAAACGTGATTTGCCGAATGTTTGCACGGTTGAGGAACTAACCGCCGAACTCCAACGCAAAGGCGAACCGACCTACGAAGCCGTCGCCTCAAAAGGCATCGGCGTTTTTGACACGCTCAAAGCCATCGCCAAACAAGTTTTGACGGAACTGCGAAAAGGTTAAAATTAAACAAATTAAAAAAAAGCCGCCGAGTTTATATAAACTTCGGCGGTTTTTTCTTTATCGAAAAATTGTTTGCAATTTTCAAAAACTGTGATACCTTTGACGTGTAAATTCATTTTGTGAAAATTCCCAACATTTCCCGAAGTTTTACTTCCTGCAAATACGAGTTTTTACATCTCTATTTACCGATAAATTAAACACCAAATTTGGAGGTTCTAAATGTTAAAAAAAAACAACTTAGCGGTTTTCGCTATGACAGTCATTGGCTTTTTAAGCCTGTTGACTTCGGGTACTAATGCACAAAAAACCGACCAACTAACTGCAACGTCTGATTCGGATATTGTTGCAAGATATGTTGAAATTTCTTCAATTCCGATAACCAAGAGACAAAAAGCATTTTCTGATGTTTCAAATGAGATGAAAGCTAATCTCTATAAATTTCATTTGGCATTTCAATTTGTCAAAAATTCAACTTTTAACCAGTCTCAGAAAGACTTGATTTTAGAAAGTATTTCTAGTCTTTCTCCTGATGATTATGACCAGACAAAAATCAGCACAAACTCCAAAATAAAGAATGATGCCATTGAAATAAGAGCAGAAACGCTTTTTTCATCGCGGGAAACATTGGATATTTTTGGAAATCTTGGTGGCAATAAAAGCGATTTAGAGATTTTGAACAAATATCATACCGTAATTTCTTTCAACAAAGCAGAGCGAGATAACTTCTATAAAAGTTCTTCATCAGAAGATAAAAAACTGATTTGGAAGGTCAAACTTGCAGTTTCATTATCAACTCAATACTTTGATAAACCGAAGCAAGATTTTGTTTTGGAGGGAATTTCTCTATTGGGAAACGAGTTACTTTATTCATCAGTTCCTGATAATAAAATACAGAGTTTGTTGGATGAGTTCCAAAAAAGATCACTATTACTGTTTCCAAAGGAACAGGTTTACAAGCTGTTTGTATCATTATTTGGAAATCCTCCAACATGTTCAGTCCAACAAAATGACCCCGTATTGCCAACAACTAACCAATTACAGGGGTATAATTGTAATTGTACGAGTTCATTTTGGTGCTCAGAGTATGTTCAGGCAAAAACAGCATGTAAAAGAGGTTGTACTGCTACAACTTCCGGATGTGGGATTTTTGGGGGTAGTTCTTGTTCCGGAGCTTGCAAATCTACTATATTTCCTGATTAAACTTCAAAGCAAAAGTCTATGTATAATTTAAATCATACATAGACTTTTTACGAGTATGAAAATTTTTTTTAAGACTTGTTTTTCCGCTGTTGTGGTAACTCTATTATTGATACCACTGCGGCTTAGCGGAATAGGAATGGGAATTGACTTGTCTTCATTGGTCGGGTTTATCCTGTTTTTTTATTTGACGTTTTTTTTGTTTGTAAAATATAAAAATGAAACTGTATTTTGGAATATATTTGCGGCTTTAATTATTGGTGAGTGCGTTCTTTTCCCAAACGTCATTTATGATTTGTTTTCTGGGTTACCTTGGTTTTTGCCGCAATTGCTTATTCAGACAATCGGAATTATTTGCGGTTATCTCTACTGGAAATTAACAAAGCCATTAGACTTTCTAATTGCCTTAATAAGTTGTTTGATAACAGTATTTATGTTTTTTCAAGGTTTTGATTATTGGCTTCATTATCTAAATTATGAAACTTTTACGGGCAAAATAAATGCTCATAGGTTGTCTCAAAGATTTGAAGGAATTAACCAATATAATACTAAAATAACTAATCAAACATTGAATAAAAAAATAGCTTTACTTGATTTTTGGAATACGAGATGCGGTGTTTGTTTTCAAAAATTCCCGCAATTACAAGCCTTTTACGATAAATATAAAAATGATGATTCGGTAGTTGTTTTTGCCGTAAACAAACCGCTTGATGAAGACAAAGAAAAAAGCGCATTTAAAGTTATCGAAGAAGAAAGTTATAACTTTCCGGTATTATTGCCGACAGACGAAGAATTGCCTGAAAAATTTGGCGTAAAAGGTTATCCGACAACTTTTGTCATTGATAAGCAGGGAAATGTTGTGTACAAAGGCAGCATTGAAGGTGCAGTTTTGATGATTGAAGAATTAAAGAAACAATGAAGCGTAGAAAAATTAAAAAAGCCGTTGAGTAAATATAAACTCGGCGGCTTTTTTGCGTTTTTAAGCAGGTCAGCAAAAGTTTTCCGGCATTTTGAAATGTCTGAACTATTGAGTTAAAAGGTTTTAATCATCATTCATCATTCACAATTCACAATTCACAATTCACAATTCACAATTCACAATTCACAATTCACAATTCACAATTCACAATTCACAATTCACAATTCACAATTCACAATTCACAATTCACAATTCAC
>JANPBM010000042.1:0-43272 GCA_031430435.1 Acidobacteriota bacterium
AACGGGAATTGGTTTGCGAAAACAGTTGCAGCAAAGTACAACAAACTTCAGTTTGTTGCGGCATTTAATAACATTCAAGCTCAAGTTTATGACAAGCTGAAGCGTGTCGTACTTTCGCAAACCAATTCCTTTCGGGTATAAACTGAGCGGCGGTTAATTAAACGCCGGTTCGACACTTCCGGTGTCGAAACCCGGTACTAATCGGTCGTCGGGTCTCGCTCATTATCATTCGCTTTACCCGACGTTATTATATTTATCGCCGCCGGCGACTAAAACCGGTTTGCGTAACATCAGTTCTTAATTTTTAATTCTCAGTTCTTAATTTTTAATTCTCAATTCTTAATTCTTAATTCTTAATTCTTCACTGTCTTCCGGCACGATTGTCAGAAAATTTTCCAGTCTCGAAGATTGAAAGACGACTTCGGATAAATCTTTTTCTTCGATGACAACCGGACTTCGCTTTTCCGAAGGTAATTCGACCGTAATCGTCGAACCTTTGCTTTCTAAACTGCGAACTTTTATTGTTCCGCCGTGATCGCGGACAATTTGATAAACAATCGACAAACCCAAACCCGTGCCGCCGGTGGTTGAGGTCGAAAACGGCTCGAAAAGTTGTTCGACTTGTTTCGGAGTCATGCCGCAACCCGTGTCGTTAAATAAAATCTGCGTTCGTCCGTTCAATAATTTTTGGACTTTGACATTTAAATTTCCGCCGTTCGGCATTGCCATAATCGCGTTGCGCGTCAAATTCCAAAAAACCTGTTTTAACTGCGTCGAATCAGCTGAAAGCAAAATCGGTTCTTCGGGCAAATCAAGTTCCAAAAGGTGATTTTCCTTGACATCGGGACTGTGTTTGAGCAAGGTGAACGAATCGTTTATCGCTTCGCGCAAATCTATTTCGATAAAATTACTGACGCGCGGACGAGCATATGTAAGAAAATTTGTGATGATGTTATTTAACCTGTCGGATTCGCGCAAAATAATAGCCATCAACTTCGCGTGCGAAGATTCGGGCGGCGTTTGCATCTGCAAAACTTGAATTGCCCCACGCATTGCCCCCAGCGGATTGCGAATTTCGTGCGCTAAACCGGCGGCAACCCGACCGACGGCGGCAAGTCTGTCTTTGCGCCGGACGCTTTCTTCCATCGAACGAATTTCGGTTAAATCTTGAAACGTAATAATCAAACCGGTCGTTTCGCCGTCTTCGTCGAAAAGCGGTGAAATTCCGTAACCGAGTCGCACGGCAAAAGTTTCGGGTGTCAGAAAATCAATTTCAAAGCGCGGCGGTTGTTCGCCTTTTTCGGCGGCTTCGAGCGATGTGGAAATCGGCTGTTTGACATCGCCGAGGAAATCGTAAATCGTCCAACCTTTTACTTCGGCAAATTTATAACCCGTTATTTCTTCCGCAGTTGCATTAAAAGTATAAATTTTCCCGTCCAAATCAGTCGTTACCAAACCCGACCGAATCGATTCGACAATTCGTTCGTGCAACGCCCGCAAGTTCGCCAAATTTTTGGTTGTTTCCTCTAAAATAACGGTCGAGCCGCGACGTTCGGCGAGTTTTGCCGCCAAAAAACCAACCACCAACATCGCAATATCGTGAAATCCGACCAGTTGAATCGCTTTCGACATATCGAGCGAAACCGTCGAGTAAGAAACGAGCAAAGAGTTAGTCGTCGAAATTGTCAAAAAAGTAAACAGAGCAACGCACAAAACCGTTGCAATCAATGTTCCGCGAAGTCCTAAAAACAAACTCGCGACACAAATCAAAACCGTGTAAAGCGTGATGTACGGAGAGTTTACATCGCCCGTTCGCCAAACCAACCAGGTTATTAAAATCGCGTCGAATAAAAATTGAAGCCGCAGTTGCGCCGTCAAATTTTGACTGAATCGCAACAGCACAAAATAAAACACCGTCAACCCGACCGAGGCGACAAAGACCAAAAGCAAGCCGCGCGGAAAATCGTCGAACGAGAGTTTGGCAAAACCCGCGTTCCAAACCCACGCCGCGACCAACAACAGAAAAATCGCAAAAAGTCTGCCGACAATCAGCGTCAAAATGCGGTTTGCCAAATTTGCATCAGAGTTTTTTTCGTCTAAATTGAACATAATTTGCAGTCTTGCAGAAACAAAAGTTTGAGTGTTTCGGAAAAAAAAGGAGTCAAACTCTACTTAAAAAAATAACACAGTTTCAACGGAAACGGCAGTTTTGCAAACAACTCGGCGCGTCGATATTTTTTCCGCAAGGTGTTTGAGAATTACTCGGCTTTTTCGATTTTTTTAAAGTTGTATCGCAGCAAAACCCGAATCGGCACAGGTTTTCCGTCTTTCAACGCGGGTCTCCAATTCATTTTTTTAACGGTTTCAATCACGGCTTCGTCCAACCCGAAACCTGCCCAACGAATAATTTCCGTTCGCGTAACTTCGCCTTTTTCGTTCAAATCAACTTCAATGTCAATCGTTGCCGCAATCGAATAAAGATTCGCAAGCGTTGTGTAAGCGGGCTTCAGGCGTTTGTACGGCAACGGCGAACGAAGCGATTTGTCGTCTTCGGAAAATTCCGCCATGTTCGGTTTGTCGGCGTTATAACTGATCGAACTAATTTTAAGCTCCGATGAAATCGATTTTATTTGCGTCAAAAGTTTCGATTCCGCAAGGCTGATTGTTTTATCTTCAAAACTGTATATTTTCCAAAAAACAAGCTGTCCGCTTTTTGAATTTACAAGATAAATAACCGCGAAACTTTCAAAATACTCGCCTTTGTCAAACGAATTTCGCCGACCGGTTTCAACTTTGAGCAAAACAAAATAATCGCACCCGATTGCCGCCCCGATTATTTTTGCTTCGGCGGTTGTCGGATTAAATATATTTTCGGAAGTCGTCGATTGAAAAGCGCTTTTGACTAAATCCGCATCGAGAGCGTTTAGGTTATCGGACAATTCAGCCGAAACTTTCTCGGAAATCGGAGACGTTTCGGGCGTGATAACCGCAAGTTTCTGCGAATAAATCTGAAACGCAAAGATGCCGAAAAACACCGCCGCGAATAAAACGTTTGAAAATTTCGGCGGTTTAAATTTGGTGATACAAACGTGAAATTTCATCTTTCAACTCCGGCGGAAAACAAACCCGGTGAATTTCGTAACCTTTTTGCAACCCGCGAACTGCCGCGCTGACCTCGGAAATTTCCCGAATAGAAGGACGCGAATAACCGTCTTCGACATAAATCAAATTTTTCGGCTCATCGGAATCTTTCGTATAAAAATAATACGGAACATCGCCGGTTTTGTCTTCGGCAAAATAATAATTCGCGTCAAACCCCGCGTTTTCAACCGTTTGCCGCGCGGCGATCAAAAAACCGGCGCGTTCATCGGCAGGCATATCGAGGTCAAAGGCTTTGAAAAGTCGCCGATTTATAAAACGTTTCGACAAGTCCGCTAAAATTTTATCGTCCGCATTTTGCCATTGTTTAATATGAAATAAAACGTCCGTGTCGTCCAATTCGAGATGTTCGCGCAAGTTCAGTTTTTCTTTTCGCAAAACTTTTTCAAACGCCGTATTTTCCGCAAAGCGCAAATTTCCACCTGCGGAAAAAACATCCGACGCTCGGCGAAAAATCGAGCATAAAACGACTTCTGCCGAACGCAAAGTGCGATGAAAATAGACTTGGCGATACATATAATATCTGGCTTGCAAATAATCTTCGACCGCGTGCAGACCGCGCGCCGAAACATAAAGCCGATCGTTTAATTCGTCTATTTCCAACGATTTAATAATCCATTCAAGGTCAAACACGCCGTATTTGGCACCTGTCATCAACGAATCGCGGAGCAAATAATCCATCCGGTCAACATCCAACTGCGACGACACAAGTTGAGCCAAAGCCAGCGGTCGAAACTTGCCGTTGATGATGTCGGCAATGTCGTTCGGCAGTTTCGGCGAAAAAGCGCGAAGCACGTTTCCGACCTCGGTTTCATCCGATAAAACCGCTTCGATCGTAAAATCTTCGTGATGAAAATCGAGAATTTTTTCGATCACGTGCGAAAACGCGCCGTGTCCGATGTCGTGCAAAAGAGCGGCGGATCTCACGGCAAGAATTTCTTCGTCGGAAATTTTGTAAGTCGCCTGCATTTTGAACAAAATTCGCGTTGCCAAATGCAATGCTCCCAACGAATGCGTAAACCGCGAATGTTCCGCGCCTTGATAAGTAAACATCGCCAACCCGAGTTGCCTGATTCGCCGCAACCGCTGAAATTCCGCCGTGTCAATCAAACGCGCGAGCAATCTGCCTTCGTCCGTATCGGTCTTGAGGCGAATAATGTTGTGAACCGAATCTCTGTAATTTTTTTCCGACATCAAATTGATTTTGCTTTAGGAATAAGAATTGTTCAAGTATTCAATCGTTTGAAAAAATTCAGATTATTGGAAACAATACATAATAAAGGATTTTGAAGAGTTTTATAATGTCGGTAAGTCGACTCTAACCGCTTGTAATTTCTGTGGTTAAGGCTTTTAGTCGAAAACTGTGAAGTATGGCTCTGTAATTGCAGAGTCATTGTTAAATGTTCAAAAGTTTGAACATACTATTTAATTTTGTAAATAACAAAAATCTAAAAGGAGTAAAAATGAAATTCAGTTTAAAACTAATATCTTTAATGTTGTCGGGCTTTTTATGTCTGACAATTGCGTTTGGACAAGAACGAACGGGTAGTATTGAAGGTACTGTGAAAGACCAAAACGGTGCAGTAATTCCAAATGCTACAGTAGTAGTTTCAGGAAATGCGTTCAGTCGCACAGTAACTTCAAATGAGGACGGAGTATTTCGTATCCCACAAGTACCACCCGGCGGATATACTGTCAGCTTTTCAGCAGGCAATTTTGGAAAAGTAACAAAAACTAATGTTGAAGTTACTTTAGGTAACGCATCTAACTTAAGTATCGAATTAAAGGCTTCAGTTGGTGAAGTTGTTAATGTTACATCCGATGATATAGCAACAATTGACCCGACATCAAGTAAAATTCAAGCTAATTTAGGAGCAAAAGCACTCGAAGAACTTCCAAAGGGAACTAACTTCACAACAGCTTTGAAAGCGGCGGCGCCGGTTCGCACGGAACCAACCGGCGGCGGATTTCAAATTGACGGTGCAAGTGGTGCAGAAAATGCATTCATCCTGGACGGGCAAGAAGTTACCAATTTCCGTAATGGCTTATTGAACGCAAACAACAATATTCCTTTTCAGTTGATTCAAGAAGTCCAAGTTAAATCAAACGGATTTGAAGCGGAATTTGGCGGGGCAACCGGCGGAGTTATAAGTGTTGTGACAAAACGCGGCTCCGATTCTTTTCATGGTGAAATCGGAACACAAATTGAATCAGCTAAGTTATTTGGTCGTCCACGTCAAATTTTGAGCAGTAGCACTGCTTTTTTAGGAACCGATGCGAGACGTTACATCCAGCCTGCAAGAGACAGTTTCGCAAATACTTTTCCTTCATTTTTTGTCGGTGGCAACATTATCAAAAAACGTTTGTACTTTTTTGCCGGTGCCGCACCGCAATTTCTTCCGACGACAAGAACTTTTACTACCCCGACAGATGGCGTAACCAGAAGTTATCAGTCTGATGTTAGAAGAGATTACACTTTTGCAAGACTTGACGGTCAAGTTTCCGACAAATTACAACTGAATGCCACTTATCTTTACAATCCGTCAAAAACAAACGGATTTCTTCCAACCTACACAACCCTTGCCAGTAATCTTACCGCCGGTTCTGCACCGACTGTAGCAGATCAAGCAGAATTAGGCGGACGCACACCGTCAACCAACTACAGTTTTGAAGGAATTTATACGCCTACACAAAATTTGTCGCTCAACGTGCGTTACGGACGGGGTTACCTTAATGAAAAATCAGTTAATTACGGGGTTCCACAAGTTACACAATACACTTGTATAAGCGATGGTTGTTCGGCAGGCGGCGCAGGTTACAGAAATGTTCCCACAAACAGCCTGACTTTGAAAGATATTTCAATTCGAAAAACTTTGGATGTAACTGCCGGCTTATATGTTGGCAACTTTGGCGGCAAACACAGTTTCAGATTCGGTTATCAATACACAGGACTCAGTAATGACCTTGACGATGGAAATGTCAGTCTCGGTACAATTGACGTCAACCTGAGCGGAACTGCAAGTGACCGAAATGGTTGTGTGCGACCGACTCGAATTCCAACTCCGGGTTGTCCCGTGGATGCGCCTACTGTTCTTGGTGTCGGAACACTTTCACTTATTGGAAGTTCGGGTAAAGTCAAAAGTCGCAATGACGCAATTTTTGCTCAAGATGCGTGGCAAATTGGAAGTCGCTTAACATTAAATTTAGGCATCAGACTTGAAAAAGAAACTGTTCCTTCTTTCAGAGCAGGAAATCCGGGTATCAAATTTAACTGGAATGACAAATTAGCACCGCGATTCGGAGCTGCATTTGATGTTTTAGGAAACGGTAAATGGAAAGTATTTGGAAGCTACGGACGATTTTTTGACAGATTTAAATACGAACTGCCTCGCGGCTCATTTGGCGGAGAAGTTCAAGACATTTATGACTTCTTAGTCATTAACCCTAATATTTTCTCTTATACTCGTGCGAGTATTCTTGCAAATAATATCAATTTTCAAGATCAAAGAACGCCGGCGAACCTTTCGTCCGACAACCGAATCGATCCTAATATCAAGCCATTTCAACAAGCAGAGTTGACCTTTGGTACTGCATATGATTTCGGTAAAGGTTTTATTCTTGAAAGTCGTTACACGCGCAAAAACATCATTCGTGCAATCGATGATATCGGTTATCATAATAATGTCAGTCTTGCCAATCGTGATAATGAAGAATACTTCATTGGAAACCCGGGCGAGGGTGTTTGTGCCAGACCTGCCTGCGGAAGATATTCAATTCCGGGTGCGGTTGCCGCAAAAGCAGTTCGTATTTATAACGCGGTTGAAACCCGTGTTCAAAAAAGATTTGGAAAGTTATCACTTGATTCAAGCTATACTTGGAGTCGTTTATTCGGTAACTATGCCGGTTCAGCCAGTTCTGATGAAGCTCAACGAAATGGCGGGGTCGGTCGTGCCAGTCCGGCAGTCAGCCGTTACTTCGATTTACCGTTTCTTGGTTATACCTTAGACGGTAAAAAAGACGACGGGCTTTTGCCGACGGACAGAACTCATTTTGTAAAAGTTTCGGGTAATTACTCGTTTAACTGGTTAGGAAGTAAGTCAAGTACGACCAATCTTGGTGTTTTTTACATTATTGGCAGCGGAACACCGGTTACCACGCGTGCCAGATATGCAGCGGTTTCAGGACAAATCGTGTCCAGACGCGGAGACTTAGGCAGAACCGCAACACTTTCACAAACAGATTTCAGTCTTTCGCAAAAATACAAATTCGGAAGTGATAATCGATATGCTGTTGCCTTTGATTTTAATGTTCTGAATTTGTTGAATCAAAGAACTGAACTGTCTCGGCGTGAAACAATTACCCGTAATAATTATGCGCCATCGTTGGTTGCCGGCTGTACCGTGGTTGGTTTCGACCCGAACAATTCACCGTTAAGATGTCTTGATCGCGCGGTTTTCAATGGTGGAATTACCTCAGCGGCAGTTTTGGCATTCGCGAACTCAAACCCTACTAATGCTGTTTCGCCTCCTAACAGAGACGAGCGATATAATTTACCGCAATTGTATCAAACAGAACGAGCAGTACGATTTGGATTTAGATTTCTTTTCTAGGCTTAACTGTCGGGAATGTAAAGAGGCTGTCGTTCTGACAGCCTCTTTTTTTTAATCAAATTTAATGTCTTGATTTTATTTATTTGATTTCAACTTAAGCTTTTTAATTAGTTCTCTAACTTTTTCTGCTTCTTCGTAGTCCGGTTTAACTTTCAAAAACGCTTCCAAGTTTTCAGCTGCATCACCATATTTTTTCAGACTGTTTGTGTACAGCAAAGCGAGTTGCCAAAAAATTTCCGGAATTGAGTTTTGGGCAAGTTTTTTAGCTTTCAAAAGACTTTTTTCCGCATCTTCGTATTTTCCGATTTGACGTAAACTGAGTCCTTGAATAAATAATGCGTTTATTGAGTCAGGTTTTAGAGTAACTGCTTTATTTAATACTTTAATTGCTTCAGCGTAACTTTTTAAATAATAAGCTGCATAACCCGCCGTATACCAACTTTCGTAACCGATTGGATTGATTTCGATTGCTTTATTGGCAGTATTGTATGCTTTGGTATAATTCTTTAATTTCACATATTCTTGCCCCAGGCGTTCGTGTGCAAGATAGTATTTCGGAAACAGCTCTATTGCTCTTTCAAGTTCTGAAATTCCTTCAACCTGATTGTTTTTGTCTAGATTCTCAATTCCTTTTTGAAATGCTTTTCTTGCATTTTCAGGTATGTCTTGAGCAAAAATCACACTGCCTTTATTGGTAGGTGTGTTACGTTTGGCTTTTAGACTAAAGTCTTGTTGAAAACTTTCCGAAGGAGACACTCGGCGAGAAATATTGTTAATTTCAAGCTCTTTTGTTTGTTCTTCATAGATTGTCGAGGAAGTTATTACGCGTATATAATATCTGCCTTGCCCCAACCGTGTAAAAACATATCTGCCTGTCCCGTCAGTTTGTAGTCTTGAAATCGTACGATAATCTTCGTTCAATAGTTCTACCGGAATTTGTGAAATAGGTTGTCGTTCGAGACCAAAAACAAAGCCGGTAATTGAATTATTAGATTGTGCAAACATATTTGCCGAAGACCCAAAGATAATGACAAATGTAACTGTAAGTAAGACGTAGTTTTTCATAATTTACCCTCTCTAACTTCATCAACGGTCGCTTTAATTGCTGTTTGGTGAAATCTGCCAAGTATGAAGTTTGGCATTACTGTTTCCTTGCCCCAAACTTTGATGACTTCGCCGAATATTTTGTGATCGAACTGACTACGACAATTCCGCAAAACCATTGCCTTTCACTTTGGCAATATTCATACACACTTCACAGAAACAACTTAATGACTTTCTTTTATTATCTTAACTAATTCTGTTTATTTCGCAAAGTCTTGGTGAATTAGCCGACTAATACTCCTGTGCTGAATACGATTACTGATAAATATATTCAATTCCGATTCAAATAAATCACTTTAGAATGCCTTTGTTTAACCTTGAATCACCGACAAAACCTCTGATACTGTTTCATTTTATTCGGCGGATAACTTTCGATTGCTTTTGAAACTGCCGTTTACGGTAAAATTATGCTATTTTTAGCTTATGCTTGTCTGTGTTTTCAACTATTTGTTTGTTTTCAATGGTTTGCGGTTCAAATCGAGACAAGTTTTGATGCTTAAAGGTTGGAGAAGTCATGGAATTTGATAAACGTCCTTGGGGAAATTACACGGTTTTGGACGAAGCCGAAGGTTACAAAGTAAAACGCATCGAAGTCTTGCCGAAAAAGCGTTTGAGTTACCAAAAACACGCCAAACGCGCCGAACATTGGTTTGTCGTGCGCGGCATTGCCAAAGTTACTTTAGACGATATTGAAATCACGGTGAACGCAGGCGAATCGATTGATATTCCGCTTGAAGCAAAACACCGCGTGGAAAACGAGCAAGATGAAACCTTAGTGTTCATTGAAATTCAACAGGGAAACTATCTTGGCGAAGACGATATTGTCCGGTTTGAAGACGATTTCGGGCGAATTGAGAATTGAGAATTGAAAACACAAGACTTACGAGATTTGACTTTTGGGTTTCCTGAAATTCCGGCGTGTAAACCATTGGTTTTTCGCTTTTAATTCCAACTGCGGGTTCGCATCCGTAATTCTTAATTCTTAATTGAAATATATGTTGGCGAAATTACTCGGAAATAATCATATTAAAGATGCTTTTAAGCAAATGTCGGCAAAAGAAAGAGTGCCGCGTTCGTTGTTGTTCGTCGGTGAAAGCGGAGTCGGCAAAAAGTTGTTTGCCCTTGAACTTGCAAAAACGTTTTTGTGTCAAAATCCAACCGATTTTCAGGCGTGCGACAGTTGCTCCGCGTGCAAGCGGGCAACTAAATTCAACTTCCCGACTTCGACCGAAAAAGACGATAACGAAAAAATGTTTTTCAGCGAACACGCCGATGTCGGGTTCATTCGCCAAGCAGGTAAGTTCATTACCGTCAAACAGATACGCGAATTGGAACGCGAGGCAAACTTTCGCCCGTTTGAAGGGAAAGCTCGATTTTTTATAATTGACAACGCCGACAAAATGAACGAACAATCGCAAAATGCGTTGCTCAAAACGCTCGAAGAACCAGCCGCGACAACTTATATTTTCCTGATAACTTCGCGTCCGATGTCGTTGTTGCAAACCATTCGTTCGCGGTGCCAAACAATCCGCTTTGCGCCGATAAACGCGGATGAAATTGAACAATGTTTGCTTGCGGACGGAAAAATTTCGCAAGACGATGCCCGTCTTTTATCGCAACTTTCGCTCGGCAGTATCGGTCGCGCAAAGTCTTTGGATTTGGACAAATTCCGCGATCAACGCGATAAAATGATGAAGGTTCTGCACGGAATTTACAAACAAAATCGGGCGGTTTTATTGCGGACAACCGAAGAAATTTGCGATGCGAAACTAAAAGACGATTACGAAACTTATTTAATAATTTTGCAAACTTTAATTCACGATGTCTGGTCTCTCAAACTCGGTTCCGCAAACATTGTCAATGTTGATGTAAGTTTGCAACTGCGCGGACTTGCCGCCGCGTTTACAAGCAAGTCTTTGGCGAATTCGATGACCGAAATCGAAACTTTGCGGGAAAATTTGACTGTCAATCTTAACAAAAAAATTGCTACTGACAACTTATTTTTGAAAATGGCGAACTTCTGAAATTTAATTCTGCAAGAAACTTTTATCGACTTCGTTCATTAAAACAACAAGCAACCGCTTGAATTTAACTTACGGAGTTTTTTATGACAAAATTCGATAGCCCATTGACAAATTTAAAGATCGCCTCGCCGTGTTCGGCAGATTGGAATGAAATGGTCGGCGACAATCGCAAACGATTCTGCGGCGATTGTAAATTGAACGTTTTTAACCTTTCGGGAATGTCGAAAGACGATGCGGAAAATTTGCTGAAAAACGCCGAAGGTCGCGTTTGCGTCAGATTTTATCAACGCGCGGACGGAACGGTTTTGACCGAAGATTGCCCTGTCGGTTGGGCAAAAGTTAAGCAACGAACAAAACTTTTTGTAACTGCCGCCGCATCTTTGGTCTTTAGTTTTATTGGTGCAATCGGCTTAAACGCGGCTTTTGCGGGGGCGAAGGAATTCAGTTTCAACATTCCGTTTGTTACGCCAACGCCTAAAAGATTAATGGGAGCAGTGGCAATAAAACCAACGCCGACTCCGAAGAAAAAAACCACTCCGAAAGCTACGCCGAAAAATGTTCCGTTGATGGGAAAACCTGCAATGCCGAACAAACCCGAAGAAGGCTTTAAAATGGGCGATGTAGCGATTAAGAATTAAGAATTAAGAATTAAGAATTAGAAAAACGCAGACTTTCTAAATTGAAAATCTGCGTTTTACTTTGTATTTATCGGCGGTAATTTACTTCTTTTCGACAAAATATCCCTGCCTTGCCCGAACACGCAAGCCCTTCGCGTTTTTTAACCCGACATTGAGTTTAACGTATTTTCCGTTAATGAATTCACCGTCCGAATAATACTGCAAAAGATATTGCGAACGTAATTCGTTGGCTAGTTGATTAAAGATATTCTGCAAAGTTTCTTCATTATATTTTGCATTGAATCTGTTTTGCGAAGGTTCTTTGAGATTTATCGGCAAAAATTTCGGCAAAAATGCGGTTCCGCCTGTTTGATCAGCGAATGCTTGCATTGTTTGCTGACCGAAAACACTCATTTTGTTTAGCTGAAACGAACTCCCGGCCGGATTTATCGAGTAAAAAACCGTATCGGAATTTTGTAAACTCTGCATTACTTTCGATTGTTCTTTGCCGCGAACCTCGCTTCGTTTGTTATAAATCAAATCGCGTAACTCTTTGGTTGTCAACGTGTTTACTTTTTTTCCGAGTGTTCGGTAAAGTTCTGCAAAGGCTTTTTTAATACCTTCGCTGTTCGTATCTTCGCCGTCGGAAATCGTGACGATAACTTTGCGACTTCTCGGCTGAGAATTTTTGTTCAGATATTTTGCGGCGGCGGAAACGGTGTCGTAAAATGCGGTGAAACCTTTGGTCGGAGCAAGGTTTTTGATACTTTCGCCCGATTTTGCGGCAGTATCGCGCGGCTGAACGAGCATCGGAGTTTCGCTGATTGCGTAAATCGTGGCGCGGTCTTCGGGTTTCATCACACTTTGTAAAAATCTTGCGGCGGTTTGTTGTTCAAGCGGAAACATCGAATCTGTGCTACCTGAAATATCCAGCAACAACGCAATTTCGAGCGGAACTTTCTCGGCTTCGCTAACTTGTTCTATTTGCTGAATTTTACCTTCTTCCGTCAAGTTGAAATCTTCAAGTTTTAAGCCGAAAAGCGGTTGCCCGGTCGCATTCAAAACCGAGACGGGAACGGTAATCAAACGTGATTCTACGCTGATAACATCGTCGTCGTCCAAAGGTTTCGGTGTCGGCGTTTGGGCAAAAGATAATAACGGCAGCAGAAATATAATTAAAAGTGTAATTTTTTTCATAACGGGAAAAACGGTAAGAGCCGATAAACATCAACTCTTACCGTTTGTAAAATAACAAATATGGTCGGATTTCAGATTAAGTAAAGAGCCTTTTTCGCTTTTTACTTTCTATTTGTTTTCTTCAGCTTTTTTGACTTCAACATTTGTGTTCAAGCCGCGACTGACGAGAAGTTTTACTTCAACACGGCGATTTTGCGTTCGTCCTTCAACGCTGGTGTTGTCTGCCACGGCTTGCGCCGCGCCAAAACCATAAGTCGTACCGATTCTGCGAAGCGGAATATTGTGTGTTTCAACCAAGTATTCAATCACCGCAGTTGCTCGTTTTTGACTCAAAACCTTGTTCTTTTTGGCATTGCCGGTTGCATCCGTAAAACCTGTAACTTCAAGCGTGTAGCCTTTCAGAGCAAGTGCGGCGGTGGCAACCTGGTCAAGTTGGACTTTTGCTTCTTCCGTCAAAATCGCGCTTCCGACTTTGAATGTAACGGTCGAAGTATTTTGAACGACATAATCATCAAGCGAAGAAATTCGTTCATTGGTAGCATTGACACCTGCGATTGCGGCATCAGCCGAATCTTGGGCAGACTTTGCGCCACCGCGAGCGGCGTTTGAAACCGCCATCAATTCATCGATTTGACCTGAAAGTCGTTCAGCGTTTTGCTCGGCTTGGCTCATTCTGCCTTCGACCGGATTGACGCGGCTTTCGATGGCTTGGGCAGTTCGCAAATCGCTCTTATTAAACCGAACTTTGCTTGCAACCAAATTTGTTCCGTCGCCAACACCTTCAATTTCAAGATTTAAACCGCGAACCAAACTTGTCGCCGGAACTGTATCACCGCCGAAGGTTCCTTTTGTTTTGACACTCGCATTTGGATTGACAAGCACGTTTGTATCAATCCCGTTGGCATCGCGGACAACTATTTTTTCGTTGTCTTTTGCGATTACTACGCCTTTAAGTTTCATTTTTTGTCCGCTTTGCACATTGCGAACTTGTGCGTCTTGGGCAAAAACTGTTGATATGCCAAATACTAATATTGCTAAACTTGTTAAAATTTTTTTGCTGAACATTACTTTACTCCTTGATTTTTTCGTCTGTTTTCCAATCAACTTGCTGCTTATTATGACGCGCCAACTTTTGGTTAGGTTGCCAACTAAAACTTATTCGATTTTTGTTTTCATAATTTACAGATTGACCGGAATATATTTGACGTTACTCAAATTAGTTTTTTGCGACTTTCCGACTCAAAAAATACGCTTTTTGTACTTTGTCGAAAAAAACTTGCAACATCCGAACTTTTCGTTTTTCGGCTGACACGTTGCATAAACCTTTGTCTGCAAGCAGTTAGGAATAATTGTCTCTATTTTTTACATTGAAATTTGTCGAGTTAAAAAATACTACTATATTTTTTAATTATTCGTCAAAAAGCAGTATTTCTTTTATTTTACGGCTCCGACCGGGCAATTTTTTCAACTTCGCCGGTTGTCCAATCGCAAACTGTCTTTGTATCGTCCGCCGAAATTATCGCCTCGCGGTGAATCAGTGTGTATTGCGACATCGGCATTTCGCCGCTTTGCATTTCTTCGCAAATACCTTCAAATTTTCGTTTCTTTTTTTTATCGTCGTAAGTATTCCAAACCGAAAAATTGAGTTTTCGGCGACCTTCGTTAATGTGATCGACAACTTGCCACGAAATTGGGGCAATGTTCGAATAGAACGGATAAACCGTTTCGTGTGAATGGCAATCGTTGCAACTGCGTTTGAAAATCGACTGCACATTTTCGGGAACTTGCATAGTTGCCTGCATTGTTTCAGCCGGATTTATCGGCGGATTTGTTTTTTCGGGACGCACAAACTGAATTCCGATAAATCCGATGAACAACGCGATTACCACTATTTTTAAGATTTTTTTCATATAATCGAAATACTTGTAAACCATTATACAACACCGCGCATCCGAGTTGTGAAAAAATACTCTCTCCAAAGTATAATTAAAACTAAAAAAGGAGATTTATGAAAAAAATCACGACTGCAGTCTTTGTATTTTTGTTCGGAATCAGTGTGTTTGCTCAGACTTCCGACAATACTTCTGAGGTAAAATGGTATCAAGGCGATGCAAATTTGCTTAATGTTTTTGAACCCTACAATGCCGATTATGCAATTAAAGGAAAAATTGCGGGCTTTGGCTTGCCGTTTCTGATAATCAGAAGCCAAGTAACCGAATCGAGAGACAGTTGGGTCGAAACTTCTGAAATACAGTTTCCCGGTCTCAGAGATTTCTCGCCTGAAAAGGTAAAACAAACAACTGAAATTGACTTGAAAACAGGTTTATTAAAGCGAATCACGATGGAAGGGCAAATTATCACCAATAATGAATCTGCCGTTGGAAGAAAAGAAATTTCGTTCACCGACGGCAGACTTGTATCAAACGGTTATGTAAACTCATCTAACGGTAAATCAAAATCAAAATCCAACAGTTTTGCGGTAGCCGAAAAACTTTATCCGTGCCAATCAAACACATTTTTCAGCTACTTGCCTTTAACCGATAATTTTATCGGCAGTTTTACCTGTATGAACGAAGATATAAGTTCGCAAATGCACCAACCGACGGGATTTGAAGGAGATTCTTCTTATATTGATGCAAAAGGGTTTTTGAAAGATGATTTTATGGTTACAAAAATGACCGTTAAAGCCGTCGGTTCCGAGACAGTTACGACCAAAGCAGGAACGTTCGATTGTTATAAAATCCAACAAAGACTGCAAGTTATGGGTAAATACGATTCAAAAGGCAAGTTTAAACCGTCGAACAAAGATGCCGAAAAACCTTTAACTATGGAAGATGAAAAGTCGAAAAAGTATTACGGCTTTACTTGGATTGACAAAAGAACTCGGAAATTAGTTAAATCAGAGGCTAACTTCAAAAACTTAGCAGGTTTAAGCGTTGAATTATTGCCGCAAAAATACAATAATCTTTAGGAATGCAGTCGATTCTGAAAGAAAAATCCGAAACACGAAAACTCGGCGAACGCGGTGAAAGTATTGCCGCCGAGTTTTTATTGCGTCATAATTACCGCATTGTTTGCGCTAATTTCAAAGTTCCGATCGGACGAAATCGGCGCGGTGTTTCGGTTACGGGCGAGATTGATTTAATAGCAATCGTAGATGAAACACTCGTCTTTATCGAAGTAAAAACGCGAAGTTCCGATTCGTTCGCGACACCCGAAACTGCCGTTGATTTGCGTAAACAACGACAACTTATTCGCACCGCCAAACGTTACCGCAAAATCTTTCACATCAACAACATAAAGTTTCGTTACGATGTAATTTCAATCGTTTTGCGTGATAAAAAAGCGCCAAACATCGAACATTTCAAAGCATATTTCAACGAAGCGAAATTTCAAAAACGCGATTGGCAGGAAGATTAGTCGAGAATCGGGAGAGTTTCGGGTTTACAGGTTTTGTTTATTTGAAACAAAATTATTTTTCTAATCGTAAGAAATCAAGTTACAAAGTTCATATCAATTTCAAAGTTCAAGGAGCAATAATGTTAAAATATCTGTTTGCAATGGCGTTTATCGCCGGTACTTTTATGTCAATTTCAGCCCAACAACCAAAATTGGTTGACCGCGAAATATTTTTCGATAATCCGGAAATTTCGGGTTCGCAACTTTCGCCCGACGGCAAATTTATTTCGTTTATAAAACCGTTAAACGGCGTTCGCAACATTTTTGTCAAAGGAATTAACGAACCGTTTTCAGCCGCAAAAGCAATTACCGACGAAACAGTTCGCCCGATTCCGAGTTATTTTTGGAGCCGAGACGGCAAATATGTTTTGTTTGTGAAAGACATCGGCGGCGATGAAAATTTTAATGTTTACGCGGTAAATCCGACCGAAGCAACCGCCGCATCAATCCCGAAAGCGCGAAATATCACGGACGGCAAAAACATTCGGGCGTTTATTCAAGCTGTTCCGAAATCTGATGCCGATACAATTTATGTCGGTTTGAACGACCGCGACGCGGCTTGGCACGACCTTTATAAAGTTTCGATTTCGACCGGCGCAAAAACTCTGATTCGCAAAAATACTGAACGTTTAGGCGGTTTTGTGTTTGATAATGCCGACCAACCGCGTCTCGCAACTCGTTCGCCCGAAAACGGCGACACCGAAGTTTTGCGAATTAACGCCGACGGAACTTTTACGAAAATTTACGATTGTTCGTGGAAAGAATCTTGCGGACCGCTTCGTTTTGCCAAAGACAACAAGCGTTTTTATATGACGACCGACAAAGGTTCGCGTGATTTGCAGGAACTTATTCTGTTTGATCCGTTGACGTTGAAAGAAGAGTTAGTCGAAAAAGATTCGATGAATCGGGTTGATTTCGGCGATGCGGCTTTTTCCGAAATCACCGATGAACTGATTTATACCAGCTACGAAGACGATAAAACACGAATTGTTTGGAAAGATAAGGCGTTGGAAAAAGATTACAACGATATCAAGAAAAAATTTGGCGGAATAAGCGAAATAGCTTTTCAATCAAGCACTAAAGACGAGCAAACTTGGATTATTTCAAGTTACAGCGACACGGATCCGGGGAATATTTATCTATACTCTCGCAAATCAAAAGAACTTTCAAAACTTTACACGGTCCGCGAAAATTTGCCGCGGGAAGCAATGTCTGAGATGAAACCGATTCGATATAAATCTTCGGACGGTTTGGAAATTCCGGCTTATTTAACTTTGCCGAAAGGCTTGGAAGCAAAAAATCTGCCGTTAGTTGTTTTTCCGCACGGCGGACCTTGGGCAAGAGATTCTTGGGGTTTTAACGGTCGAGCGCAATTTTTGGCGAATCGCGGTTATGCGGTTCTGAGTATGAACTTTCGCGGTTCAACCGGTTACGGCAAAAAATTCTTGAACGCGGGCAACAAACAATGGGGCGATTTAATGCAGGACGACATTACTTGGGGCGTAAAAGATTTGGTCGCAAAAGGAATTGTTGACAGCAAACGAGTCGGAATTATGGGCGGAAGTTACGGCGGTTACGCAACTCTCGCGGGCGTTACGTTCACGCCCGATGTTTATGCGGCGGCGGTTGCCATCGTTGCTCCGTCAAATTTGAACACGCTGCTTGCTTCAATTCCGGCGTATTGGGAAGCAGGTCGCAAACAATTTAACGAAAGAATGGGCGATCCTTCGACTGCCGAAGGCAAAGCGCAACTCGACCGTCAATCGCCGCTCAATCACGTTGAAAAAATTAAAACGCCGTTGATGATTGTGCAAGGCGCGAACGATCCGCGAGTCAAAAAAGCCGAAGCCGATCAAATTGTCATCGCCTTGCGTGAACGAAAATATCCGGTCGAGTATTTGCTCGCGCCCGACGAAGGACACGGGTTTCAACGTCCCGTGAATAATATGGCGATGTTTATGTCGGTCGAAAAGTTTTTGGCAAAACATCTCGGCGGACGTTCGCAAGCGGGCGGAACACCCGAAGTTTCAAAGAGATTAGGAGAAATCACGGTTGACATAAAAACCGTCGAATTAGCAAAAAAGGTAAGTATGGACGCAAAATCAAGTGTAAATATCACCGGCAAATGGACAATTTCTGCCGACGCGATGGGACAAGCAATCGAAATTAAAATGGATTTAACGCAAGACGGCGATACATTCAAAGGAACGCTTTCTTCGATGCTCGGCGGCGGTTCGGTTGACGGCGGAAAGGTCAGCGGAAACAATGTTGTCGGCACCGCCAAAGTTTCGGTTCAAGGGCAAGATGTTGAACTGAAAATGACCGGCACGGTCGAAGGCGATTCGATGAAAGGAACGCTCGACAGTCCGTTCGGCGTGATTCCGTTTACAGCGAAGAAAGGCAATTAAAAACTTATTTTACAGGGATAAAGGTGATGAAAACGGATAATACACTATTGCTTTTTCTTATCCTGTCTTTATCCTCTTAATCCCTGTAAACATTCTTACCGTTTACTTCGCAGTTGCTTCGCGTCGGTCAAAATTACAAAATCGCCGAGGTTTTCATATTTTGCTTTATCGAAAGTTTGGAAATCGTCTTCATAACGCAATGTTACGACTAAAACTTTTGTTTTAGGTTTATATTTCAACAAATGTTCGACCGTTCCAAGTCTGCTTTCCGTGTGAAACGAACCGTTCAAATGCACAACAAGTCCTTTTTTTACAATATTTTGCGAAATTGAATAAGCCATTCCCGCATCCCAAAGTGATTGCGAAGCGAGAATTTTGTCAATTCCCATCTGAGCTTCGGGCGATGGTCCCATTAATGCTTTGAATTTGTTGGAGTAGGCTTCGCTCGCTTGTCCGTACGGCAACGGCGGCAACCACGATTTTGCTTCTTTCGACAAAGAATTTAACGTTTCACGCCCGCCGCGTGAAACCATATTCACATATCTTCGCGGAGAATTTGCCGCAATTACATCAAGTTTTTTCTCTCTCGCCAGTTCGACCAACGGACGATAATCGGTTTTGTAATTTCCCCACGGACGCGCATCGTCAAGGAATTTTTTCTCGCTGATTAAACCTGCCAGATATTCATTGACAACAACTTGCACGTCGCGTTCAAACATTTCCAGCGAGAGCGAAACTTTGCGATTTGCACCGTATTTTTCGACTGCCGCTTTAAAAATATCAAACTGCAAACTGTGTCCGACCGAATCGTCGTGCATCTCGCCGAGAAAAACAACGTCGTTTTGCCCTATTGCATCAAGAATTTGCTGCATTGTCGCGGCGTTTCCTTTGCCGTCGAAAATTCTGTAAGTCGCTTCGTTCGTTTGGCTGAAAATTGTAAGTGTCATTGCTGTTAAAAAGAAAAACGTCAAGATTATTCTGCTCATATTTTTGTTAATCATCTTTGCTGAAACCGTAAACTATTACACCGTTTGCATCGCCGACTTTGCGTTTGCGGAACGTAAATTTCCCGTCGCCGAGCTTTTCGGTAATCACATAATCTGTGTGGCATCTGATACAAGATTCGTTGACCGCTCGCACAGGTCGGGCAACGTACGACCATTTTCCGATGCTGAATTCGTAATTATTTTCGTTTTCGCCGTTTGGTGTTTGGAAAGCGATAAACGCTGATTTTACTTCGTTTAGCAGCTTTTTTGTTTTTGGTAAGTTGTTCGATTTAACGTTTGTTGTACCTGCCAACGGCGGATTTAACCTGTAATTAATTGAGAATGTCTTTTGTTCTATCCCTTTTACAACATTGGGTTTTGCGACTCTTCCAAAAAGATAAATACCCATTTTCCAGCCTTCATTTTGAAAACCTGAAACATATTTGTATTCTTCCGAGTATTTTGGCTGAAAACTATTCAAGTGCGGACTAGTCGGGTTTGGTGGTCCCGCAACTCTTCGCATTCCAAAGTTAGGTTCAATTAAAAATCGTTTTTGAATAAATGTATCAAACGTATCAATTTGCGATATTTCGGGTTTCAGATTCGATTCCGCTTTTTTATCAACCGTTTGACTATTAACCGACCAAAAATTCTGCGTTGACGCGAGCATCACCATACAAATTACCCAAATCAAACAAACGACTGTTTTTAACTTTGAAATTTTCATAATTCTCCTTATTTCAGCACCGCACTTCGCACAACCGCGAAGAATAAACTGTCGGGCAAAAACTTTCTCGCCAGCAAAATCATTCGTGAATTTGCCGAATAACGCATTTTCCAAGTTCCATCATTTACCGCGTTGTAAATTACGTTGGCGACCAAATCTCCGCCCGGAGCGTTTTCGCCCGCTTTTTGCATATTCGGCATCGCTTTATTGATAAATTCGTCATAAGCGGTCAAGCCTTCTTTGGTCGTTAAATCCATTGAACGATCGTAAAAATCTGTTTTAATCGGTCCGGGTTCAATGACTTTAACCTTTATGCCAAAAGGTTTTACTTCGTATTGCAACGATTCGCTGAAACCTTCGACCGCCCATTTTGTGCCGTGATAAAGACTGTACAGCGGAAACGTAATGCGTCCGCCCATCGAAGCAACGTTGACGATTGTGCCGGATTTTTGCTCACGGAAAACCGGCAGAATTTCGCGGCAGACGTTCATCAATCCGAACACGTTTGTCTGAAATTGTTTCTCGATTTGCTCTTGCGAAGAAGCCTCGAACGCACCAACCAAGCCATAACCCGCGTTATTGACAATCGCATCGATGCGACCGAATTTCGCAATCGTTTCGGCAATCGCCGATTTAATCGAATCAACATCGGTTACGTCCAAACGAATGCACGCCACGTCCGCAATTTTCTGTAAATCCGTTGCTTTTTCGGGCGTACGCATGGTCGCCGCGACATTCCAACCTTTCGATTGAAACAGTTTAACCGTTTCTTTGCCGATTCCGCTCGAAGAACCTGTAACCAAAATTGTTTTTGCCATATACAGATAATTTAACCTAAAACACGGAAAAGCGAAAACTATTTTACAGAGATAAAGAGGATTAAGCAGGATAAAGACAGAAATTGATTTTCAAGCAAGCATTTTTTCAAAAGGTTTTTTTATCCTTGTTTATCCTCTTCATCCCTGTAAATTTTTTCTGCTATAATCCAATTATGAAATTTTTGCACATTTCCGATATTCATCTCGGTTGCGATCTTTATCACATCGAAAACGAAGAGCGAATGCGTGATTATGGTCGGGCGTGGGGCGATTGTCTGGAACGTGCGGTTGATGAAAAAGTTGATTTTGTGCTGATCGGCGGTGATTTATTCGACAAAAAAACACCTGCTCCGCGTGCGATGATTCAAGCAATCAGCGGTTTAACAAACTTGAAAAACAACCAAATTCCGGCGATTGCAATCGAGGGAAATCACGACAATGTTTCAACCGGAAAAGATTACAGTTGGCTTCATACGCTGGCGGAAATGGGTTTGATTCGGCTGCTTGAATCAAATATGTTGGCGGACGAAAGCGGTAAACTTTACGTTAAACCGACCGAATGGAGCGAAGTTACCGAAAAATCTTTTTTTACCGACATCGGCAACGCCCGAATTTTCGGGACAAGCTGGTACGGCGCATCGATCGAAAAACTTGTGCCGACAATCGCTGAAGCAATCGAGCAAAATCGGCGCGAAGGAGCGTTTCATATTTTGATGCTTCATACAGAAATCGAAGGCAAAGAAATCAGTCCGTTTCCGCTTCTGACAATGGCGAAACTCAAGGAATTGCAACCGTTTACGGATTATGTCGCACTCGGACATATTCACAAACATTTTATCGTGGACGATTGGGCGTTTAATCCCGGAAGTTTAGAAATCACGAATATTTCGGAGTATAAAAATGAGCGCGGAGCATTATTGGTTGAGGTTGACGACGATAAAAAGATTACGCACAAACTGATAAAAGATTATTTTCGACGACCGTTTAATCGGCTGAATTTCAACGTTTCGGGTAAAACATCGGACGAGGTTTACGCGGGAGTTTTCGACCAAATCAGCCGCGAAATTACGATTACGGACAAAAAACCGATTGTCGAAATTACGTTTGAAGGACATTTAGGCTTCAAAAGTTCGGAGCTTGAAATCAATAAAATCCGCGAAGAAGTGTTGATTGTAACCAAAGCGTTGCACGTTCGCGTTCAAAATAAAACGCAGCCGAAAGACTTGCCGATTGCCGTCGGAGCAGATCAAACAGATCGTAAAGTATTGGAACGGCGTGTTTTAACCGATTTAGTTTTCAGCCACAACAGCTATCAAATGTTTGCCGAAGACTTTGCGGATATGGCAATCGAGGTAAAAAATAAAGCCTTGAACGATGAAGAACCCGAATATATCGCGGAATTTATCGAACTGAATTTGCCGAATGAATCGTTGAATAATTGATTCAATTAAAAATCTATGAATGAAAATCTTGAAAAAGTATTGGGAATCAAAGAGTTACCGATATTTCCGTTACCGCTGGTTTTGTTTCCGAGCGAGTTTTTGCCGCTCCATATTTTTGAGCCTCGTTACCGAAAAATGCTCGCGGATATTGAATTTGAACGCAATCTTTTCGGCGTTTCATATTTTAATTTAGAAGAAGCCGATTCCGATTTACCCGTAATCGGGAGTGTCGGATGTGTTGCCGAAGTCCGCGATTCGCAAACGCTTGAAGACGGTCGCTCAAACATCTTGACCATCGGCATAATCCGTTACGAAATAACAGGTTATGTTGAAACGGACGAAGAATATTTAATCGCCGAAGTTTCATTTTTTGAAGATTTTGAAGCAGACGAAAAAGTTTTAAAACCGCTTGCCGATGAAGTTTTTTCACTTTTTCAACGGATCGCAAATTCCGCTCACGAACTTGGCGGACAACGCGGAAAGCCGCCCGAATTGCCGCAAGCCGAACCGCAACTTTTGTCGTTTTTGATCTCGTCGGCGTTCAATATGCCGAACGATTTACGTTATAGATTGATGTCAACTCGTTCAACGGCGGAAAGATTGGAAAGATTGCTTGAAATTTTGCGTCAGGCAGTTTTGCAAATCGAAGAAAGCGCCAACATCAACAAAGTTGCCAAAACGAACGGACACAGCAAGAAGAAAATTGATTTGAATTGATTAATTCGACACGGAAAAACGATGATTTCTCGAATTTTCGCCGATAAAAAACTGCGTGAATCCGTCTGATTCGCAAAATCCGCGTCTGATTTTATGTCGCCAAAAAAACCAATTTACGCGATTGCAGGTCCGACGGCTTCGGGCAAAAGCGAACTCGGAATCGAACTTGCTTTGCGTTGTAACGGCGAGATAATTAACTGCGATTCCGTCCAAATTTATCGCGAAATCCGGATTGCGACGGCGAAGGTTACGGTTGCGGAAATGCGTGGCGTGCCGCACCATTTGCTCGATTACGTTTCGCCGCGCGTCAATTATACGGCGGCAGATTGGGCAAGCGATGCAGCGGCGAAAATTCACGAAATCGAGGCTCGCGGAAACACTCCGATTTTAGTCGGCGGAACGGGTTTTTATCTGCGAACATTGCGCGAACCTTTGTTTGAAAGCCCGAAAACCGACGGGAAAATGCGTGAAAGATTAACGCAGCTTCGACTGAAAAAAGGTGCGGAACATCTGCATAAGTTATTGCAAAAAATAGACAAGCAATCTGCCGACAGACTTTTTCCGCGTGATTATGTACGAAGTACGCGGGCTTTGGAATTTTATTTTCAGACCGGCGAAAAATTTTCCGAACATCGTCCGAATCGCGGAGAAACACCCGAATTTGCCGACCGTATAAAAGTTTTTGTCTTAAACCCCGACCGCGAAAAGTTATACGAAAGAATCAATCGACGCGCCGAAAAACATTTTGCCGAAGGGTTAATCGAAGAAGTAAAATTTTTGCGGGAACAAGGCTTGAAAGACGACACAAACGCACTCGGTTCGCACGGTTATCGTCGCGTCTGCGAGTATTTGCGTGGCGAACGCGCGATCGAAAGCGCAATCGAGCAAACAAAACAAGATGTTCGGCATTATGCAAAACGTCAATTAACGTGGTTTCGGCACAAAGAATCGGTGATTTGGCTCGACGGATTCGGCGAAGATAAAACAACTCAAGCTAAATTGTTGAAAATGCTCGACAATTTGTTATAATTTCATAGATTCTCAAATAAAGAGGAAAAAATAATGGACAAAACTGCCGCCCAAAACATCCAAGACGGATTTTTAAACAACGCTCGCCGCGAACGAATGACGATTACAATTAACCTTCTGCACGGCTCAACAATTTCGGGTCGAATCAAAAGTTTCGATAAATTTGCCATGATGCTGGATTCCGAAGGACAAGATATTTTGCTTTTTAAGCACGCAATTTCAACCATTTCAGTTGAACGAAAGAAAACAACCTAAAGACATTGAGCGGTAAATTCATAACTTTTGAAGGAATTGACGGAAGCGGAAAATCAACGCAACTTCGGTTATTTGCAAGCGAACTTCGGATGCGAAAATTTGATCTTGTAACTACGCTTGAACCCGGCGGAACTCCGCTTGGTCGCCGTCTGCGCGAAGCATTTTTAGAAACCGAGGAAAATGTTTCGCCGCTTGCCGAACTTTTACTTTTTGCCGCCGACCGTTCGCAGCACGTCGAATTATTGATAAAACCCTCGCTTGCCGAAAATAAAACCGTAATTTCCGACCGCTACGCCGATTCGACTTTTGTTTACCAAGGAGCAGGTCGCGGTTTCGACGAAAAACTCGTCAACCAAGTTATTGAATTGGCAACCGGCGGATTGAAACCGAATTTAACATTTTTTTTCGATTTACCGGTCGAAGAATCGGTTCGCCGAAAAACTTCCCGCTCAAACGAGGGTGAACGGCATAATCGAATGGACAAGGAAAATTACGATTTTTATGTTCGGGTGCGTGAAGCCTATCTGAAACTTGCCGAACGTGAAAAAGGGCGTTTTCGGGTAATAGATGCGAGCCGTTCGATTAACGAAATTTCAAGTGAAGTTATAAAAGTTTGGGATGAATTTTCGAGTATCGATTGGATTTTTGCAGAGTAATATTCAGCGTAATGTCATCATCAATCCACGAATCTTACGCGCCTGATTTTCAGAAAGCGTTTGACTATCCGTTTCAGTTGGAAAATGTACCGACCGAAGAGATTTCGGAAGGTCGTTATACGTTGCGGTTTGCTCGTTCGCCCGAAGAAATCGACGCGGCTTTGCGGTTGCGTTTCACAATTTTCAACCTTGAACTGCACGAAGGTTTAGATTCGTCTTTTTTGACCGAACGCGACGAAGACGAGTTTGATTTAACCTGTCATCATTTGATTGTAATTGAAAAAGAGACAAATTCGGTCATCGGAACTTACCGTGTTCGAACGATTGAAATGGCGAAAAACGCACTCGGTTTTTATGCGTCTAACGAGTTTTGCATCGAGAATTTACCGCCCGAAGTTTTAGCCAATTCGATGGAAATCGGACGGGCTTGTATTTCCCGCGAACATCGAAATTCGAGAGTTTTATTTTTGTTGTGGAAAGGCTTGGCAATGTATGCGACCAAGTTGCAAAAGCGTTATATGTTCGGTTGTTGCTCGCTTTTCACGCTGGATTGCAGCGAAGGCAGACGAGCCGCCCGCATCTTGAAACGCGGCAATTACATTCACGAAACTTTCAAGGTTGACGGACGTGAAATTTGCCAATGTCAACCGGCGGACTTTTTGACCGAAGACACCGAGGCAGAAATCGAGTTGCCGAAATTATTCGGTACTTATTTGCGAATCGGGGCAAAAGTTTGCGGTGAACCCGTCATTGACAGACAGTTCAAAACGATAGATTTTTTCGTAATTTTCGACATCGAAGCAATCGAAAAACGTTATTATCAAATGCTGTTTTCGCCGTTTGAGTATCTGAAACAGTAGGCAAATTTAACTTGCCGGACAGCAATTTAAGAAGTAAATTTTGGTCAAAAAGTTGTTTTTATGAAGTATTTACGAGCTGCGTTTCGTCTGATTTTATTTTTCTCGCTGACGTTCGGAATTTACGGCATTTGGTTTGTCGGCGATTTTTTTATTCCCAATAAACTGTTTTGGCGGCAACTGATTTTTCGACTTTGGGCAAAAGGTTTTGTCAAAATTTGCGGTGTAAAAATCCACGTTTCGGGTCGCTTGCCGCGTCCGCCTTTCTTTCTTGTTTCCAACCACTTAAGCTATGTTGACATTCCGCTTTTGCGGTCGCTGACGGAAAATATTTTTGTTACCAAAGGCGAGATAGAATCGTGGTTTTTGGCGGGAAAAATTGTCGGCGACATTGGAAATATTTACATCAACCGGCAAAACAGACGCGATATTCCGCGAGCCGGAAAACAAATTTTAGAAGCCTTGGAACGAGGCGAAGGCGTGATTGTTTTCCCCGAAGGCACAACCTCGAACGGCGACCAAGTGTTGGAATTTAAATCGTCGTTTTTCGAGTTTGCCGCAAACGCAAACTTGCCTGTTTATTACACTTCGATTCGTTATGAAACGGCTGACGGTTATCCGCCCGCAAGCGAAAAAATTTGTTGGTGGCGACCTGCCGACACTTTTCTGCCGCACCTTTGGGAGCTTTTCAAAATGCCGACTTTCGATGCGTTTGTAACCTTTGGCGAAAACCCGATAACGGGCGATAATCGCAAGGAATTGGCAAAAAATTTACGCGACGCGGTGAGCGAGATTATGAAATGAGTATTTTATTGTAAAATCTGTTTTCGCACATTTGGTTCACACTAAAAGCTGATTTTTACGCCGCCTTGTAATAATCGCGGACTGCTCGGCAAAATTCCTCTTGCTCTGTCAACGATAAATGTTCGGTCAAATATGTTTTTAGCTGTCATAAAAAACGTCGATTTCAGCCTTTCCACCCGATAATTTGCCGTCGCGCTAAAATAAGTCTGACTCGTAATCGCACCGCGTTGACCGTTGGCAATCGGATTATTTACATTCAAATCGTCGCTGAATTGTCTGCCGATATAATTGCTTTCGACAAATCCGTCAAAATTCCTGTAAGCGTAACCGATAGAAGTAGTTGCAAGATGTTTTGGAGCATACGGCAGACGATTTCCGCTGACCGAAATGGTCGTAAAACCTGAAACCGAACTCAATCGAGTGCCGGCAAATTTTGCGTCAAAAAGATTCGTATAAGCAGTTTGAAAATATATGTTGTAGCCTGTTTTGAAAATATTCGACGAATCAAAACGTACGTTAAGTTCTACGCCTTGATGCAGAGTTTTTCCGCCATTTGTGAAAACCGCGCCGATTCCGCCCGCGATGCTCGCCGGAACAATTTGATTTTCGTAATTATTGCGGAAAAATGTTGATTCCAGAGCGATTCCGCCGGTCGGACGGGTTCTGAAACCAACCTCGTAATTCCAACTTTTTTCTGCATCAAGTTCGACCACGCCACCCGTGTTACTAATCAAATCTTCGTTTCGCGGCGGAGAAAATCCGCGATGAACTCCGGCGAAAAATGTGGAATTTTTGAATGCGTTGAAAGATATTCCAAAACCCGGAATCACTTCGGTAATATCAGCCTTGCCCGAAGCATTGACAAGTCTGTTCGTTCTTTTGTTGTCAATTTTCTCGACTCTGACACCGGCTGTAATCGCAACGTTTTTCCGGATAAATTTATTTTGCAAAAAGCCTGAAAGAGCATTGGTTTCACGGCGATTATCTTCGACAATTACGCCGGTGCGGGCAGTCGGAGTTGTTCCGTTTTTCTGAACTCTGAATTGTCTTTCGCCGTGAAAACGAAATCCGACATTAAAGTTATTTCGCACTTGTCCGAGGTCAAAATTTGCATTAAATCGCGGTTCAATTCCAAAAGTTTTGTAATCTCGCAATCTGCCTTCGTTTCCGCAAGTCGTATTGAGGTCAATCAATCCGCGACAAATTCCGCCAAGTCGATTCGGGCGTTGCGATGAATTCGACGATTGTCGCCACCAATCACGCGAGAAAAAATTGTAATAACCGTTGGTCGTAAGACTCGTTTTTGAACTCAAAACCGCCGTGTGTTGCAAAGAAAATCCCGCTCGATAAGCATTGAATCTATCGTTGATAAATGGATTTCCACGAGGGTTTGCTGCGTATTCGGCTTCGGTCGCACCGGAATATGTTACTTGCGAATCTTCTTTCAAATAGCTGAATTTTCCGGTCAAAATATTCCTGTCGTTGATAGTTCTGACGACTTTCGAGCTAAAATCGGACAAACCAAGACGAACATTTTCTCTCGAACCTTCACCTTGTCGGCGATTAAAATTTAAGATAACTCCGGTTTTGCCGAAAGTTCCGCCAAATTGTGCGTTGCTATTGAAGAAATCACGATTTCCGCCAATAAGTTTGAGCGACAGAGACGTTTTTTCCGGCGGATTCGGCGTGATGTAATTAACAACTCCGGCAACCGTTGTCGGACCGTAACTTATTTGTCCTGAACCTTTTAGAACTTCGATAGATTCAAAACGCTCGATCGGCGGATGATAATATGAAGCGTTGTCGCCATAAGGCGCGTAAGAAAGCGGCAAGCCGTCTTCGAGCAACAAAACTCGCGACGAACGAGTCGGATTGACACCGCGAATCCCGATATTCGGACGCAACCCGAAGCCTTCTTCGTCACGGACATTGACACCGGAAACTTTTCGCAAAGCCTCGCTGAAATTATAAACGCGAGAGTTCTCAAGCTCTATTTTGTCAATAATTTGCAACGAACCGGCAGTTTGCTCAAGCGATTCGGACGAACCGACCAGATAATTTGAAGCAATTGAAACAACTTCGGCGATTTTTGCAGGTTGCAAAGTAATTTCTGTCGGTTTGCCGGATTCAATGGTTTTTGTTTGAGTCGCAAAACCTTTTGCCGTAACCGAAACTTTGTAAATTCCGTCAGGCAAACTAAAACTGAATTCGCCTTTGCCGTCTGTTACCGCAATCTGTTTAGTTTCAATAACTTGCACAGTTGCAGAGGTTATTGCCGAATTGTTTGAATCAATAATTTTTCCGCTGATGTTAGTATTTTGGGCATTGACGCTAACCGCCAAAAGACAAAATGTAAATAGTATTGCTAAGTTTTTCATATAAATTTGGAGTTCTTTTTTTTATTAAAATCTTTTTCCGCTGACAAACCCGCTGACCTCGCGTGAGCGGACATTGTTTTTCATCGAAAATCTTTTTTCTAAACTTTTCTTGATTACAGATTTTTGTTTGCTTTTTTCTAAACTTTTCGCAAGTTCGCGAAACTTCTCGATCGTCATTGTCGATCGAAAATGTTTTGTTTCAATACGAACGCAACCGCAAGCGGTCAGATAAATTCGGGCATTTTCGTTTTCAACACTCATGTTTTTGATTCTCAAGAAAACTCGCAAGTTGCGGATATTCGTTATTTATAGCTTTTCCATACAAAGAATCGTTGGCAGTTGCGACAAAATCACTAAATTCGGCATGGTCAAATGTCAGCAAAACACTTCCCGCTTTTATATGATATTTTTCACAGCGGTTGCAATGCCAAACGCCGACATCAGTTTGGTCTTCGGGTGTGTGATTTTTATTTGAACTCATATTTTTCTTATTGAAATTGAAATTGATTTTCATTAAGAAACAGATTACGACAAGAAAAAACTAAAGTCAATATTGAAATTAAATTTATTTTTGATCGACCGAAAACTCAGATGCCATAGTCAAGCACGGAAAGTTTCAGTGGATTTCGGTAATGAGTTTTATTGTAAAATCGGATGACCGCCGCCTTTGCTGTGATCGGCAGTTTCATTAAAGCGTTTGCGGTCGTTATGATAAAGCACGAGATGTTCGCCTTCATAGCGGACAACATCGGAAATGCGGTTAAAATCTTTGGTGTGTTCACCGATTAAAAACGCGCACGGTTGATACGCGACAACCATTCCGGCGGCGTAAATGAAACCGCCTTTGTCGTAAACCGAATCTTTGTATTGCCCTGCGTTGACGGCAATATCGGGCGAATAACTACCGGCGGAATCTTTGTCGCGATCGGCATTGGCGATAAAAATAACATAGTCGGAATAGTTTAATTTCATCGAATAACCATTCTTTTTTGCGACTTCAAACAAATTTTTCAAACCTTTATCAATCGCCTTCAAAACATCTTTCGACGGTTTACCCGCACCGTAAACCAATGCGCCTTTCGGAGTTTTTTTCTTTTTCGGAAACGCGTCGCCCGAAATACGTTCGGCTTCGGCAATGACAGATTTATCCGTGTCAGTTTGGGCAGACATCGTATCACCGGTCATCAAAAACGCCGCGAAAACTATTGCGATTAAAAGTAAATTCTTCATAAAACTTTGATGCAAATTTCAAACTATTCACCGCAGATAATTTGTGCGGCAAGTAACGGAATCAGTAATTCATGATGCCCCGTAACAGAAAATCCGCGACCTGCGCCGTTTGCGGTCGGACGACGAACAACGTTTGTATTCGGACGATATTGTTGAATAAAATCGAAATTTGCGGTCGTAAAATCTTGCAATTCGTGTCCTAAATTTCGGACAACCGTAACAGCTTTGAGGAAAATTTCGGGCATCGTAACGGCTGAACCCAAATTCAAATAAACTCCGCCACCGTTCATTTCTTTGACCAACGAACAAAATAATTTGAAGTCCGTGTGCGAAGTTTCGCCGAGTGCCGACCCTGAAGCCGAAGCGTGAAAATGTCCGATGTCCGCACCGATTGTGAGATGTGCGGCAAACGGAATTTTATTGGCGTAAGTCGAACAAAGCAACGATTTATCGGCGAACTGCGGCTGTAATTTCGTAACTTCTCTGCCCATCGCTTCGCCCAAACCGATGTTATATTTTTGACCGTTTTTGGCGGCTTCATTCAAAATTTCGCCCGTCTCTTTCGCCGCCCCGAAATCGCCTTGTCCGAGTGTCGCGTCAACGTCTTCGCTCGTAAATCCGACCAGTGCAATCTCTGTATCGTGAACCAAAACCGACCCGTTTCCGGCGATTGCCGTCAGAAAACCGCGATTCATCAAATCGATTAAAATCGGGGCAAGTCCGGTTTTGACAACGTGTCCGCCGATGCCGAAAATAATCGGTTTATTCAGATTTTTCGCCCGTCTGATTTGTTTTGCAATTTCGCGGATCGAGTTGACAGCCAAGATATTCGGCAATTTATCGAGAAAGTTTTTTAGCGTATCGGCGGCGGAAATCGGTACGGCAAAATCTTTGACGGTAACTTTGCTCGGACGCGAGGCAAGATCGTAAGTCGTTATTTCGTCAAGATTTATCGGTTCAATACGATATTTGGAATTTTTGTTCATGCAGTCATTTTTTATGAATTGTCACGCATCTTTTTAGCGTGTAATCGGCGAAACAATCAAGTGAATTTTCCCTGAATCAATGTTGTATTTCTATACAGCTCAAGGTTTTGTCGGGTAATCCGGACGCGGCATACTGTTCACTTGCCCTTTTCGTTGTTCGGCTTCCTGCCTGATTTTTTCTTTTTCGCCGGGTGGAAGTCGATTAAAAACCTGCTTTGTTTGTCGGCGTTGCTGAGGCGACATATTTTGTATTTCTTCCTGTGTCGGCGGCGGGCGGCGAATCTGCAACGACTTTTCGGGCGTGTCTTTCACGGTTATTTTGCCGTTCGGGGCAATTGTTACATCATCGGTTTCGATTCTGCCGTCTTTATAAATTTTTGTGTCGCCTGTGTCAACGGCAACTTCGCCCGCACTTTTGGTCGGTGCTTTTTTAGGCTCGACGGACACGATTTTCGGTTGCTCGACCTTTGGAGTTTCGTTGTTTTTCGTCTCTGCTTTACCCGGAACTTTCACGGTGGTTTCGACACTTGATTTTGTTTCGATGCTCGTATTCGCGGGTTCCGCAATGAGTGTATTTTCGGCGCTTGCAGTAGTTTTCGACTCATTGATGACAGAATTTACAGTATTCGAAGTTGTGTTTGAAATACCTGTGTTGACAACATCGGCGTTTGGTTTTGAGCCGAAAAGTTCGGGTTTTACAAAATATGTTGCCGCACCTGCTCCGCTGATTAAAAATAAACCCGCAACCGCTAAACCCGCGAAAAGTCCGCTTCGTTTCGGTTGTGTTTGTTTGCCGAAAACCGGCGATTTAGTTTGATTCGGAATCGGAATTTGAATGTTCGGCGACTTTTCCGCGATTCTTGTTTTGACCGCTGTTTCGTTCTTCGTCTCAGCTTTTATCGCCGCTGTATCTTGTTTAATTTGAGTATTTTGCGTATAAAAACCGGTTACATTCGGTTGTTCGGCGACGATATTTTGAACGCTGTTATTTGCAAAATTGTTGCCTTTCAACATTTCGCGCATTTCATTTGCCGAATGCGGACGTTGACTTGCGTTCAAATCCATTGTCCGCAACAAAACGGCGGAAAGATTTTCCGAAACTTGGGCATGAATGCGGTGCGGAGGTTTCAGCGGATCGGGTTTATTGTTCAAAATATCCATCGCCCGCGTCAGCGCATCTTCGGGCGGAACACCGGTCAAAAGATGGTAAAGTGTTGCGGCTAAAGCATATAAATCACTTCGCGGATCTGTTCCCGTGCCTTGAATTTGCTCAAGCGAAGCATAATTTCGAGAATATCCGAAAACACTTTTGGTCGCAGTCATACTCTGAGCGTCGGTCGGACTGCCTTTTGCCAGCCCGAAATCGAGTAAAATAATCTGTCCGCGAGCATTTATTTTGAGGTTTTGCGGTTTGATGTCGCGGTGAATAATGCCTTGATCGTGCAGATAATCGAGTGCGTCGAGCAGTTGGTCAGCCCAATTCAAAACATCGGTCGAAAGAAATGCACTGCCGCGTTTATCCAAAATTTCGGTCAAATCTTCGCCGTCAATATATTCCATCACGAGAAATTGTCCGTTGTCGTCCGCAAAATGATCGCTGACGTGCGGCAACGCCGGATGTTTCAAATTGTTGAGCAAACGAGCTTCGCGTTCAAAGGCTTTGCCAAATTTTTCATCGCTGAAAAATGTCTCTTTGATGGCAACTTTGCTCCCAAAACGTTCGTCTGTGGCGAAATAAACAGCTCCCATTCCGCCTTGCCCGACTTTTCGTTCAATGCGATAACGATTTTGCAACATTGTTCCGGCTTCAATCATATTTTTACTTTCCCTCAGACATTTTAACACAAAAAAATAAAGGCATCTCAATAAAAAGATGCCTCGCCGGACTGAATTTCAGATTCAAGATTCTACTCGAATCGGTTTTAGAATTCGGAACTTGAAATTAGTAAGCTCGCGCGCCGACTTGCGGCAAATTGTAAAGTTTCGCCAAAGTGTTCAGTTCAAAAACAACGGCTCTCCAATTATTTTCCGTCCCGGAACCGTAGCGTTTATTTTTAATATTTCGGTTAATATCCGCGGCGATGTTCAAACAGCTGCGAACTTCGTCTTTATTTTCAATCCAAGCATCGCGTTTGTCGAAATCGCGGCGAAGTTCATCGGTCGCGTTTTCTAAATTTTTGGCGCGTTTGTTCAACCAATCTTCTTTGTTTGAACCGTTCAAACTGCTGTTATCCAGCGATTTGTCGTATTGTTTGACGAACGAATCAACCCGTGTTTCAACCCGATCGATAAGTCGGTCGGCTTCGGTTTTCGTATAAACTTTGCCCCTTGCGCGGCGTGTCTGAGCAAAGGTCGAATCAGTCAAAATCGTCACCGAAAATAATACCGTAAAAACTGCGAATAATTTCAAAAAATTTGTTTTCATTTTCTTTCTCCAATTTAACTTAAAATATCAGAGCGTTTTTTATCGCTCACAAATTAAGACGGCGAAGATCTGAAAATAGTCGAACTTTTTCACGTTTTTTTGCAGAAAAAATTATTTGTAAAGTGTTACGCAAAAAAGGTTTGCGAGTTACGTCTGTGGGTTTTCCGTTAAATTGTCAAAATAAAAAAGCCGTCTGAATCGCGTGATTCAAGCGGCTTTCGGTGAACTGTTTGGATTAGCCTAAAGCGACCTTCACAATTCCTTATTGGTTTTATAAAGGCTAGGCTTCAGCCACCTCACTGGTTTTAACTGTCATATTTTGGACCACCTCCTTTCGTGTTAAATCCATCTTAGTTGTTTGATATTTGATTGTCAACACTTTTTTTTCACGCAGAAAAAATTTAATTCTTTGAACAACGGAAATACAAGCAACTTACTTGCTTAGACGCGATGGAGTTCGAGAAGTTTATCCGTTTATTTATCAATACTGCGTTTTTCAATAGTCCTTCGTTCAGAGTCGATTACTGTTCTAATTTTAGAATCATCTTGCATAGACCGTTTTGTTTCGTATACTGGTTCATCTTTAATATCTCGTGTACACAGAGTATTTTTAATAGAAGGTATCCGTTCTACTATACCACGTTCAATTTCTCGAGAATCTGCAATAGAAGGAATTGGGTATTGCATTTCCCTTCGTCTGATTTCAGCACTTTGTGTTTTTACGATGCTTTTTCTCACAGGTGATTCTTCGTTTGTTTCACCAGAAATTCTTCTTATAGGCTCTTCGTTGTCAAATGATTCAATCCTATAATTTGTATCGTAAACTAGCTGATTTTGCTCAAAAGATATTTTGTTTGCATCTTCTCTTTTTCCTTCTGCTTTTATTAATTCTTTAGTTTTAAGGTATTCAATTCCTTCAATGCTTTTTTCCTTGAACTGAACCTTATTATCTTTAGTTTGTTGGATAAAATCATCTAACTTATTTTTTACATCTTCATCATTGATTTCAGCCTTTCTCTTTTCAGCAACTTGAATTTGTTTATCAAAAGTATCAATGATTTTTTTTTGATTGATCTCAGCATATTCGATTGTTACCTTAGTTTCTTCGATATTTGGCGAAGGTTTGCTAATATATGAGTTTCCGAATAAAGCCAACGCACCGATGACGGCAACAATAACGGTTTGTCCGGCAGTAATTTTTGCTGCCTGAATTGTTGTTTCATCTTTTTTGTCCGGCGTTTCAACGATTGGTTCAACATTTTGCGGTTTTTCTTTTGCTTTCATTGCTTATCACCTCAATTACTAAATTTAACAACTTGGACTTTGCTGATTAAGACGAAAACAATGTAAAAAAAGTTGCAAAGTTTCCGCACTTTTTGCCTTTTTACTTTTTACTTTTTACTTGCCGATTAGTATGATTCGCAATATGAAAAGTCTATATCCTGCAATCGAGCCGTTTGAAACGGGAATGTTGAAAGTTTCGGAAATTCACACAATTTATTACGAACGTTGCGGAAATCCCGACGGAATTCCGGTCGTTTTTCTGCATGGCGGTCCGGGCGGCGGATTGGTTCCGCTTTATCGGCAATATTTCGACCCTGCTTTTTATCACATTATTTTGTTTGACCAACGCGGTTCGGGGCAATCAACGCCGCACGCAGATTTACGCGAAAATACGACTTGGGATTTGATCGCGGATATTGAAGCCTTGCGTGAAAAATTCGGGATTGAAAAATGGTTCGTTTTCGGCGGTTCGTGGGGCAGCACGCTTGCACTTGCGTACGCGGAAACACATCCGAATCGGTGCAGAGGTTTGGCGTTACGCGGAATTTTCTTGACTCGTCCGCAAGAGTTAAAATGGTTTTATCAATACGGGGCGAGCGAAATTTTCCCTGATTTTTGGGAACGTTACCGCGATGAAATTCCGGTCGAAGAACGCGGCGATTTTATGACTGCGTATCATAAACGCTTAACTTCCGACGACGAAAAAACTCGACTTTCCGCCGCCAGAGCGTGGAGCGTTTGGGAAGGTTCAACGTCTAAACTCTTTCCCGACAACGATTTAATGAATCATTGGGAAGGCGAACACGAGGCACTTTCGCTTGCCAGAATCGAATCACATTATTTTATGAACAATTCCTTTTTTGAGAGCGAGAACTATTTGCTCGAAAATGTCGATAAAATTCGGCATATTCCGACCGCAATCGTGCAAGGTCGTTACGACGTGGTTTGTCCGATGACAAGCGCGTGGGATTTGCACAAAGCGTTTCCCGAATCTGAATTGATTATTGTTGCCGATGCGGGACATTCGGTCAGCGAAAAAGGAATTTCGGCGGCGTTGGTTGAGGTGATGGAAAAATTTAAATCGTTATAAGATGAAACTTGGAGAAAATATCTGTATTATAAAAGTCAGACTTTCCGGCTGAAACCGGTGTCAGAAATGAGGTAATTTTATGTTAGGTTTAGGAACAACAGAAATGTTATTGATCGTTGCGGCTTTGTTTTTGCTTTTCGGAGCAACTAAACTTCCGCAACTCGCAAAATCACTCGGACAAACCCGTAAAGCATTCAAAGACGGAATGAAAGAAGCCGAAGACGAGGAACGGATGGAAGCCGAACAAAAACAAATTAAAAGCATTCCGGCACCGCAAATCAATCAAATGAGCGATGAAGCATTGATGGAAGAAATGCAACGTCGGGTGGCTGAAAAACAGGCTTAAGATAAAAAGTAAAGCTCGTTATTTATTTCTCGAATACTAAAATCGAGCTTTCCCTTTACGGTTATCGCTCGCCTTTCACCAAAGTCGCTTTCAAAGTGATTGTGAACCTGATGTCGCCTTGGTTTGCCGCAACTGTTTTGGCGAAATTTTTGGTAACTTTGGCGGCTTCTTTATCAGTCAAAAAGCCTAACCAATTCGGTAACAAAAAGTTGGCGACAAACGGCGATTCGATAAACTCTTTGCCGTCTTTGAAATCGAAAGTTTCAAAATTGGTCGAACTTTCAACTTTTACCAAACCTGTCTTTTTCGCCATTTCTTCGAGGTTGGAAACGGTCGGCAACTCTGAAATCAAGCGTTCGATTTCCGCACTTTTTTCGGTTAAATCGAGATTAAAAAGTGTTTCCCACAAAATCGAGAAAAACTCGCCGAAACTTCCCGCCGTCGGCAAAAAGAACGAGACTTGATTATTTGAAAAATTTGTAATGTCGGCAATAAATTCGCCAAGGTTTACGGGACGCACAAAACTTGCATCGGCGATGACCAAATCAAAATCTTCGTACGGCGAAACGGTTGTAAAATCAACGCTTGCTTTAATTACATCAGCTTTTGCCTGTGCAATTTTTTGTAATTCACCGGTTTCGCAAAACCCGGTAATCTCGGTTTTATCGTCGAATAAATCTCGTAATGCGAGCGTGTGCGTACCTGTTCCGGCATTCACGTACAAGATTTTTTCTTCTGAATCCGGTTTGAATTTATCATCAAATATTTTGGTGAAACGGTCTGTCCAGTTTTCCGTAACGTATAAATCGTGCAAAAATGCGAGTTCTTTTTCCGGTTTTTTCATTGATATTAGTTGCTTTTTTTATCAGCCTTTCAAGTATTTTAGACTAAATCAATGCGAGTTTCTATCAACTAATCTAAATATTTATGCAGCATAACGCGACAACCCTGAATTTATCGTCTTTTATTGAGCAACACGCTTGGCTTAGTCCCGACCGCGAGGCAATCGTTTTTGGCGATAAACGCTATAGTTATTTGCAACTGAACGCGATTTGTAATCGTGTGGCAAATGCTTTGAACGAAATGAAAATCGGTTACGGCGATAAAGTTGCGTTGGCTTGTTTGAACGTGCCTTATTTTCCGATTGCTTATTACGGCATATTAAAAGCCGGTGCGACCGTTGTGCCGCTCAATGTTTTGGCGCGACCGCGTGAAGTTGCGTATTTTTTGAAAGATTCCGACGCGAAAGCGGTTTTTGTTTTTGAAGGAACAGCCGAATTACCGTTGGCGAAGACGGTGAAAGAAGGTTTTGATGAAGTTGAAACGTGCGAACATTTAATTGTAATGACGACGGATATGTTTGGAAAAAGTCCGTTCGCAGAACATAAAACCTTGACGGAAATTTGCGCGGAACAAAGCGAAACTTACGAAACTTATCCGACCAAACCCGATGATACAGCCGCGATTCTTTATACTTCCGGCACAACCGGAACACCGAAAGGCGCGGAATTGATGCACTTGAATCTGTTTTTGAACTGCGTCATAATGCGTGATTTACACTTTAACGCGCAAAAAACGTTTGAGCAAAAAACTTGCCTGATTACCTTGCCGTTGTTTCACACGACCGGACAGACGTGCCAAATGTCCACCAATCTTTATATGGGAAGCCGCATCGTGTTGCTTCCGAGGTTCGATCCGCAAACCACGCTCGATACTTTTCTCAAAGAAAAAATCAATTTTTGGGTTGGTGTGCCGACAATGTATTGGGCAATTCTAAAACACATCGAAGAAAATAATTTGGATGCAAAACCTTTCGCGGAAAACTTGGAAGTCTGTACTTCCGGCGGCGCGCCGATGCCGGTCGAAGTTATGAATTCGTTTGAAAAAGTATTCCAAACGCGTATTTTTGAAGGCTACGGACTGAGCGAAACTTCTCCGCTGGCGACATTTAATCACGTTCAACTGCCTTCGACAGCGGGAAAAGTCGGACAATCATTGATGGGCGTTGATGTAAAATGCGTTGACGAAAACGATAACGAAGTAAAACGCGGCGAACGCGGCGAAGTTATTATTCGCGGACACAACGTAATGAAAGGTTATTATAAACGCGACGAAGCAACCGCCGAAGCGATGAAAAACGGTTGGTTTCACAGCGGCGACATCGGAATTATGGACGAAAACGGTTATCTGCAAATTGTTGACCGCACAAAAGATATGATTCTGCGCGGTGCCTACAACGTCTATCCGCGTGAGCTTGAAGAAGTTATTATTACGCACGAAGCCGTTTCGTTGGTTGCCGTAATCGGCGTTCCCGACGAACGTTTGGGCGAAGAAGTAAAAGCGATTATCGTTAAAAATCGGGGGTTTGAAAATATAACCGAAAGCGAAATTGTGGCGTGGTGCAAAACTCAAATCGCCGCGAATAAATATCCGCGATTTGTTGAGTTCAGAACCGAATTACCGCTTGGCAGTACGGGGAAAATTTTGAAACGAGCTTTGCGCGAAGAATAACGAAAGGCAGTAAAGGCAGTTTTTTATGATGAAAGTTACCGTTTTATTTTTCGGGCAAACGGCGGAAATTGCCGGTAAACGTGAGGTTGAAATGTTGTTTGCCGAATCAACGGCGGCGAATGTTGCGTTTGCAAAGATTGTCGAACAATATCCGAAGTTGAGCGAAAATAAATTACTTTTTGCCGTCAATCAAACTTACGCAAACGGCGACGAAATAATCAATCACGGCGATGAACTCGCTGTCTTTACCGCAGTTTCGGGCGGATAACAAGACGCTGAGACGGCGCGACATCGAGACAGAGTGAAAGAAACCGAAAAACGACAAGATTTTTGCGAACTTACGACCAAACCGTTAAATGTCGGCGAAATCGCCCGCCGAATCGTTTTGCCCGAATGCGGCGCGACCGTTACGCTTGACGGTTATGTTCGCCAATGGACAAAAGGCAGAGAAACGCTTTATTTGGAATACGAAGCCTACGAATCAATGGCTTTGAAAGAAATGAAAAAGCTCGTTGCGTCCGTGCGCGAACGTTTTGAAATCTCGGCAATCGGAATCGTTCACCGCCTCGGACGAATGGAAATCGGCGAAACTTCGGTTGTCATTTCGGTTTCCGCGCCGCATCGCAAACCTGCTTTTGAAGCCTGCGAACTTTTAATAACCGAACTGAAACGCACCGTCCCGATTTGGAAAAAAGAATTCTATGTCGGCGGCGAAGTTTGGGTGCAAGGCGAGCAACCGCAAAGCTGAAACCCCGTTTCGTAACTTTCCGTTCACACCTTATATTTTGCCTAAATCACAAACTTGTTATATATTTGTTGGTTGAACTCTAAGCCGAACTCTTATCGAGCGGCGGCTTTCAAACATTACGAGCATTAAATTTATTACAAATAATTAACACAAGGATTTAAGATGAAAAAACTATCAATTACTTTAATCTGCTTGTTGTTTTGCGCGGCAAGCATTTTTGCCCAATCGCAATCGACAACAGGAAACATCGAAGGTCGCATAACCGATCCGAACGGCGCAGTTGTCCCGAACGTCGGCGTAACCGCGACTAATCAAGACACGGGATTTTCTAAAACGGCGACTTCCAACAGCGAAGGCATTTTTGTTTTACCGTTTTTATCGCCGGGCAAATATAAAGTTACGGCGAAAGCAACGCAAGGTTTTCAGCCTTCGGAATATAAAAACGTGACGGTTACGGTCGGCGGAAAAGCCGTTGTCGATGTTATTTTGAGCGTGAGCGGAACAAGCGTAACCGTTGATGTCGAATCAAACGGCGAGACGATTGAAACAACTCGCAGTTCGCTTTCTTCGACCGTCAACGAAAAAAGAATTTCCAATTTACCGACCAACGGACGTAATTTTTTAGACTTCGTTACGCTGACACCGGGAATTGTGCGCGATCCTTCACGACAAGGCGATTTATCGGTCGGCGGACAAAAAGGAACGCTCAACAGTTTGCAGGTTGACGGAGCGAGCAACGACAATACATTTTTCGGTCAATCATCGGGCAGAACAGGTTCGGGTCGCGCTCCGTCACAATTTTCGATTGATACGGTCAAAGAATTTCAAGTAAACCAGAACGGTTTCTCGGCTGAATTCGGTCGTGCGGCAGGTGCGGTTATCAACGTCGTCACCAAATCAGGCACGAATCGTTTTACGGGAAATGCTTTTGAATACTACCGCGACGAACAGCTTAACGCGCGGAATCCGACTTTAGTTGCCACGAACCGCACTCGCCCGAACGGACAAATCAATCAATTCGGCGGAACATTCGGCGGTCCGATCAGGAAAGATAAAGCATTTTTCTTTGCGGCTTACGAAGGTCAGCGTTCAAACTTGCCGAATCCCGTGATTTTGAATTCGCTTCCTTTTGCTCCGGCGGCGGCTCAGGCAATTCTTGCTCCGAAACTTGCGGCATACAAAGTCAACCGTCAACAAGATACTTATTTGGGCAAGGTTGATTTTAATTTGAATGACCGCAACCAAATCTGGTTTCGCTTTAATCAACAGAATTTTACGGGAACGAACCTCGAAAATTCGGGACAACTTTCGGCTCTCGAACATACCGGAAACGCAATCGTGAAAACGTCTTCGCTGATTTCAAGCTGGACATCAACCATTACGCCGAATTTTATCAACGAATTTCGTTTCAGTTATTTACGCGACCGTCAGCCGGGCAAGGCTAATTCAAGCATTCCCGAAGTTTCGGTTACGGCAAGTGCGGGCAACATCATTGACGGAGTTTTCAACTTCGGACAAAACAATTTCAGTCCGCGTGAAACCACAATCAATCGTTATCAGATTATCAATAACCAAACGTATTTGCGAGGAAATCACGCCGTTAAATATGGAGTCGATTTTTTGTTTGACAGAGTTTTTAACTTCTTTCCCGGACTTTTCAGCGGTTCTTATACGTTTGCAAGTTACGCCGGACTGGTTGCCGGAATACCTTCGCGTTACCGACAAAGTTTTGCCGGAGCCGGAACAACAGGCGGAACAACCAAGCCGAATAACGACGAATACGGCTTTTTCGTGCAGGATGATTGGCGTGCTTCTCAGAAATTAACGTTTAATCTCGGACTTCGTTACGATTATCAAAAAATTGCGAAACCGCCGATTTCAAACCCGAACGCAGGATTAGTTGCGGCAGGTTTTGATACGGGTTTTCAGCCGAAAGATAAAAATAACATCGCTCCTCGAATCGGTGTCAGCTATGCGTTTAATGATAAAACTGTTCTTCGCGGCGGCTTCGGTCTCTTTTACGCGAGAACGCCGGCAATTCTGACGGGAACCGCACATTCGCAAAACGGAATTCAAGTTGTGGCTTTGGATATTAACTGTTTGCAAACACCGACTCTGTGTCCGACCTATCCGAATCCGTTTACGAGTGTTCCGACGACTACCACACTTGCGCCTATAAACATTTATTTGTTTGATAAAAAGTACCGGCAACCGTTTACGCAGCAAGCGCGTTTGCAGTTTGAACGCGAGATTTTTGCGAATACCATATTCAAAGTTCAATACACGCTTTTCCGTGGAAAAGATTTGACTCGCACACGCAACGCAAATCTTTCCGCGCCTGTTTCGACCGTCGTTCCGATTTATAACGGAACAGTCGCGACCGGAGGCACCACAACGGTTTTACGTTTTTCAAATCCGCGACCAAACCCGACTTTTCAACGAATCAGTTTGTTTGAAAGCACGGCGAAATCGTTTTACCAAGGTTTAACTTTTGAATTGAGTCATCGTTTTTCAAAGAATTTTCAATTCAACACGAATTACACATATTCAAAAGCAAAAGACAACAAACCCGATCAAACTTCGGTTGTGCCGGGCGGCGGAGACGATGCGAAAATTGCGGAAAATCAGTTTGATTTATCGGGCGAAGACGGACGTTCGGATTTAGATTTGAAACACCGCTTTGTGTTCAGTCCCGTTTACGAAACCGGAACTTTCAAATACAGCGAAAATAAAATAATTCGCGCTTTATTGAGCGATTATTTGATTACCGGAATTTTTACCGCACAATCGGGATTTGCTTATTCCGCAGTAGTTTCGGGCGATGCGAACGGCGACGGGCTTACTTTAAACGACAGAGCCGCCGGAACTGTCAGAAACCGGTATTCGACTCCGGCAACTTATCAGGTTGATTTGCGGGTCGGACGGGCAATCAAGTTCGGCGAACGCACGAAAGTAACGATATTCGGCGAAGGTTTCAACCTTTTCAATCGGGCGAACGTTCAGGCTGTAAACAATACACTTTACGGCTACAGTGCGGCAACTGCTCCGACAGCTCCGGTTCAGCTTCCGGCAAGATTTTCCGCGAATGCAGCCAACTTCGGAACGTCGCGACTCTTTCTTTCGAGTTCGCCGTCGTTCACTACAAATTCAAGTTATAACCGCGAATTCCAACTCGGTATTCGCTTAGATTTCTAAGTTTGAAGGAGTTTAAGAAGTAAGCAGGAAGCATTTGTGAAAGCGTTTCCTGCTTTTGTTTAAGAAGTTCAATAAACTTTAGATACTGTCTTGAAAGTCAACCTAAAAAAGCCAAATTCGGGTTAAACGGCATATTGTGTTTTAAGACACCAAAAGCAATATGCAGCAGTTTTCTCATTGCCGCACAGATTATTTGCATTGGAGTTTTTC
>JANPBM010000043.1:0-22635 GCA_031430435.1 Acidobacteriota bacterium
CTTCCGAAAAAGAGGCGGTTTACAATCAATTAAAACTCGAAGGTATTTTAGAAGCACCAATCGGCATCGTGATTTGTTGCGATTTTTCGGTCTTGGACGGGTTTACTATCGGCACATTAACGCAGCCGAAAGAAATGTTATTAGCCAGCACAACTTGTGCGATTCATACGCTGTGGCTCTATCTGACGCAATGTAATCTGGCGATGGGTTGGGTCAGTATTTTGGATTTTGCGGAGTTATCAAAAACGCTCGAATTACCGGAAAATTGGTTTCCGATGGGATATTTTTGCATCGGAAAACCCGCGACAAACTACGACAATATGCCGATGTTATCGCTCGAAAATTGGAATACGCACAAAGAACCGCCCGTAATTATCAAAAAATGATTTCACGAGAATTAAAGATATTTTTTACGGCATTGATGTTTTATACCGGAATTCCGTGTCCGAAAATCGACGATTATTCGCCCGATGATCTCAATAAAGCAACGCGATATTTTCCGCTTATCGGCTGGATTGTCGGCGGAATTTCGTTTGGCGTATATTGGTTAAGTTCACTTATTTTTGATGCAAATATCGCGATCATTCTTTCAATGGCGGCGGGCGTTTTGCTTACAGGTGCGTTCCACGAAGACGGTTTAGCGGATATGTTTGACGGTTTCGGCGGCGGTTGGACGAAGGAAAAAATTCTGGAAATAATGAAGGACAGCCGCGTTGGTGCGTTTGGTGCAATCGCGTTGATTTTTCTGTTTGCAATCAAGTTTTTTGCCTTAAACAGTCTTGTTTTGAAGTTTGGAAATCTCGGTTATCTCCTGATTTTGCTGATGTTTATCGCTTATCATTCGTTGTCGAGATTAACCGCTATCAACATCGTTTTTACCTCAAATTATTCGAGAGAAGATGCAAGCAGTAAATCTAAACCAATCGCCAAAGCACATACATTTGTCGAAATTATCGGAGCTTATTCTTTCGGCTTGCTTCCGTTGATTATGCTCTGTTTTTTTAGTTGGAAATTTTCAATCGTGATAATTCCTTTGTCGATGCTTTATTTTTTTACCAACCGATATTTTAACCGTTGGATTGATGGTTACACGGGCGATTGTTTGGGTGCGGTCGAGCAAATGGCAGAATGCGTTTGCCTTTTAACTTTTGCGGCTTTATGGAAATTTTTGTAATCAGACACACACAAGTTGCGGTCAAAAACACTTGCTACGGACAATCAAATGTGCCGTTAGCCGACACTTTTACCGCAGAAGTTGCACAATATAAAAATGATTTGCTTGATGGATTTGACGCGGTTTTTTGCAGTCCGTTGGAGCGTTGCCGCGATTTATCAAACGCTTTAAATTACGACAACATAATCTTTGAAAACGCTTTGATGGAAATGAATTTCGGCGATTGGGAAGGCAAAAAATGGAACGACATCGAGCAAGCAAAACTTGACGTTTGGATGAATGATTTTGTCGGCGAAAAAACACCGAACGGCGAAAATTTACTTGAACTATTTGAGCGAGTAATGTTGTTTCTCGACGATTTGCGGCAACAAAAACTCGACAAAGTTTTGCTCGTTACTCACGCCGGAGTTATCCGCTGCATTTGGGCATATTTATTGGAAATTCCGTTGCAAAATATCTTTAAATTACCTGTCGGGCATAACGAAATATTCGTTTGTAATTTGATGAACGATAAAACATTCGACGGCATCACCCGCAAAAAATAAATTTAATATCATAATTCTGTTTTGCCGAGAAAAATCGTCCATCACATTGCGTTAATCGTCCATTCAAACTTTTTTGCCGAAAAGTTACCTTCTAATTGTCAGTAAGACAAATTTAATACAAGGAAGTGAAAAAAATGGCACGATTAACAGCTTTAAGTCCTGAAAATGTAACAGGCAAAACGAAAGAATTATTTACCGCGATTGACGGTAAATTGGGAATGGTTCCGAATATGATGCGAACAATGGGCAATTCATCGGCGGTTTTAGAAGGTTATTTGAACTTAAGCGGTGCTTTGGGCGGCGGAACTCTCGGAGCAGAAACAGGCGAACTTATTGCTTTGGCGGTTGCTGAAAGTAATAATTGCGATTATTGCCTTTCCGCCCACACATACATCGGGGCGAACCTCGTGAAAGTTGATGCAGAAACACTAAATTCTGCCCGAAACGGAAATTCAACCAATGCCAAAACGGATGCGATTTTGAAATTTGCCAAAACTTTGGTCGGCAAAAAAGGTTTGGTGAATGACGCAGATGTTGATTCGGTGAAAAAAAATGGCGTAACGGAAGGTGAAATCGGTGAGATCGTCGGACATGTTGCACTAAATATTTTGACCAATTACTTTAATAATACGGCAAATACGGAAATCGATTTTCCGACAGTTAAAGCGTTTGCCGCTTAGTTGAGACGCAGAAACTCGTGCGAAGTATTCGTGAAAAATTTTCGCAATTACTTCGTGCCGGCTTCTGCAATTTATAAAGACTATGGAAAACAAAAGATTACCGATTCCGCCTTTTACGTTAGAAACTGCTTTGCAAAAAGTTCAAAGCGCCGAAGACGCTTGGAACACAAAAGACCCCGAAAAAGTCTGTTTGGCTTACACTATTGATACCGAATGGCGAAATCGCACCGAATTTATTAACGGTCGCGAAGAAGTAAAGCAATTCTTAACTAAAAAATGGGAAAAGGAATTAGACTACAAGCTCAAAAAAGAGCTTTGGGGTTTTCGTGAAAACAGAATGGCTGTGCGGTTTGAATATGAATGGCACGATGCCGACGGGCAGTGGTTCAGAAGCTACGGCAACGAACTTTGGGAATTCGACGAAAACGGCTATATGCAAAAACGTTTTGCAAGCATCAACGATTTAGCGATTGAAGAAAAAGACCGCAAGTTAAAATAAAGCTATGGCGAGAAACTTTGCAGAAATTGCCTTTACTGATTCCGTTAAATTGCTACAGGAAAAATACGGCAGTCGGGAAAATTACGAACGCGTTGAACGAACAAAATTTGTTGACGGTTTGAGCGATATTGAAGCCGAGTTTATCAGAAACCGCGACAGTTTTTATTTGGCAACAATCGGTGCAAGAAATTTTCCGTATATACAGCATCGCGGCGGACCGAAAGGCTTTCTGAAAATACTTGATTCAAACCGGCTGGGATTTATTGATTTTACGGGAAACAGACAATACATTTCTGTCGGCAATTTATCCGATAATACTAATGTCGCTTTGATTATGGTTGATTACGCCGTGCAAGCAAGGTTAAAAATACTTGCAAAAGCTGAAATTATTGAACTTAAAAGCGATCCGAAATTATATGAAAAACTCGATTTGAATGAATATAAATTCCGCCCCGAACGAATGTTGGTTTTTCACATTGAAGCATTTGATTGGAATTGTCCGCAACATATCACGCCACGATATACTTTAGAAGAAATTAAGGATTTATTTGCTCCGCAACGCGAACATATTGCAAAGCTCGAATCGGAAATAAAAGCATTGAAGGAACTAATGGAAAAATAACGTTTATAATTTAACAAAATATGCAGTCAACTTTTACACTTATCAATCCAAACAACGGAAATCTGGCGTTTAAGATTTATTCATTTGAAGGAAATTGTGCCTTTGATCATATTCAACGCAATAATTATTATTCGCTGATTTGGGTGTTGGAAGGCAGCGGAAAAGTAAAAGCCGATTTTGCGGAATATGATTTTGAAGCAGGCAGTTTGTTTGCTTTTTCGCCGTATCAGCCGTTTATGTTTTCAACCGAAACGGACTTAAACGGCGTGGTTATTCAGTTTCACCCCGATTTTTACTGTATCCACATGCACCAAAAAGAAGTGGCTTGCAATGGCGTTTTATTCAACAATATCTATCAGCCGCCGCTAACGTTGATTGATAATGATTCCGCCAAAACCTTGAAAATGGTCATCGAGCAGATGAAAGTCGAGATGCAAAATCCCGCGTTGGCTCAATATGAATTGCTGGTTTCGTATCTGAAAATCTTTCTGATTACGGCTTCCAGACTAAAAACGGAACAGCAACCCGAAGCATTATCGGCAGTTTCAAATTTAAAGGAACCGTTTGTTTTGCAAAGTTTGAAAGACGCAATCGAGAAAGATTTTAAGACTAAACATTCTCCAAGCGATTATGCAAAAACGCTGAATATGTCAGCAAAAGCATTGGCAAAAATCACCAAAACACATTTCAACAAAACTTTGACGGAACTTATTTCAGAACGAATAATCATCGAAGCCAAACGCGAATTGTATCTGACAAATAAGGCGATCAAAGAAATTGCCTACGAATTAGGCTACGAAGACGAATATTATTTCAGCCGATTTTTCAAGACAAACGTCGATGTTTCTCCGCAAATGTTTCGAGAAACGGTTGGGTTCGGGAAAGGTTCTTTGATGCAGATGTGATAAAAAGTTTTGACTTATTTCACAATTCCGCTTCGCCACGCATAAACCGCAACCTTTGTTCTATCAGCCAGATGAAGTTTGCTTAAAATGTTGCTGACGTGAGATTTAACGGTTTTTTCGCTGATGAAAAGACGTTCGCCGATTTCGTTGTTTGATAAACCTTCGGCGATGAGCGTGAGAACTTCGTGTTCGCGGGTTGTCAGTTCGTCAAGGTTTATTTTCGTCTCTTTTTTCTCACGCATTTCCGCCATTATCTGCGTCGCAATTCGCGGATGCAAAACTGCCTCGCCGTTTGCCGCTTTGCGAACCGCCGCGACCAAATCATTCGGACTGACATCTTTGAGCAAATACGACAAAGCTCCGGCTTGAATCGCGGGCAAAATATATTCGTTATCGTGAAACGAGGTGAGAATAATCACGTTCGATCGCGGACTGACAAGTTTTATTTGCCGAGTCGTTTCAACGCCGTTCATGCCCGACATCAGCAAGTCTAAAAGCACGACATCGGGAGCAAATTCTTCGCACAAAATAACCGCTTTTTCGCCCGATTCCGCCTCGCCGATAACTTCGAGATTGTCTTGAATTTCCAAAAATCCGCGTACGCCTTTGCGGACAATCGAATGATCGTCAACCAATAAAACCGTGATATTTTCTTCTGTTTTCATATTGATTCTTTTGCGTTGCAACCAACTTCAAGAGTTGTGCCGACGTTAATTTCACTTACAATTTCCAACCAACCTTTCGGCAAATTTTCGGCTCGTTCACGAATACTTTGTAATCCGAAACCGCGTTTTACTTTATCAACATCAAAACCGCAACCGTTATCGGAAATCGTCATTTTCAAGGTTTTGCCAACAGTTTTGAGCGAAATTTTTACGGTTGTGGCTTCGCTGTGGCGGGCTATGTTTGACACAGTTTCCTGCGTGATTCGATAAAGCGTTTGAGCCGAGTTTTTTGAAACAGACAAATTTTCATCAATCAAAACCTCAGCTTTAATTACATTTTGTCGCGACCAATCGCTGACAAAATTTTCAATCTTTTGCTTAAAAGCGTCCGACTCTTTCACCGGCAAACTGAATTCGTGAATCATATCAACCAATTCGGCTTGAATTTCTTTGATTAAATTCTCTGATTCGTGCAGGTAATTTTTTGCCGATTCGGGATTTTTTTCGACTAAAGCGCTCGCGGTGCTGATTTGCATTGCCAAGCCGAAAACTTGTTGTTTGACCGAATCGTGCAAATCGCGGGCGATGCGGTTACGTTCTTCTGCCGTCGCAATAGATTGCCGCAACGCAAAATTTTCGCTCAAATCGTCCGCCATCTTGTTTAAATGACGCGATAAAATCCCGACTTCATCCGATGATTTATCGTTTGTTTTTGCCGAAAAGTCTCCCGTTCGCCAAGACTGAGCCGCAAACGCGATGTTTTGCAGGCGTTTCGATAAATATGATGCGAACGGCGAGCCGAAGACAAATCCCATAATCGTAAAGAAAATAAGATTACCCGCTAAATTGTCGGTTACATTATAAATATTGTTTAATAAAACTTCAGTCCATCCGAACGGCAGCGTTTCACTCAAATACAAAACACCTTTTATTTGATTTTTATCGTCGCGAATCGGAAAAACAACTCTTAGTTGAAACGGATTATTTTTATCGAGTTGCTTTTTGGATTCCGCACCTGCCGCCGTCATTTCTTGAGCAAACAGTTTTTCTTCAGCATAGTTTTCGGCATTTGAACTGCTTGAATCCGCCGAAGCGATAACTTCGTTGTTTGCATCGAAAATTACGAACCGAAAAATAGGTTTTTTCATTATTCGGGCAGCCGCATCGTCAAGTAAAACCGTAGTTGCAGCGTTTTCGTCTAAATCATCAGGGAATATATAAACTGTCGAAAATGCCGTTTTGCGTCGCAGTTTCAACTTTTCATCGTAACGTTTCAGCCAAAGCGCGATGGCATCAGCATTTCGTTTTTGCGGATCAAGCCACGGCAATAACTCGGCGGAATCTTTTTGCAGATTTTCATGATCCGCCACCAAAAGGTTATCAATCGTAATGGAATTCCAATCAACTAATAAATGATTGCTGTTGACCGCCGATTCTTCAAAACTGACTCTGAGATACGCGTATTCAACTATCGAACCGATTGTTCCCAGAACGGAAATCAAACCGAAAAACAAAAGCACGAACGCAATCATTATCTTCCACCGCAAGCCGCGAAGAAATGGTGGTTTTTCAAGTTTTACAGATGCTTTGGGGAAAGTCATACAACGTTTATAACACGAAACGAAATTATTTTAATCGGTCTAAAGTCTGATTTTTGCAATCGATAAACCGGTTCAAAAGTCTGATGAAAATTCAATCTTACGCCCGATGTGTAAGTTTTTTGTTTGTCTTAAACTTCAAATATAGTTTGCAAACGCAAAACTAAATAAACAAATAGGGAATAAAACAATGAAAAAATTATTATCAATTATAACTTTAACGGTTTTTGGAACAATCGGTATTTTTGCTCAAACCGAGCAAGCGACATTAACTTCTCCGGCTGAAAGCGGACTGAATTCAAGAAGTGCGACAAAATCGCCCGAAGTCAGAAAGTCGCGTCAGACAACTGCGGCGGGTGATTATAAAAAATCGGAAGTTTTTGTCGGATATTCTACTTCCGAAACTCGTTTCAGATTATATGATCGCGACAGTCGTTTGCAATCGGTTTCAAGACTTGACCGCACGTTCAGCACACGCGACAGATTCAAAGCAGGCTTTACCGCTTCGGGAACTTACAATTTCTCGCGTTTTGTCGGAGCAAAAGCTGATTTTTCCTATCATGCAAACAATAGAACAGGTAAAGTCGGAAGCCGTAATTTTGTAGTTAGAGAGCGTTTGACTAACTATTTAATCGGCGTTCAAGTAAAAGATAACGCAACCGAAGGCACTCGTTTCAAACCTTTTGCGCACGCTTTGATCGGTTTCAGCCGAAGCAATACAAGATTGCGAGATTGTTCAGGTTTCGGCACGCCTTGCCCGACTTCGCTTAATCAAACACGATACGGCTTAACCTACGGCGGCGGCGCGGGGTTGGACATCAAAATAAGCGAAAGAATTACGGTTAGAGCAATCCAAGTTGACTATTTACGCGGAAAAGTTGCCGACGGCTTAAGATTCGGCACGGGCATTGTCTTCTAACTTTTTTCGCAATCTCTCCTCAAAAAAAAGGGCGAATAATCGAGAAACTCGGTTGTTCGTCTTTTTATATTTACCGTAAAATTCGGCACGGCGAAGCGCGGATTTTTGATTATTCACCACTCAATTCCAACAAGGCAAGCGTAAAGGAAAAAACCTCTTCGGCGGTTTCGACCGTTTGGACAAAATATCCGTCGTGGTAAATCGTGAAATCTGTTTCGCCGTTTCGGACAACTTTTACCTTGTTGCCGTTCAGATTTATCTTCCACTTCTTTTTAACGGCAAGATTTTTTATCTCGGAATTTATTGATTTTGTAATATCGCTCATGTTTTTGAATAATTAAACTTCGCCGTTTCCGTTTGTAACAGTTTACCCTCGAACAGTTTAAGAACTCCGACGTGTTGACAAATATATCTTTTGCTTCGCTCATTTCGTCGTTTTACAAACTAAATCTAATGTTTCATATTGCCCTCCGAGATGGCAAATCTTGTCGGCAGTTACACGGTAAATTGCCGCGTTAATCGATTTTATATGACGAAACAGAGCGTTTGTATAAAAATCGGGTAAAATCGTTGCGTTTTAATTCGGCTCGAAATTAGTATTTGAATGTAGAAGTTTTTTTTAGGAGAAAATTTATGAACGTATTTTTAACTGCCGTTATGGCAATCGGATTGGTTTTATTCGGCATCGGCGCAAACACGAGCGTCTATGCAAACGCGGATTCTTTAGAAGATTATATCGGGACTTATACCTTTAAAGAAGGTTCGCCGGTTCCTTCGGTAACAATAAAAGTCGTCAAAGACAAGTTGGTGGCTTCGGCTCCGGACGGCAGTGAATTTGAATTTGAAAAAGATAAGGCAAAAGCCGATACGTTCAGCATTGCCGAACTTGGTGCAGAAGTTGTTTTTACGCGGAATGCCGATAAAAAAGTAACCGGAATGAAAGTCAGCATGGACGACGGCGATTTGGTTGCGGATAAAGATAAAGAAAAAGAAGCGAAAAAACCTTAGTTAAATCAGTATGAAGACAGTAATCTTTTTAATCTGTATGATGGCAGTTTCAATTACATCGCAGGCTCAAATCGCTATCCCGGCTTTGAGTCCGCGATCGAATGTTCGGCAAGAAATCGGGTTGGCAAATGCGTCGATCAATTACGGCAGACCTTCGCTGAAAGGTCGGAAAATGCTCGGATTCGACAGCATTCCGTTCGGAAAAGTTTGGCGTTTCGGAGCAAATATGGTTACGACTCTCGATTTGAGCGATGAAATGTTGATTGAAGGAAAGCCGTTGGCAAAAGGGAAATATGCGATGGTTGCGATTCCCGGAGCCGCTGAATGGACAATTATTATCAACCGTAACGGCGATCAATGGGGCGTTTACGAATACAACGAAACGAAAGACGTATTGCGTTTTAATGTAAAAGCCGAGAAGTCGGGCGAAAGTGTTGAAACCGTTTCATTTACGTTTGAAGACATTAAGCCGACCTCGGCTTCGGTTGTTTTTCGTTGGGAAAACACGAAGATCAAATTCTCGCTGGTTCACGAATCTGACGCAAAAGTGATGGCTCAAATCAAAGAAAAAACCGCGAAAGAAAAACCGAGCGAATCAACTTTGATGGAAGCCGCCGAGTATTATTTGTTGATGAATCGTGATTTGGAACAAGCGTTAATTTGGTCAACAAAAGTTTTGGAAATGACCAAATCGCCGTTTAGATACAACCTCAAAGCACAGATTGCCGAGAAATCAGGCAAATGCGGCGAAGCAATCGAAGCCGCCAAAGGTGCGATTGAGTACGCCGAAAAAAACGGCGATGTCGCGGCAGTTACCGTGGCGAAATGTATTATCAAAAGTTGCGAAGGCAAGAAATAACAGGAGAATTTTCGATGAAAAAACTATTTACAGCTATAATTTTGAGCGTAGTTTTGGCATTTCAATCGTTTGCACAATCAACTGACGAAACTGCCGTTAAAAGTCTGATTGAGACATCATATATCAACGGCGCGTTCAATGAACTTGACACGGTTTCGATGGCAAAAGGTTTTCATCCCGATTTTGCGATATTTTCACCCGATAACGACAAGTTGGACAAATATCCGATTGCCGAATGGATTGCAAACATCAACAAAAGAAAGCCCGACAAAAAAGGTGAGTGGACGGGGGAAATAACCGCCCTTGATATTACGGGAAAAGCGGCGATGGCAAAAATTATCGTAAATCGGAAGAATAAGCCTGAGTTTACCGATTATTTCTTGCTTTTGAAATTTGAAAGCGGCTGGAAAATTGTGGCTAAAATTTATCACGACAATGGCGGTAAAGCGGCGAAAGTTAATCTCGACGATGACAAAGCAATTCGATCACTGTTTGAAAACACTTATTTTAACGGAGCTTTTAATCGTTTGGACACTGCCGCAATGGCAACCGGTTTTCACTCCGACTTTGCGATTTTCGCGGTCGGAAGCAAAGATTTGATGGGCAAACTTCCAATCAAAAATTGGATTGCAAACATCGAACGAAGAAAAGCGGCGACAAGTTTCAATGCCGAACTTTACAAACGTGATTGCGAAGTTAAATCGCTTGATATTACCGGTGAATCGGCGGTTGCTAAAATTGAATTACGCAGAAAAGGCGAAACACCGATTATTGATTATATGCTTTTGTCGAAATTTAAGAGCGGTTGGAAAATTGTCGGAAAAGTTTATAATTAAATCATATTTGATGGAAAACGCCCAAACTAATTCGAGTAATTGGATACTCAGTTTTATTACCGATAAACGTTGGGCGTTTTTTCGTCATTTACTGCTGATTTTAGTTATTGCGGCAGATTATAACTTGCTTTCGCCGAGCCAAACAGCGTTGCATGCCGAGAAGGTGAATTTGCCGTTTCGTATCTTTTACCTCGGACAATTTCTCTCGATGCTTTTCGCTGTGGCAATGGTATATTTGAACCTCTATTATCTCTTTCCTGCATATCTGAAGAAAGGAAACTACGTTCATTACGTTGCAGGCATCAGTTTTATCGGGACAATATTTTTTCTCTTCAATTATTTTACCCAACAAGTTTATGTGCAGTATTTCGGCAAAGTTTCTGCGTATGCAGCCCAATTTACGCTATCGGATTTTCTCTCGAATTTCTTTTATCCGATGGCATTTATCGGCGGAACGACCGGTTATAAAATATTCAAAACGTGGGTTGGCGACCAACAACGCTTTGCCGAACTGCAAAAAGAAAGTCTTAAAACCGAATTATCACAGCTCAAAAACCAAGTAAATCCACACTTTTTATTTAATACGCTCAATAATTTGCACGTTTTGACGAAGACAAATCCCGACAAAGCATCGGAGATCATTTTGGGTTTATCGGACGTTTTACGATACCAAATTTACGACAGCCGGCAAGATAAAGTGTCATTAAGCAAGGACATAGAGGTTATCAGACAATATCTTGACCTTGAAAAAATCCGCCGCGATCAACTATGGATTAACTTGACGATTCACGGTGAAACTGCGGGAATTTTGGTGCCGCCGCTGTTGTTTATAAATTTTATCGATAATGCAATTAAACACAGCCACACGCGCAGTGAAAGTTCTATCGGCATTTCGTTTCAAGTTATTTCAAATCGGCTTAATTTTGAAATTTCAAACTCGAAATCAGCCGTTCTAACGACCGCCGAAAATAACGGATTCGGACTGGCGAATATCAAAAAGCGTCTCAACTTGCTTTACGGCACGCAACACACGCTGAAAATTATTGATGATGCCGACAGATTTACCGTTAAACTGACTTTTCCGATATGATGAATTGTATTGTGATAGACGACGAACCGCTTGCCCGCGAAGGAATGTTTTTGCTGATTGAAAAATGTCCGCAATTAAATTTGCTCGGCAGTTTCAGCAACGCTTTGGATGCGGTTGAATTGCTCAAAGAAAGCAACGTCGATCTTATTTTTTTGGACATTAATATGCCGGAAATAAGCGGTTTGGAGTTTGTCAAAACGCTCGTCAACAGTCCGCTCATTATCTTCGCCACCGCTTATCCGCAATACGCGGCAGAAAGCTACGAACTGGACGTAATCGATTATTTGCTGAAACCGATTCGCCTTGAAAGATTTGTCAAAGCCGTCAATAAAGCTCAAACTTATTCCGATCTTTTGAAGTCAAAAGAACTCGGCAAAAACCGTATTGAATCAGTCGGCGACGATTATATTTACATCAAAGCCGACCGCAAATACTTCAAACTTTTTTTCAACGATATTTTGTATATCGAAGGCTTAAAAGATTATGTGATTATATATACCAAAGAGCGAAAAATTATTACGGCAATGAATGTGAAAACTATTTTCGACCAACTGCCGCACCATATTTTCGCCCGCATCAGCAAATCATACATCGTCAACACGGAGCATATTGTTTCGTGCGATTCGCAAAATGTTTATCTGAAGAACGCCGAATTACCGATTGGAAATGGTTTTAAGGACGACTTTTTCAGAGATTTTATCGACGGGAAAGTCGTCAAAAGATGATTTTTCACAATTTAATCGACTCATACTCCAAACATTTCTGCACAACATTTTCAACAGTCGGATTATACGCTGAAATATCGTCTTTTCCGGCATCGTAATTTTCGGGATAAAAAAACAAATTCGAACCTTTCGGATACGGAACGCTTTTGTCAAAATCGCTCATCATTTTGTCGATTTCGGCTTCCGTGCCTTCGCTGTATTTGATTTTTTAACCAAGCACGCAGAGTTCGTAAAAATCTAATTTGCCTTCTTTTTTGTCTTTATCGATTTCGATTTTTACGTTTTCTTTCCAATAAACCAACCCGTCTTCAAACGCAAAAACATCGAACGCTCCGAATTCGTGTTTGATATAACCCGCGAGTTGCGTATTTTCCGCGTAGCTTGCCAAAGTCGTGATTAAAGCGTAAATATTCGAGAAACCGTCGAGTTCGTATTCTTGCAAAATATTCAAAAACCAACGATTATTCGGCACATTATCAACGTATGTTTTCGCGCCGAATTCGCACAGCAACATATCGGGCGTGGTCAGATTTATTTTATTCGCGAGGTCAAAAAAGCGGTCGTTCGGTAACTGCGGCAAACGCTCGTTTTTGATGCCTTTGACGAAAAAATCAGTAACATATTCGGGCGTGTTTTCCCGAAAAGTAATGTTGATGTGAACAATCGAATATGATCCCATGTTTTTTTAATTTAAGCCGTTGTAAACCAATTAAAAAAGCACAAAATAACGGCTGGTTTCATTTTGTGCTGAAACTCACTCGATATTTAACTGATAATCATCTTCCAAATATCATCTTTCCCGGTTTCCGGATTAAAAAGTATTTGTAATTTTCGTAAGCCGAATTTGGAGTTGATTTCATACAAATAATAATCGCAGTTATCTTTTCGACCTTGTTTTTTCGGCTTGCCTAAACGTTCTTCGACCTCCGCGCGAGTCGCCGAACTCTCTAAAGCTGCCGGATATTCATTTCTGTAAAAAGTCATTTTCGGGTCGTTTGCTCCCAAAACGAGATATTTGACAGTATAATCTTCGTTCATAACGGCTTTTACTCCGTAATAATTTTTGAACGTAAAATACGTTTTCCCGATTTTATGAGGCGGTTCCGAAAAAAACATTGCGGCGTACAACGGCAAATTACGGAGGTCTTTTTCAATCTGTTCAAACAACGGATATTCGCTTAAATGTTCGATGCCGTAAGCCTTTCTTGTCTTTTCGAGCCAATCGTTAAAGAGTGTTTTTTCTTTGATAAAAACCTCGTCGCCCGTTGCCGGAACAACCGTCTGAAACTCCTTTTCGACCCAAGCCTTGAATGCCGGATTATGCCCTTCGTCGAGGTTTTTATTGCCGGCGAGCTTATTGCATTCTTGAATCGTGAGGTCGCAACCTTGATTTACGTCTTCATAACCAATCGCCAAAAGACGCATAAAATCAACGAAATTCTCGGCAATAGTTACTCCGAATCCTTCTTCGTCATACAAATAAACAATGCTCTCTTTGCCCTCGTCGTCTCGCCAAATCCCTGTCGGAGCGCCGCTTGGACCAATGCCGAATTGAGCAAAATAATCGTTCAAATAATCGGCTCTCGACCAATACTCAAGACATTTACCTTCTTCATCGGCATATAATTCGAAATGACCGCCCAATTTATGCTCGTTTTCGTTCGCCCATTCAACGAGCTTTTCGAGTTCGGCAGGCGGTTTGATTGTTTTGGGAAAGCCTTTGATAATGGCTTCGCAAGAAATTGTGTACATAATTTATTCGCTGAACAATCTTATAAAATCTTTATCATCACCGCCGTATTTCCGTCGATTTGATATTCTTGAAAGTCGAATTTTTGATACATTTGATATGCAAAATTCCGTCTATCGACGCTCAAAGAAACTTGTTTGTAACCCGATTCTTTCAATTTCGCAAGCATTTTTTCCAATAATCGAGTGCCGATTCCGTTGCTTCTGAACTCCGAATCTACCGACATACTCAATTCGGGCGTTTCATGATCGACAAATCCGTAACCTTTTTCCGATGCCGTGAAAAGCCTTGTCCAAATTGCTCCGACGGGATTATTGTTTGCTTCGGCGACAAACCCGCAGTCGTGATCGGTGCCGAAATTCTTGATGTAACAGTGTAATTCAGGCTGAAAAATAATCGCCTTATCGGGCGGCAAACTCTCTTCGGGAACATAAATCGCTTGATACAAAAATTCTTCCAAAAACGGATAATCATAAACTTCAAGTTCTCTGATCCGCAGATCGGATTTTTTATAACGCTCGGTGTCAACGTCGATTTTAATATCGCTTTGCCAATAAGGTATTTTATCTCTGAAAGCCAATAATTGAACGCCGATTGTTTCGTCGGAATGTTTCAAATAGCCCGCCGGTTCATCGTCTTCGGCGTATTGAGCCAAACCGCCCGAAAACCAATAACCTGCGGCGGCTTCGGTCTCGAAATCAAATTTGTGATAAATATACAAATAAAATCGCCCGTTATTTTCCTCGCAAAACATCGTTGTCTTGCCTGAGAAATTAGGTTTGTTGTCAAAAGTGAAGCCGTAATTATACAAAACACTCGGCAAACGTTCGTCTTTGATTCCTCGATAAAAAAAATCGGTAACGTAAGCCGGCGTGTCTTTGCGAAAAGTTAAATGAAGCGAAAGAGTCGAAATTATGTTCATAAATCGGAAATAATCGGCGGCAATTCGACGAAATCGGTTTTGGAAATTTCCTCCGATTTCAAATCGATTAAAATTTCATTCGGATTATACAGCGGACTTTCGGTTGCCGCGATAATACCGTTGTCGAAACTGTGCAAAATCAAGCCGGCAAAAGCCCGCTTATACAAAACCGAGCAACGGGTTTTCAAACTGAATTCGGCTGCTTGCGTTCGTAAATTACCTGTTTCCGACCGACTCCAAATTTGAAAATATAACCGAGATTGCTCTTCGCAATACAAAAATGAATTCGTGCAATTACCGTATATTTGAAAAGGTTCGGCGTTCGGCATCGCTAAAAAAAGCGGATAACCGTCAGCCGAAGCCATGGCGTTTTCAAACTTTTCGCCAAGAAAAAACGTCGGTTTTGAAGCGTTGAAAACTATCGCCCGAAACGCCGCCAACGCCGTTTCCCGCATCACGTCCCGATACACGACTATTTTCAAATAAAGCCAATATCCGTCTCGGAACGGTGCCGCCGTAAATTGCCAAACACTGTTGTTTTCGCTGTCAACTTTTTGTTCGCCGACAAAAGTTTCCCCCGTCCCTTCTAACTTTACGGCTGTCGGCAAGCCGGATGATTTGCCTTTCAAAATACTCAATTCAATTTCGCAATCAAGTATCTCGGAATTGTTTGCCTGAAATAATTGCAACCGAAAAAGTCGTTTAAGTTGGTTTCCGTAAACGGGTAATTCATCATCGGCTGTCTGATATAAATGATCTTCGGAGTCTTCGATTTTCGAGGTTTGACGACTCGTTATTTTCCACTCTGCGGTCGGGTAAACCGCCAAATCAACAAATTGGTTTTTGTAAAATTGCATCTTTTTCGGCTGAATCGCTGCTCTGTTATTTTGAATACTTTACTTTGAAATTTTCTAATTTTTCCGCATAAAACCGATACGCGTTTTCCGATATTTTATCGAGCTTTGCTTTAATTTTTATCAAATATGCGGCTGATTTTTCTTCGTCCGAAATGATTGCCAAATACCGAAATTGATCTTCGTGATGCACCAAATAATTACGGTCGAGACAATGATCCATCAGTATTTCAAGCGAAGTAATCGTGGCGTAAAATTCCATAACTTTTCTAATTTTGCCGATAATTTCTTTTGCCGAAACTGTTAAATCCGATGAGTTTTCAAGCAAAAATCTGTCATTTTCATCACCTGTGATTTCATTGAAACCGGGTTGAAATATGTTGTCGTAAGCCTTTGGAATAAGTTTGGGTCGTCTGCCCGACATTTGCTCGAAAGCATCCGAAGAAATACCGCAGAACAAGTAAAAATATGCTCCGTTTTCGGTAAATTCGGGGTCAATCGAAAACGAAAAACTAAACGTAAAATCACCTTTCTTTTGATAGAAATGGTTTTTCTGTTTTTTGAAACCACTTGTTTTCAGAAACGGCGCAACGTGGTTTTTAATTAAATTATTGAAAATTTCTTCCATTAAAATTGCTGTTCTCGAATCGCGGCTTTAAACTTCATCGGTTCAACGCCGTTTGCCGTCAAAATATCATTCAATCTCGCTTCAAAAAATAAATATCTGTCATCATCTTTAAATATTTCGCCAAACTTTTGAAAGAATGTTTCCACCTCTGCAAAATCTTTTTTTATGCCCAAATACTTAAACACTTTTTCGTAAAAATAAGTGTGTCGTTCAATGCTCAATTTTACCAAATCGTCGATTGTTTTAACAGGTTCAAAGAATTCGATGACCTTTTCACATTCCGTTAAAATCTCGCCGGAAACCTTGCTTTTTCCCGCTTCGCTCGATTCTGTAATTTCAAATTGTTGATTGCCGGATTTGGTGATTTGCTCTGTTCGTTCACGAAAAAGACAATCATATTCTTTCGGATTCGGTAAAATTTCTTCTCCGACAATGCTTTCAAATTCATTGCAATAAATCCCGCAATTTATGTAAAAAGAAACGTAATCCGTCGAATTTACCGCGCCTTTTTGAAAGTTAAACAGAAAAGTTAAACCGTTTTCAACTTTGTAAAAGTTAAGATTTCGTTTTTTATAGCCGTGTTTTTTGAAGAAAGGAGCGATTTGTTCCCTCATTATTTCCCCGAAAAATTCGATTAAACTATATGTCATTCTGTTGATTTAAATCGGCAATCGAAAACGCAAATTTATTTGCTCAACGTTTTATGATGGAAAAATTGCAGCCAAAAATTGATTTGCTCAATCGCGTCTTCCATCGCGTCATATTGATTTTTGTAATGATTTGCGGTTTCTCCAAACTCGTCCGTGAAACTGTAAATTTCTAAAATAAACTTCGGAGCGTCCTCATATTTTCCCCTGTTGTAATACGAATAATCAATTTGATGTTTATCTTTTTCTTTTGAAACCGGGTCTGCAAAAGTCGCCAAAAAAATACTTTCCTGATCGTCTCTTTCCAAATATTTATCTTCGATTGTGTTCCACGCAATCCGTGCCGTGAGTGGAATGTTCAACGTTTTCGTCATTATTTTCGTCTCTCAATTACGAATATAGCCGCACAAAACCTTTGATTCGGGTTCGATAAAAATATATAAATGTCCGTCTGACCAAAAGTTCAGTTTGTCGTAATCTTTTTGATAAAATTCTTCTTTGGCGACAACATTCGCGCGGGCAATTTTCGGACCGCCGACCAGTTGGCACAAAAATCGCATCGTTTTGCCTGATTTCGGACATTTCGGAATATGCGGAGTCTGAAAAAAACTCGGCATTCCTGTCCATGCGGTACCGTTTCCGGTTTCATCGTAATAACTCAAATCTTCGATAAAATCACCTTTCAAAGCTTCAAAAACGATGACCGAATCCGGCTTCAAATCTTGCTCATACGAAGAATGTTCTTTATTTACATCGTCAAGATTGATAATTTCCGGCTTTGCGGGATTCGAATAATCCATAAACAAATCGCCGATATTGAGATAAATCGGAAACGTCAAATGTATTTTGAACGGCAACCAACTGAAATTTTCGTCGTTGTTGTCGATAAACCCCAAATACTGAAACGGCACCACCGCATTGTGTTCGGGAAGTTGAAAATCGGCGGGAAGTTCGCCGCATAATTGATGCAACCCTTGCGGATTTGCGACAAATCGGCGAATTTTATTGACCGCAATTTCAAGGTACGGAATGCCGAGAAACTGCGCATTCAGCGTTCTGTCACGTTTAGAAATTTGTTTGTCTTCGTAATAAATTGCTTTCGAAAGTTTATTGTTTTCAAAGACAAGTTCCATTCCGGCATATTGATTTTTCATCGTTTCCGGCGTGGTGTTTTGCGAAACAATAAAGTTTACAAACTGTTCCGCATCGTTAAAATCGTATTCCGAACCTGCTAAATAAAGGCTTTTTTTCATAATTTCAGATGAAGTTTATTTTAACCGAAAACATATTGCGGGTTGTTAAATTTCTTCGTAACTTTATAAAGTCAATAATACGAATAGTTTAGAGCAATTATCACTTTTTCAATCTTCCCAATAAAAAAAGCAATCGAAAACCCGATACGGTTTGTCGGCAATAATCGTCGGAATTTCAACGTCAAACCAAAGATGTTTTTCGAGTTCGATTTTTGTCAATAATCCGTATCGATATTCGTTAAAAATTTCATTTATCGCGGTAATTTCGGGCTGCCACATTTCCTTGTCGTAGTTGTCGATGTGTTCGGGACGCAGAAACGGCATCGAACCGCCTTGATATTTGCGATCAAGATAATTTTCCGACCAATTCGCGTCGCCGACAATCCAATACGGCGACAACAGCGAAATATAAACAAGCAAGCCTTCTTTCCATTCGAGCAACAAATCGCTTTCGTTGGAAATTGTCGTGTCCGATTTATCTTTTTTAGAAATTTTGACACTGATATACGAGGCAAAACCGCTTCCATACGCATCATAATCGGCTTCGATTTTGACGGTTCGACTGTTTTTCAAACGTCCGAGCATTTGTTTGATGTAATTTTCAACCGCAAATAAATCGCCCGTAGAAAAAGGTGCAAAATTACCTTGTACTTTTCCTGACACAAGATTGCGTAAATACTCTTCCGTAAAAGTGTCTGTCATTTTATTCGGATTTCAGCAATTTTTTCAGCCGTTCGATTTCGGTAATCAACTTCGGAATATCTTGTCGCGCGTGTGCGATAAAATCCATATCCGCATTCGTTACACCTGTTAAATAAATATCTTCGCCGCGTTTTTCGCCCCAAATATTTGCGCCTTTTTCTATTCCGGTCATAATAAAACTGCTGCCGCTTTCGCAATCTCTGCCTTCGATAAAAGAAACCCAAGGAGCAACGGTCGTCGCTTCATATCGTAATTTTATGGCTTCTAATTCTTGTTCGCTCATTCGTCTTCTTTTTTCACCGCTCTTAATTGCAGTCTGATTTTTAAGGCGTTTGCTCGCTTTTTTCGAGCCTTCGCTTTTGTTTCCCGGTTTTCTTTTTTGGCTTCATCGGCGTGATACTGCTTCCATTTTTGCTTTGAATCTTTAACTAATTCAACGGCTTCCGACACCTTGTGCGGAACAAATCCGATGCCTTGGCAACCGCAACTGTAAATGTTGTATTTGTTGTCGTAAAGATATTTGATCGCTCGCCATTGTTCGTCTTTCGTCTTGGTCGGCAGACGTAAATCGCGTCCGAGATTCGCCATCTCGCCGCCACAATTCGGACATTTGAAATCTTTGTCGGTAAAACCATCTTTGGCAATTTCCTTGCGTAATTTTTCGCCCAAAATGTCGTTTGGCAAAGGACGCTTAAAGCCGACTTGGCATTTAAAGCAACCGTAAGTAACTTTGTAAGTTGTAAAACCGTATCTGCACATAATTTTATTTTATCAGCCGGAAATTCGGGTGTTGCGTCCAATTTTGCAACCATTCAGCATCGCAAATATGATAATAATTCGTCCCTTCATAATCCGTTTCGTAACGAATTTCATAGATATTGCCGGCGATTCCATTCACATAATTACGAATCTCTTCGGATGTCGGGTCAATAAATTTACCGCTTTTATCTCGTTCCGAAGAAAGTGGAACAATTTTACCGTTCAAATCAATCAAACCGCCGACAATTTTGTTGATTTCCAGCGCCGCTTTTGCCAATAAATAATGATCGTCAACACTTTTGCACATCGCGGCTATTCCAATAAATGCGACAGGTTTATCATTCAATTTTTCGGCAATATCCCGACTTTCCAAATCGTCCGATTCATAGTCTTCGTTTGAGACATTCAACAAAAACAGGCACGAATTTTCTTTCAAATTTAAGCCTGAAGTCTTTCCTTTTTTGAAGTGAAACTCATATTTGTCGACTTCCTTTACTTCAAAAATTACGTTGCGTTCGAGCATTTGCAACATCTTTTCACGGTCATTTTTTTCAAAACGACTTGCTCTCAGTTGAATTGTCGGTCCTGCCATATTTTCTCAATCTTGTAATTCTTCGTCAATAATCTGTCTGCGATTTTTTCGCTCCTTCTTTATCCTTTCAGACTTTATAATGCCCGAAACTTGGCTTTTATCGCTGTCAAAACGAATTTTTGTTTCGCATAATATCGAGCCTTGTCTGACCATCATTCCGCTGTAAACACAGCCTTCTACGCCGCAATCGTGAAGCGAATAAGTGCCGAAATTGCGGTGTTTTATTCGTTTTTCAGTCAATATTTTCTGCTGATTTTTCCTTACTTCTTCCCATAGTTGAAGTTCGTCGGCTTTCGTCGGTTGTTGTCCGAGCAAGACGATTGCCATATACGTCAGCGGGTCTTTGAGTTGCAGAAAATCAAATTGTTTTTGAAAAAAAGTGTGAGCTGAATCACGGACTTTTATCTTTTCTTCGAGCGTCAAATTCGGATGCTCGATAATCGAACGATACAAACCGAGAGTGTTCCAATCCGAATAAAGTTCGTGCCTCGGAATGAACACCAAGTATTGTGAAAAAGTTAATGTTTTGAATGGACGACCGAGTTTCATATTAAGAATTGTTGGTTGAATATGCCGACATCAGCAAGCATTTATCTCCCTCATCTTTTGCTTTCAAAAATCTCAATCATAAATTCCTTATTCTCTACTCCCCAATTTGCAAAGCCGTTGAGAATCGGACTTAAACTTTTGCCCAAATCTGTTAATGAGTATTCAACTTTCGGCGGGAATCCGGCAAAAATCCGGCGATTAACTAACTTGACGTTTTCGAGTTGTCGTAATTGCTGTCGTAACATTTTATCGGTTATGTTTCCCAAAGCCTGACGCAATTCTCCAAATCGCAACGTTTCTGTGTTGTATAGTTTCCACAAAATTCGTCCTTTCCACTTTCCCGAAATTAGTTCGATTCCTGTTTCAACCGGGCAAAAAGTGATTTCTTCGTCTTTGCAATATTTCTTCATACTTTGCATTTGGTTAGTATTACTCCCTTTTTAATATACTAGAGTTATCGAAATTACTTTTGCAAATTTAAGGAGAGAATTGTTTATGAGTTTGAAAGATGTAAACATTGTTAATGCACTAAATACGAAGCGGGTGGCGATTGTGATTGCGAATCCGGCGGTTTCTACTACGACAAGTTGGAACGTCGGATTTTGGTGGTCGGAATTGACGCATCCGTATTATGAATTCACCGAAAAAGGTTATGAAGTCGAAATATTTTCTTACGATGGCGGCAAATGCGAAGGCGATGCGATGAGCGATCCGCGTGATGTGAGCGGCTACTCGTCGAGCGATTTGATTTCGATGGGGTTTATCAATACGCCGAGCCTGATTTCATTGTTGGAAGACACGAAAAAAGCCTCAGAAATTGATGTTCAAAAATTTGATGCCATCGTCGTTGCGGGTGGACAAGCCCCGATGTTCACGATGGAAACCGCGACTGATTTACACAAAAAATTTGTCGAATTTTATGAAGCGGGAAAAGTAGCTTCGGCATTGTGTCACGGTGTTGCGATTTTGAAATTCGCCAAATTGAGTAACGGCGAATTACTAGCGAAAGGAAAAACCGTGACGGGATTTGCGAACGTCGAAGAAGATTTCGCCGACAACGCAGTTTGGAGTTACGGAATGTTGCCAAACGGTCAGCACATTATGCCGTGGCGAATTGAAGACGAAATGAATGCCATCGGAGCAAATTACATTCAATCAGGTTTGTGGCGTGGCTTCGCAATTCGTGATGGAAATCTCATTACAGGTCAACAAAATTTTTCGGGCAGCGAAACAGCAAAGCTAATTATTGCCGCACTTGGAGAGTAAAGCGAAAGAGCAATTGGAGAAAAAATGATAAGAAAATCAAAAGCAATTTGGAACGGAACAAGTAAAGACGGAAACGGAAAACTGGCATCAACGAGCGGCGTTTTAAATGAAACGCCATACTCGTTCGCAACTCGATTTATGAGCGACGACGGCAAAGCAGGCACAAATCCCGAAGAATTGATCGCCGCCGCACACGCCGGATGTTTTTCGATGGCACTCAGTTTTCAACTTGAAGGTGCCGGTTTTCCGCCAACTTCTCTCGAAACCGAAGCACAATTGAAGATGGAAAATATCGAAGGACATTTCAAAATAATCTCGATTAATTTAGTTTTGACAGGTGAAGTGGCAAATATCTCGGAAGAAAAATTTGTTGAAATTGCCAAAGAAGCCAAGCAAAATTGTCCTGTCAGTCAGGCTTTAGCGGCAATCGAGATTACTTTGGAAGCTAAATTGAAATAATATGAAAATTGCAATTTTAGGAGCTGGAAATGTCGGCGGAACACTTGGAAAGCGTTTCGCCGAATGCGGACACGAAATTTATTTTGGCGTGCCGAATCCGGAAAAATACGAGGTTGAAAGTTTGCCGGG
>JANPBM010000044.1:0-83588 GCA_031430435.1 Acidobacteriota bacterium
CGAACGATTACGAACTCGATGATTATCGGCAGTTTGATGATTTTCAATCAGTTTGTCGTAGTCCGGCTCAGACAAAAACTTGATAAATTTATTCGGCACATTCATGTTATTATCTTACATTGTTTTTGCTTATCTGCTTAACATATTGCCAACGATGAAAAATAAATTGATCTTTACGACCTTTTTTATAATTTGCCTCGCCGTATTTTCGGCAAACGCGCAAACGCTTGTTTCGCAAAACGACGTTGAATCTTGGAACGATGTTCAATTAACGGTTCCTTTATCTAAAAAAATCGACTTTTGGAATGCCGTCGTAATGCGTTTCGGTAAAAATGTTTCGCGTTTGCAAGATGCGCGTTACGGTATCGGTTTTATCTTTCATCCAAACAAAAGTTGGGCGTTTCAGCCTTTTTATCTGAGCATTAAGGCAAGAGATTCACAAGGCAGATTTCGACACGAAAACCGCTTTAGTTTTCGCGCATCTTACAAATTTCTGTTTAAGAAATTCGGTTTAACGCATAGAAGTTTGTATGAATACCGCTTTAGAACGACGGGAAATATATGGCAATACCGCCCTTCGATAACAGTTGACAAAGAAATAAAATTTATTCCGAAAGCAAAATTTTATGTTACGGATGAAGTATTTTATTTCTCGAATTTGAAAAAATTTACTCGCAACCGGATTACAGTCGGAATCAGTAAAACGCTGACAAAAAAACTGACTTTAGATATTTTTTACACCCGCCAAAATGACGGAAATTCGCGTCCCGGCGACATTCACGCAATCGGCGCAAATTGGAAAATAAAACTTTAATTTGCGGATTTTCAGCGGTAAAAAATCTTGACGCGGATTATTTTTCGTGTTAGAAAATAAATACAATTTAATAATCGCCGAAGTTGTTTTGACGACAACACGGAAAAACCAATTATTTTTGCGAAAGCAAAATCGGGGCGCAGCGGATTAATTTAGATTTTTTCAGTTAATTTTGCAGAAGATTCTTCGCTTCCAGCCCGACAGCTAATTTCGTAGGCGAGACGAGGAAGTTCCCGGCACAAGTTTATTTGACTAAGGTGTGAAGCGTGGACTTCACACCTTTTTTTGCATCTGAAATTGCGGAGGTTAAGTAAATGAAGAGTAGATTTTTTTGGGAAAAACGGACTTGTAAAAAATTCAGTATTGTTTTTGAATCCGATGAAATAATTATCGGTTCGGACAGAAAAAATAAACATCGAACATTTCGGAAAGACACAGGGTTAATCGCCTTTTCAAGACGTGAGATTTTAGAAATGAGGCTTGCGGATTTAACTAAAAACGAGGTGAAACAAATAAAATTAAAAATCGCGACAGTTTTCGTAATACTGATTTGCTGTCTTGTTTCGGTTACAGCGCAAACTCCGCCGTTAGTTGCTCAAGACGATTTTCAATCGTGGAATGATGTTCAATTAACCGTGCCGTTATCGAAAAAAGTTGATTTTATCACGCAGTTTACAATGCGGTTCGGCAAAAACATTTCCCGCTTAAACGATGGACGCTTTCAGTTTGGAATTGTTTGGCATCCAAACAAAACTTGGACATTTCAGCCTTTTTACTGGAATATTCGGTCAAGAGATTCACGCGGACGATTTCGGCACGAAGACCGTTTTAATCTGCGGATTGGTTATAAATTTCCGATTAAAAAATTCGGCTTGTCGCATCGCAGCTGGTTTGAATACCGAATACGGGCAACCGGAAATTCGTGGCGTTATCGTCCGTCATTGACGTTTGAAAAAAATTTGCCGAAGAAATTTAACGCCAAAGTTTATTTTACCGAAGAATCTTTTTACGATTCGCTGCTGAAAAAAATTTCCCGCACCCGATCTATGATCGGAGTCAATAAAACAATGACCAAAAAACTTTCGCTGGATATTTTTTATATGCGGCAGAATGATGGTTTTTCGCGTCCCGGCGATCTGAATGTAATCGGAACAACGTGGAAAATAAAACTCTAATTTATGCCGTAAAAGTTGAATTAAATGACTTTGCGAAGTAAAATCAACGCAGTTCAAAACAATCTAAAAAAAAGGTTCAAAAAATATGTCATTATTTCCGATTCCGAGTATGCTTTTGCGGCAACTTTACACTTTGGGCAGTTTGAAAAACGTTAAAGACGGCGTTCAGTTTGCGATTAAAAATCGTTTGACCGATGTTACGTTTTCCGACATTACAACTATTAAAATCAACGGCGTTGAAGTTGCCCGAGACAAAATTTCGCTTGATTTGGGCGATGAAACAATTTTGAAGGCAACCGACGTTTCAGAGACAAACACGATTTCCTTTCCGCTTCGCAAAACTATTCTCATCTCGGCGCAAATCGAAAATCTGCCGCACGGCAAACATAAAATCGAAATCGGCGCGAAAGCGAAAGGTTTCGGTTCGCTGAAATTCGAGGTTGAAGATTCGATTGCCGAAATCGAGAAACTGGAAGTGCGAATTCCACGCGACAACAACGATGATTATTCGGAAAGCGCGATAAAGATTCGGCAAGAATTTATCGAAAAATTTACGGGCGCAAAACTGAATCACGTCAAAAATTATTCGTTTGATCCGCATATTTTGGCAGGGAATATCGAGCATTTTACGGGTGTGGCACAAATTCCGATCGGGTTTGCGGGACCAATCAAAGTCAACGGCGAATTTGCCGACGGCGACTTTATGATTCCGATGGCAACGACCGAAGGAACTTTGGTTGCTTCGTATAATCGCGGTATAAAAGTTTTGAACTTGAGCGGCGGCGTGAAATGTACGGTGGTTGCCGATGCGATGCAACGCGCTCCGGTTTTTGTTTTTGAAGACGCGCGGGCGGGGCGGAAATTCGTTAATTGGATGAATGAAAATCACGCGAAGATTAAAGAAGAAGCCGAAAAAACTTCGAGTATCGCCAAATTGAAAGACCTTGATTCTTATACTTCAAACAAATTTGTTTATGTCCGTTTTAATTATTCGACCGGCGATGCGGCGGGACAAAATATGGTCGGACGGGCGACATTTGCGGCGTGCAGCTGGATAATCGACAATTACGAAGGAATTAAACATTTTTATCTCGAATCAAATTTTGCAACCGACAAAAAAGCATCGCAGGTCAACATCATGCGGACGCGAGGCAAGCGTGTTACAGCCGAATGCACGATTCCTCGGCAAGTTTTAATCGAACATATGCGGGTTGAACCCGAATCGTTGACCTATCACGCGGGCGTGGCAAACGTCGGCTCGTTTTTATCGGGTGCAAACAACAACGGCGCGCATTCCGCCAACGGAATTACGGCGATGTTTATTGCCACCGGACAAGATGTGGCAAATGTTTCGGAAAGTTCGGCAGGCATTTTATATTCGGAAATTACGCCCGAAAAAGATTTGTATATTTCGATTACGATTCCGAGTTTAATCGTCGCCACACACGGCGGCGGAACAGGTTTGGCAACGCAACGCGAATGTTTGGAAATTCTCGGTTGCGTCGGTCGCGGAACGGTCAATAAATTTGCGGAAATTGTTGCCGGCGTTGTGCTGGCAGGTGAAATCTCGCTCGGTTCGGCGATTTCAAGTTCGGATTGGGTTTCGTCGCACGAAAAATATGGGCGTAACAGATAGATGGTGCGATAGTGAGACGGAGAGACGGCGAGAAATCGCGTTGTCTCTCAGTCATTTCGTCTCACCGTCTGATTTTCCTCCTGACTTAAAATCAACACAAATATCAGTAATCCGCATATCTTTCTGCACGGCTTTGCACATATCGTAAATCGTTAAGCAAGAGACACTTACAGCAGTTAGGGCTTCCATTTCAACGCCGGTTTGTGCATTTGTGATAACCTCGGCTTCGATAAAAATTCCGTAATCTTTGATTTCCGCCGCAACATTTACTTTTGAAAGCGGTAATTGATGACACAGCGGAATCAGATTTGCGGTTTGTTTCGCCGCCATAATTCCCGCGATTCTCGCAATCTCAAGCGGATTTCCTTTCGGGTTTGTCTGCGTTTGCAGAACTTCAAGCGTTTCCGCGTTCATCAAAACCTTGCCCGACGCAATTGCCCGACGCTTCGTGATTTGTTTATCCGAAACGTCAACCATTTTAATTTTTCCTTGTTCGTCGAAATGCGAAAGTTTATTCATTTTTTCTTTGCCTTGAAAATTAAAGTGTTTCCGCCCAACAAAACTTCGTCGGAATTCAGCTCGTCAGTCCAACGTTGTTTACGTTTTTCCGCTGAGTTAAATTTCGATATAAGTCTAATCAACGCAACAATCGGCAAATAAAGCCACGAATTTTTCTTCGGTTTATCGAGATAAGTTTTTTTGATTTCAAAGCCGTTTTTCTCCAACAAATATCGAATTTCCGAATATCCGATCGGATTAACGTGCAACGCAATTTCTTCCATTCCGCCGAATTCACGCGAAATTTTCGCCAGGGCATTGGTCGAAAGCGGTTTAAAATGCGACGTGTAGCCGTTAAAAAGCCACTTCAAACGCTCTTCGATGTTCATAATATTCGGTACGGAAACGATTAAAGTCGCATTTGGTTTGAGCAGCCGTGAAAATTCCCGAATTGCGTTGGCAGGATTTTCAATATGTTCCAAACCTTCTACGCAAACTATGTAATCAAACGAGTTATCAGCGTAAGGAAGTTTTTCGTCAAGGTTCGCACGAAGATTTTCTACACCTTCAAGTTTGAAAATCTGCGGATAAAGATCGGCACACGAAACATCGAAACCGAGATTTTTGAGCCGCAAAGCCAACGCACCTTCGCCCGAAGGAACGTCCAAAATTTTACCGCGAGTTTCAGACTTTAAAATCGCTTCGACAGTTTCGTGAATCGCCTCGTGTGCAAGTGCGACAGGTTTTTCGTTCATATAAATACAATTTTTGCGACAGTTTCCGGTTCAAGAATTTCACCTTTCGGCACAAAAATCAAACACTCGGTTTTCGCAAATCCGACAAAATCCGACGAACCTTCGAACCGCAAAGGCGTGGCGATTAACTGACCTTTTTCGTTGGTTTTTAGCGTTGCAGGCAAATATGAATCGCGTTCAAACGCACCTTTCAATTTGTCGGATAAAACTGCAAACCCTTGTTTTAGTATAGTTTGCAAAGCATTCTGCATCTGCAAAATCGCGGTTCTTACAAATAAATTAAATGTTACGGCAACTGACACCGGATTTCCCGGAAGTCCAAAAATAAATTGATTTCCGAGTTTGGCAAAGACGCAAGGTTTTCCCGGTTTTAAGCAAATTTTGTCGAAAAAAATCTCTGCTCCAAGTTCAATTAACGCAGGTTTCGTGAAATCGTAATCGCCCATTGAAACTCCGCCGGTCAGAATTATGATTTCAGATTTTTGATTGCGGATTTGATACTTTCTAAATCGTCTTTTATTAACTTAACATTTTCGATTTCAGCGTATTTTTCGGCGAAAGATTTGAGCATAATCGAATTTGAATCGCGGATTTCGTCGCGTTTCGGTGTTTCGTGAACCTCAACAATCTCGCTTCCGGTCGCCAGAATCGAAATTGTCGGACGTTTGGCGACTTTTACGCTTGCGTACCCGAACGATGCGAGAGACGCAATCATTTTTTCGTTGATAACTTCTCCGAGGTTGAAAACTTTCTCGCCTTTCGTTATTTCGCTTGCTTGTTCAACGTAAAATTGTCCGATTTTAGTCGGCTCTGAAATCTCGATAAATCCGTTAAGTTCTTTCGTAACCTCGACTTTCTGCACTGAATCCGCACCAATCGGCAACGCCGCACCGGTCATAATCCGTACCGCTTCGCCGTGATTTAATTCGCCATCCCAACGTTTTCCCGCAACCGATTCGCCGATGATTTTCAGTTTTGCGGGAACATTTTTCACGTCAACGCTTTTGACCGCGAAACCGTCCATTTGCGAACGATTAAACGGCGGCAAATCGGAATCTGCAAAAATGTCTTCGGCTAAAATTCGACCGCAAACTTTTGATAGCATAACGCTTTCGGCTTCAAGCGAAAAAACTTCGCGGTTGATAATTGAAATGGCTTCGGAAATCGGAATCATAAAATAAGCTAATCTTGTTTCAAGTTTCAATCTTGCTTATTTTTTAGGTATTTCGCAAATCGGGCAAAGATGTTAAACTTTTACAGGTTAGTTTTTCTACAATAAATAAAAGGAATTTAAGAAAACTGTGATTGATTTTGAATTAAGCGAAGAGCATTTGGCGTTGCAAAAAACGGTGAAGGAATTTTGTCAAAACGAAGTTGCGCCGTATATCAAAGAATGGGATGCAACATCTCATTTCGAGCGTCCGATTTTGGACAAAATGGCTGATTTGGGAATCTTGGGCGTTTGTATTCCGGAACAATACGGCGGAGCAGGTTTTGACTACATTTCGCTCGGTTTAGTCTGCGAAGAATTAGAGGCGTGCGATACTTTTCTGCGTGTCATTATGTCGGTTCACGTCGGGTTAAACTCAATGTCTGTTTACAGTTGGGGAACAGAAGAGCAAAAGCAAAAATACTTGGTTCCGCAAGCTAAAGGCGAAAAACGCGCGACTTTCGGATTAACTGAACCGAACGCCGGATCGGACGTTATCGGAATGAAATCATACGCCAAATGCGACGGTGACGATTGGATTTTGAACGGTGAAAAAATGTGGATTTCACTTGGTGATGTTGCCGATCACTTCTTATTTTTCTGTTGGACAGACGCGGAAAAACAAAAAGTTCGCGATCATACGGGAATGTCGTGTTTTATTGTTGAACGCGGAATGAACGGATTTTCAAGCGGAACTTTGCACGGAAAACTCGGCATTCGTGCGGGAAATACAGGTTATTTTTCTCTGCAAGATGTTCGCGTGCCGAAAGAAAATATGCTCGGCAACGAAGGCGAAGGTTTCAAAATTGCGATGTTCGCACTTGAAAACGGACGCTACACGGTTGCTTCGGGTGCGACAGGTTTGATTCGAGCGGCTCGTGACGCTTCGGTTTCGTATGCGAATACGCGGGAAGTTCAAGGTCAAAAAATCGGTAATTTTCAACTCGTCAAACAAAAAATTGCGAATATGGAAGCCGATTATCAAATGACGCGTTTGCTTTGTTTGCAAACAGGTTATCTGAAAAACGAAGGAAAACCATCGGCAAAAGCTGCGAGTTTAGCAAAATGGCAAGCAACTGTTCGCAGTGAAACCGCCGCCTCGATGGCGATTGAAATTCACGGCGCGAACGGCTATATCAACGATTATCCGGTCGAACGCTATTTGCGAAACTGTAAAGCCGCCGTCATTTACGAAGGAACACGCGACATTCATACGCTGATGCAAGCAGATTGGGCGTTAGGTTTGAAACGCGAAAAACAAGCGAGAGTTGTTTTGCCGGCGTATCAGCCGAACGCAAAAGCCGCGAGTTAATCGATTGCCGAAATGTAGAAAAGCCGACTTGAATCAACAGGTCGGCTTTTTTGTTTGTTAAATTAAAGAAAACTTACATTTTCTTGATGCTTTTGTAGAACCCGTCTAAATCAGCCGCGTGTTTTGTCAAACTTGCCGCCTCGGCGTAGGTAATCATTAACACAGGTTTTTTCGGTGTTTTCAGAATTTGCAAAGCGAATTGAACTTCTTTGCCGTCGGAATCTTTGCCCGAACCTTTGATGCTCGTCAGTTCCATTCCGTCAACGGTTCCTTTTTCTTCTTTGCCCATTTTCACATCGGAAATATACTCGTCAAGTTCTTTGGCGGCATCTTTGACAGCCATTTCATAATCACCGCTTTCAGGTACGCTGAAACGAGTTTCAACGCCTTCGTCTTCGGTTGTAACCGCTGTATCTTCGCCGTCTTTGCTGATTTTGAAGCCTTTCGGAGCGGTAAATTGGATTCCGCCGTCTTCAATTTTGATAACCGATCCCGTAGTTGCCGGAGCAGTTGCCGTTGAATTTGCAGGAGCTGCGGCATTTGTATTTGCCGGAGCGTCTGTTTTCGGGGTTGTTGTGTTAGCAGAAGCCGCGTTTGCAGGCTTGGCTGTGTTTGTCGGGGTTGCAGTGCCGCCGCACGCCGAAATTAAAACGGCTGAAGCGGAAATTGCTGTTATTGTTAATAATTTTATGTTCATTGTTTTTTGTCCTTTAGTGTTTGGGGGAAATCGTTTGCGTATTAACTTCAATTTTTACGAAACGAATGTTTGAGACTAAACATATTTGCGGTTAATTTCAAGCCGAAAATGTCCGGTTCGATAAATAAAATAAAATAGCCGGCGAAAATTGCTTTCCGCCGGCTTAAAGTTTTCAAAAAGATAAAGAACTACGGTTTTTTTGGTTCGTCTTTCTTCATGTCGTCTTTTTTCATGTCGCCGTCTTTCATCGGTGCATTGGCAACAGGAGCATCTTTCTTCATGTCATCTTTCTTCATGTCGTCTTTTTTCATGTCGCCGTCTTTCATTGGTGCATTGGCAACAGGAGCATTGGCAACAGGCGCGTTAGCAACAGGAGCATTGGCAACAGGTGCAGTCGTAGTTGTGGTCGTGGTTGGTGCGTTTGCCGGTTTAGCGGTATTTGCAGCGGTGTTTTTCGGTGCTTCGCCGCCACAAGCTGAAATTAAAGCTGATGCTGCGACAATTGCGGTTACTGTTAATAATTTAACGTTCATTTTATTATTCTTCCTTTTCCAAAGTTTTCTCAAAGTCGTTTAAGAAAAATATCTCAAACAAGTTCGAGATATTAGCACTCCTAAAAAAAAATGCAAGTAAAAAATACCGATAAACGTAAAAAAAGCGACTTTTTTTATTTTACTCACCCGGTTTCTTTTCTGACGATTTAAAAAACCGAGTTTAATAATCACTTTCAGCCGATGATTTGTATTAACAATATGACATTTCAAATTGACACGCTAAAAGCTATCGAAATATAATTCAAGCATTCACATTTGTTATCAAACAATATCATTTCAGATTAGGAAAAAACTATGAGCTATCGTTTAGGAATTGATGTCGGCGGCACATTTACGGATTTACTTTTATTTAACAACGAAACGGGCGAAATGAAGTTGGAAAAAACTCCTTCTACGCCTGCCGACCAGTCAATCGGAATTTTGGAAGGAATCAGAAAAATTGTCGAACGCAACGGCATTGATGCCAACGAAATTGATTTGATTCTGCATGGGACGACCGTGGCGACCAACGCCGTTTTAGAAGAAAAAGGCGCGTTGGTCGGTTTGATCACGACCAAAGGCTTTGAGCAGATTCTGCACGTTGCCCGTTCGCAAACGCCGGGACCGCTCGCGGGTTGGATTATTATGCAAAAGCCGGATCCGCTTGCTCCGCTTTATTTAACTCGCGGCGTTTCGTGCCGAACAACGGCGAAAGGCGTAGAAACTTCGCCGATTGACGAGCCGGAAGTTCGAGGTTTTATCCAAGATTTGCACGATGCCGGAATCGAAGCGTTGACTGTTTCGCTGATAAATTCTTTTGCAAGCAATGTTCACGAACGTCGAATACGCGATATTGCGGCTGAGATGTTTCCCGAATTGCCCGTCACGATTTCAACTGATATTTTGCCCGAATTCCGCGAATACGAACGTTGTTTGACAACCGTCATGAATTCGTATGTCCGCCCGAAAATGGCAAATTATTTGAAAGGAATCCAAGACAAACTTGCGGATGCAAAGATTGAGACAACCGTCAACATTGTTCGTTCCGACGGCGGCGTAATGTCAATCGAAGCCGCGAAAAAGTCTCCCGTCAATACTTTGCTGTCGGGACCTTCGGGCGGTGCGGTGGCGGCGGCATATATCGGCGAACTTGCAGGTTTTGAAAAAGTTTTGGGCTTTGATATGGGCGGAACTTCGACCGATGTTTGCGTAACAATGGGCGGACACCCGAATCTTGTCCGTGAAACTCGGGTCGGTTATTATCCGGTCAAAGCGTCTTCGGTTGACGTGCGGACGGTCGGTGCCGGCGGCGGCTCGATTGCGCATGTCCCGATGACGGGAGCATTGCGGGTCGGACCGCAATCAGCCGGAGCGGATCCGGGACCTGCGGCGTATCAAAAAGGCGGTGCAGAACCGACTGTTACGGATGCCAACGTCGTGCTTGGACACCTTCCGCCGCGATTACTGGGCGGAGAGATGTCGCTTGACGTTGAAGCCGCGAGAAACGCCGTAAAGAAGATTGCCGACACACTCGACTTATCGATTGAAGCCGCCGCGCAAGGAATTTTGGATATTGTCAACGAAAATATGTTTGGAGCATTACGGCTTGTGTCGGTGCAACGCGGACTCGACCCGCGCGATTTTGCATTGGTCGCATTCGGTGGAGCGGGACCGCTTCACGGTAATTCTTTGTCAAAACTTTGCGGTTCGTATCCGTGTATTTCGCCGCCGACTCCGGGCGTTTTGTCCGCACTCGGATTTTTGCATTCAGACATCCGCAACGAATTTTCGCAAACAATGATTCGTGAACTCGAAAAGATCGACAGCAAAGAGTTTGGCGAAATTTTTGAAGTTATCGGCGGTGAAGCAACCGCCTGGCTTGACGGTGAAGAAATCGCCAAAGACCGGCAAAAACTCAGTTACCAAGTCGATGTGCGATATTATCGGCAAGGGTTTGAATTTCCGATTACGGTAACGCCCGATCAATTTGCGGCTGCCGCCGGAAAAGCAAAATTTATTGCCGATTTCAAAGAATTGCACGAAAAAAATTACGGTTTTAATATCGAATCGCCGATTGAAATTGTCAATCTTCGCTGCGTCGGCGTTGGAATTGTCCGCAAAGTCGAATTGCCTGAATTTGAAAGCGGCGACGAAAATGCAGACAGCGCAAAATACGAAAATCATACCGCGTGGTTTGACGGAAAGCATTTAGAGACACCGATTTACGACCGTGAAAAACTTCGGGCAGGACATAAACTGGCAGGTCCGGCAATCATTACGCAAAAAGATTCGACGACCGTTATTTTACCGAATCATCACGGCAAAGTTGACACATATTTGAATATTTTGATTTACCCGAATGTGTAAATTCGAGTTATTTGGAATTTGAAAAGCAAAAAGCGAATCGCCTTATACGCAGTTTGCTTTTTTACCGTTTTGACGCAAGAATCTGTTAATGACAACCTTTTTGGACAAATCTTTTTCGCAAAAAATCGAACGCGCCGAAGCAAAAACAAACGCCGATTTTGTTGAAACAAGGCATTTGATTCAACCCGAAACAAATGCCGGTTGGATTAAAGTCGGCGGCGTTTATGCGATGTTCGACGGCGTTCAGTCACCGTTGACACAAACCTTCGGGCTTGGTCTTTTTAATGAAATCACCGATCTCGAAATGGACGAAATCGAATCGTTTTTCAAACAATTCGACGCACCGGTTTATCACGAAGTTTCGCCGTTGGCAGATGCTTCTATTTTAGAATTGCTCAATCAACGCGACTATCAGCCGTTTGAGTTGACAAATATTTTATACAAAAATCTTGCCGCCGAAAACTCGCCGATTTTGCCGAAAAATCCAAACATTTCAACGCGGATTATCAACCGAAACGAGACTGATATTTTTGCCGAAACTTCGGTCGCGGGTTGGAGTGTCGAGATGCCCGAATTTGCGGAATTCGGATTGGAATTTTGTAAAATCGGAGCGCTGTGCAAAGGCGCAAACCCTTTTATCGCCGAACTTGACGGCGAACCGATTGCCACGGGTTCGCTGACGATTTACGATGATTTGGCGATGCTCGGCGGTGCAAGCACGATTGCCGAAGGTCGCAACAAAGGAGCTCAAACCGCCTTGCTCGCGGCACGTTTGAGTTATGCAACCGAAAAAGACTGTAAATTTGCGATTATGGGAGCATCGCCCGGCAGTCAATCGCAACGAAACGCCGAGAAAAACGGCTTTCGTGTGGCATACACGCGGACAAAATGGCGGTTGAAATAAATTTATGGAAAGCTATCGAGCAATTGCTCTGCAAACAAAATGTGTCGCGGTAAATCAAGCGAAAAATCGGACTGAAGCAAACGAAATAATGTCGCAAACAATCGAGCGTTTGGCAAAGCAGATCTTTGCGAGCATTGCGTTTATCGGTTTCGACACAAAACTTGTCGTCTTGCCCGAATACTTTTTAACGAGTTTTCCGCTCGGTGAAACAATCGACGAATGGCGTGAAAAAGCGTGCCTTGAAATTGACGGCGAAATTTACGAAAAACTTTCTGAAATCGCTCAAGAACGCAAAATTTATCTGAGCGGAAACGCTTACGAACTCGATAAAAACTTTCCCGAACTTTATTTTCAAACCTCTTTTATTATTGCTCCGAACGGCGAAGTTATTTTGCGGTATCGCCGTTTAGTTTCAATGTTTGCCCCGACTCCGCACGATGTTTGGGACAAATATCTGGACATTTACGGACTCGAAGGCGTTTTTCCCGTGGCGAAAACCGACATCGGCAATCTCGCCTGCGTCGCATCCGAAGAAATTCTTTATCCCGAAATTGCGAGATGCTTGGCGATGCGCGGAGCAGAAGTTTTTTGTCATTCGTCGTCGGAAATTTTCGGACAGGAAAATACGCCGAAGAATGTGGCGAAACTTGCCCGCAGTTACGAAAATACGGCTTATGTTGTTTCGGCAAATTCAGCGGGAATTGCCGATATTTCGATTCCCGAAAATTCGACCGACGGCGGCTCGAAAATAGTTGATTACAAAGGTTTAATCATTGCCGAAACAGGTCAGGGCGAATCCATCAACGCCTTTGCCGAAATAGATTTAGCGGCACTTCGCCGAAACCGCAGACGTGCCGGAATGGCAAATATTTTATCGCGTCAACGCTTTGAACTTTACGCCGAAAGTTATGCGAAACATTCGTTTTATCCGCCGAATACTTTGCTGACTAAAAAAGCGGAGCGTTCACATTTTGTCGAAACACAGAAAGGTGTGATTGAAAAACTAGCCGAAAAAGAGTTAATCTAAATAGCTATGAAGACAAATAAACAAATACTTTCTTTGGTGTGTTTTTTGACATTTTTTGCTGTTTCAGGTTCTGCTCAAACCCTTAAAATTGCCGAGTATTACCAACTGAAAAGTGGTAACAAATGGAATTATATTGCTCCGCCGACGTGGAAAGGCGATTATGTTTCGCAGATGGAAACGGGCAGTGATTTTCGCACCGAAGGTAAAAACTATTCGACTATTTCACATTTCGACGCAACCAAAGCCGCGAAGATATTGACGTTTGTCAAAGGAAAAGGCATTTTTTATTTCGGCGAAAATTTTGCCGATAAAACATTTGTGCGTTTTGACGCGCCGCAAATTTGGTTTCCCGAAAAAGTAAAAATCGGAGCGGAAACAAAAATCGAAACGCCTTTTACACGAACGCTGACGGACGGAAAAACTAATCGCGGGACTTATACGCTCAAACAAAAATATGTTTCCGAAGAAGATGTAAAAGTTACGGCGGGCGAATTTAAAAAATGTTTGCGGATTGAATCCGAGTCGTTTTGGGATTTGGGCGACGGCAAAAAAGCCCGCACCGTCAGCATTTATCATTACGCGAAAAATGTCGGCGTGGTCAAGGCTTCGGCGAGATTTATTATCATCAATGCCGAAGGAAAAGAAACTGTAAATCGTTTAGTTGAAACAGATTTGAAGAGTTATAGAGTGAGTAAGCAAAAGTAGTCGATGATTTATTTCGCTTTCCGTTGTGTCGGAAATTAAACTAAATCTTTTTTCGCGGCGACAATCACGATTGAAACACCGAACGGAAAGTTTGCTTTATTCAACCAATACTTTTCCGCACTGAAAATCTTGCCGAAAATACCGTTTAATGCCGAAATGTTGACGTTATTTTCGGATTCGGGTTTGATGCCCGTAACTTTCATCAAAAATCTGCCAAGCAGAATCGGCAGAAAAAACGTGATGTTCGCATAAGTTGACCGTTCAATTTTAAAACCTGCGGCGTTTAACCGTTCGACAATTTGTTCGCGTGTGTAACGAATGCGATGGTTTGAAATATCGTCCTGCACGCCCCACAGCCACATAAACGCGGGAACAAAAATCAATGTCTTGCCGTCCGATTTCAAAACACGGTTCATTTCCTTTAAACCTGCGATGTCGTCGTCCAAGTGTTCGACCACATCCAACGCCGTCACTAAATCAAACGATTCATCGGCAAACGGCAGACTTTCAGCCAATCCTTTATGAACCTGCAAACCTTTCAGTTTGCAAAATTCGAGCGCGTCGTCGGAAACATCAACGCCTTCCGCATCGCCGAATTGAGCGAGCATTTCAAGATTCGCGCCTGTTCCGCAACCAACATCCAGAATGGTAAATGGTGAATGCCGAATGGTGAAGGCTGAACAAATTTGCGAAAGAAAACTTTCGAGAATCGCCCGCCGACCGACAAACCACCAATGCGAATCTTCGACATTGTTCATAATGCCGTAAGTGTGTTGTTCCATTTCCTTTGCGAGTTGTTGATTCATTTTGTTGCAATATATATTTCTACTTCCGAGTTTAATCCGTTTTGAGATTTTTCGCCATAAACTTCAAAATCATATGTATATTTTCTGTTTAAAGATTTATCGTTGCTCCAAATTTCCTGCCAAGTTTCAACTACCGCATTCGGCATTTCGCCTTTTGCCGAATAATTTACAAAACTTTCGCCCGCAAATTCTCTGCCGCTTAAACCTTCGGGAACATTGTCGAGTGAATTTACTTTCAGCCCGATTATAGTTGTATATTTGCCCGTGAAATCGCTTTCGTAATCGGTGTAAATCGAATAAATCTCGTCACTTATTTTATTTTGAATTTGATCGGGAATGTTTTCGGCAAAGAATTTTGCCCAAAGTTGTCCTAAATCTGCGGCGGCTTTTCCGGCTTGATTGGTTGTTTCGGTTGATATTCCGATTATTTTGAAACTTTCTTTTTTAATCATTTGTGGTGCAATACTTTTGCGAGTATTTTGTTTTCTTATTGTAATTATATCCGATTCTTTCATCAATCCGGCTGTTTCTATTACTTTTTCATCTGATTTCACTTACATTATTTTAACTGAAAAGATTATTTAAGAGTTACGCTTTTACGCGTGAGCAACCTCAGAATCAACTTGGCAGAATTACATTTTTACACAAACTTTCTGACACCCTCGGTTGGCAGTAAATGAGTGTAAATAAACAGCAGTTTGAAAGCATTTTTATATCAGATTGATTTTATGAAATAAAAGCAGTCAGTCGAATTTCTTCAACTGACTGCTAACAATTACAAATGAATCGTCAAATCGTGAACACCTTTGCTTACTTACTACAATCTGTCAAAATCTTCCGCTTCAATATCAGGTGCTTTGGCTAAAATTTCGCGTGCTTTTTCCCAATCGCCATTTTTTGCACGTACGGCAAATTTTTTGCCAACATTCCAACTTGAAACTTGGCTTGCTAACGCCAACGAGATAAATTCGTCAGAAGTTATTTCTTCACTTTCGTTATTGTTCATTCTCTTAAACCGTCAACGCTTCCCCAACCAATTTCGCCTGCTCCAAATTATGAATCGCGTAACTTCCCGTCGCGGGCGATGCCGACGCAACGCGACCGACAAATTCAAAGCTCATTTTGCCTTTAATTTCATCCAATCGCGGACGGACAAAAACCCAGCCGCCCATATTTCGCGGTTCTTCTTGGCACCAAATTAACGATGTTGCGTTTTTATATTTCGCAAAAACCTCTTGTAATTTAGCTTTCGGGAACGGATAAAATTGTTCTAGCCTGACGACTGCTACGTTTTCGTTTTTCGCTTTTTCCAAATCGTAGAATACTTTTCCGCTTGCTACAACAATGCGTTTTACTTTTGAAACATCGGCGTTGGCATCATCGATTACGGGTTGAAAACCGCCGTTGGTTAAATCGGCAACGGTTGAGCTTGCTTCCGGTAAACGCAATAAACTCTTTGGTGTCATCACAATCAGCGGTCGGACGATTTCTTGTTTTGCTTGTCGCCGCAGAAGATGAAAATAATTTGCGGGCGTGGTCGGGTTGCAAACTTGCAGATTATTTTCCGCACAAAGTTGTAAAAATCTCTCTAATCTGGCGGACGAATGTTCGGGACCTTGACCTTCGTAGCCGTGCGGCAGCAACAACACAACCGGACTTCTTTGCTTCCATTTATCTTCGGATGACGAAATATATTGGTCGATTATAACTTGGGCGCCGTTCGCAAAATCGCCGAACTGAGCTTCCCAAATCGTCAGCGAATCGGGCGAGATTACCGAATATCCATACTCAAAACCGAGAACGCCTTGCTCTGAAAGTGAGCTGTCAAAAACATAAAATCTCGCTTTCGGGTTCGCTTCATTGCGGATTTCACTGAGCGGCAGCCAGCGTTCGCCCGTAATCGTGTCATACATACTCGCGTGGCGATGCGAAAATGTGCCGCGTCCCGAATCTTGTCCGCTAAGTCTGACAGGCGTGCCTTCCGAAACCAGCGAACCAAACGCGATTGCTTCGGCAAATCCCCAATCCATCGGTACTTCGCCTGTTCCCATTTTCGCCCGTTTTGCCAGTTGCCCGACCATTTTCGGGTTGATTTGAAAACCTTCCGGCACAAGCGAAATTTTGTCGGAAACTTGACGCAAAACTTCCGTTGAAATTGACGTATCCAAGATGTTTGAACCGTCTTCGTCAACGGTTGGTTCGTGCAAAACTGCCTTCACAGGTTTATCGGCGACAATTTGTTTGACACGTTTCAAAATGTCTTCATATTTCGCTACAACCGTGTCTGTCATCTCTTTATGACTCGTTTCGTCAATCACTTTTTCGCGGATAAGTTGTTGTGCGTAAAGATGTTGCACGCCGGGATGATTTTTAACTTTGGCATACATCACAGGTTGCGTATAGCTCGGTTCATCGCCTTCGTTGTGTCCGAGTTTGCGGAAACCGACCAAATCCATGACCACATCTTTGTTAAATTCTTGCCGATAAGCAAGTGCGATTAAAATGACGCGAAACGCTGCTTCGGGATCGTCGCCGTTGATGTGAAAAATCGGCGTTTGCGTGATTTGTGCGGCATCGGTCGAATAAATTGACGAACGCGATTCGCCCGGCGAAGTGGTGAAACCGATTTGATTATTGATGACAATATGAATTGTTCCGCCGGTTCTGTAACCGGTTAAATTCGCCAGTTGCAGCGTTTCCATCACGGTTCCTTGTCCCGCAAACGCCGCGTCGCCGTGCAATAAAACCGGCAAAACTTCGTCAATTACGTCTTCTCTCGTCCGTTGCTGACCGTTGCGAAGTTCGTCTTGTTTTGCCCGAACCATTCCTTCAACCACAGGATTTACGAACTCTAAGTGCGACGGATTACAGGCAAGCTGAATCCGTATGTCGTTGCCGTTTAGGGTTTTATGTTGTCCGATTGCTCCTTGGTGATATTTTACGTCGCCTTCGTCCGCCGGAAAACTCGGATGTGCAGTTCCCTCGAAAATCGTAAAAATGCGTTCCGCCATCGACAAATCAACGATGTTGCAAAGCACATTCAAACGACCGCGATGAGCCATTCCGAGATAAATTTCGTTCACGCCGTTTGCCGAAGATTTTTCCACTAACTGATCCAACATCGGAATCAAAGTTTCACAACCTTCAAGCGAAAAACGCTTTTGTCCAAGGTATTTTTTGTGCAAAAATTGCTCAAATTGTTCGGCTTCGATCAGTTTATTGAGCAACGCTTTTTTCGTTTCAGCCGAAAGCGGTTCAAAATCTACAAACTGTTGACGAATTTGCTCGCGAATCCATTCTTTTTCGCGTTTTTCTTGAATATGGCGATATTCGATACCGACTTTTCCGCAATATGCTTTCTGCAAAATGTCCAAAATTCGGCGAAGTGTCGCGGTTTTTTCGCCGTGCAAACCACCCGTGATAAACTCGCGGTCTAAATCCCAAATCGTCAACCCGAAATTGTCTAAATCAAGTTCGGCGGCGTGATGCGAAGTCATATTGAGCGGATCAATGTCTGCGAGAAGATGTCCGCGAATCCGATAAGCGTTGATCAATTGCAAAACATTCGCTTGTTTTTCGATTTGTTCGCGGACGTGACCGCCGCCGAAAATTGCCGGATTATGGTCTTCCGAAAGCCGTAGCGGCGGATAATTTATCTCTAAATCTTTGAAAATCGTGTCGAAAAAATTATGTTTGCCGATTAAAAATTCGTGAATCTTAGCAAGCAAAAGTCCGCTTTCCGCACCTTGAATAATGCGATGATCGTAGGTCGAAGTCATCGTCATTACTTTAGAAATGCCGATTTGCGAAAGTGCGGCGGCGGTCATTGCCTGATATTCGGCGGGATATTCGATTGCACCTGTGGCAATAATCACGCCTTGTCCCGCCATCAAACGCGGATTTGACGCAACCGTGCCGAGTGTTCCCGGATTTGTCAGCGAAATTGTCGTGCCTTGAAAATCCTGCATCGTCAATTTGCCGTCTCTCGCACGTTTGACAATTTCGTTATACGCGGCAAAAAACTGGGCGAAATTCAATTTTTCGGAACCTTTGATGCTCGGCACAAGCAAGTTTCGCGTGCCGTCTTTTTTCTCGATGTCAATCGCCAAACCAACGTTCACGGCTTCGTGTTCAAGCCGCGACGGCGAACCGTTAATCTCTGCGTAACCGTGATTTAAGCGGGGGAATTCGCCTAACGCTTTGACCATCGCCCACGCGATGATGTGCGTAAACGAAATTTTTCCGCGTCCTGTTTTAGCCAAAAAATCGTTGATGATTTTGCGATTTTCTTCCAATACTTTGACGGGAATTCGGCGAGTCGAGGTTGCCGTCGGCACACCCAAACTCATCTCCATATTTTCGACAATTTTTTTCGACGCACCGATAATCGGCTTAAATTCAATGTCGGAACCAAGTGCGATTGCCGCTTTTTCTTTTGCCGTGGCAACAGCGGTCGAATCGTTTGAAGTTGCCGGAGTTGCCGCCGCCGGAGTTGTGTTCACAACCGAAACTTGTTCAAGCGGCGAAGCGGTGTTCATCAACTCTGCGAAAAATGTTCGCCAAGATTCGTCAACCGACTTTGCGTCAGCCTTGTATTTTGCCAATAAACCTTCAACGTAGTTAGCGTTTGCCCCGAAATGTTCGTTAATATATTCAGATAAATTTGTCATAAAATCACTCTGCAATAATTTTAACGCAAAACGAGGAAATCTGAAATTGCAGAAAAAAAAGTATTGACTTTCTTCTTTGGTTTAAACGTAATTAAAACGCATCAGAATTAAAACGCATCAGAATAAAGTAGTTTCCCAAAATGACGGCAACAAATAAACTTGTTGATAACTTTAGCGGTTTGAAACATATCGGCTTGCCGCCTTTAATCTCGAAAAAACAAAAAGCAAATTCCGTCGATAAAAAATAATTGGCATTGTGTCATGTAAAAATGTATAATCGGATTCGGGAGCAAAATCTTTATGTTTCCGTTTTTTTCTCCACTTCTTCTCTGACAATGAGCATTTTTTTAGTCCGACATAATCAAGCCCGAATACTTTTAAACGACGTAACTTTTCAAGCAAAATGGCAACATTTATTTGATAACTGCGCGTGGGCGACCGTTTTTCAAAATCCGGTCTTTCTGCAAATTTGGCACAAACATTATCAAGAAATTTACGAACTTATTTTTGTGTATGAAACAAATTCGGCAGACGAAATCATCGGTTTGTTTCCGCTTGGTTTTTGTAAATCAAATAACGAACTCTCGGTTGCAGGAAATTATCACGCGGAATATCAAACTTGGTTGGCAACAAACGAAAACGCTAACCTGTTTATTACAAACGCTTTAGATTTATTGCAAAAAGAGTTTCCGCGACTTGGTTTGCGGTTTTTGTTTCTCGCGCCAAATTCGCCGCTGGAGTGGTTGAGCGAAAAATGGGGGAAAACTTGTAATTTACGAGAAATGCCGCGACCTTTGATTGCCATTGGCGAAAGCGGCAAAGCGGTTGAGTCTTTGAAAAAGAAAGGAAATAAATCTCGGCTCAGGCAATTAAAAAAACACGGTGAGCCGGAATTTATCGAACTGAAAAACGTTTTGGAATTTGATGAAATTTTCGACGAAATCGAAAATTATTCAAAGTTGCGACTGAGTGCTTTGCACAATGTCAAGCCGACCTTTGATGCCGGTCGAAAACCGTTTCACCTTGATTTAATGCGTCAAACCGATTGGGTTTATCCGACTGTTTTGAAAGTCGGCAACGAAATTGCTTCGGCGCAAGTTTGTTTGAAAAACAGAGACGAAATGTTGCTTTGCATAACGGCAATGTCGCCGAAATTTGCCAAACAATCGCCGAGTAAACTGCATCTTTTGATGCTTGAACAAGAGTTTGAAAACAGAAAAATGCCGATCTTCGATTTGTCGCCCGGCGAAGGTTACAAAGATCGGTTTGCCACACATTACGACAAAGCACACGCATTAACAGTTTTTTTCGACCAAAAAGATTTTGTAAAATATGAAACCAAAAGAAAAATCACCGGCTTTGCGCGTGAAAAAATGGAGCAGTTAAATATAAGAAAAACAAAGGCTTTTTCGATTGCCGACAGACTCAGACACAAATTAAAACGCGTCAAAATTTGGACAATACCGCGAACTGCGGCAAAAAACATCGGACGTAAAATTTACGAAAAAGCTGAGTGTCGTTTTTATTATTTTGAAGTTGAGAAGATAAAAAACTTGCCGAACTATGATTTTGTGCGGCGAAATTCGATTGAAGATTTACTCAAATTTGAACCGACGGAAGGTTGGCAATTTACGACCGCGCAGTTTCACCAAGAAGTCTTGAAACGCTTTGAAGAAGGCTCGATTGCCTATACTTTTGCCGAAGACGGAATACTTTTGCATTACGGCTGGTTGCTTGAAAACCAAAAAATTTCGCGCGTTCCCGAAGTTGGCAATGCCGAGTTTCATTTTCCGCCGAACTCTGCCGTTTTGTTTGATTTTTACACACACCCGACCGGACGCGGACGTAAATTTTATCACAAATCGCTGTCGCAAATGTTGCATATTGCATCGCAAATTCCCGATGTCGAAAAAGTTTTTATCGGTGTTTTAGCAGATAATAAACCTTCGCGACATGTGATTGAAAAAATCGGGTTTACTTATGATTCAAGTTTATTTATGGAAACAAAATTTGGTCGCACCAAAACTTGGTAAAGAATAAAAACTCCGTAACCCATAAAAAAATCGACGTTGAAAGTATTGCAAAAATGCCGTCTTTCCACCGCCGATTTTTTTTAGTTTAACGCCGATTACTTTTTACTTTTTGCAAAATCGCCCGCTTTGAAAATCGAGATTTTGTCAAGATTCAGATATTTCTTCATCGCGGCATTTACTTCTTCGAGCGTCAAAGATTCGACTTTTTTGTCTAAAGCATCGTCCCACGCAAACGTTCGATTGATAAAAAGATAATTCGACAACGTGCCGACAAGACTTCCGTCGGCACCGCGATTTCGTTTGCGACTCAGCAACCAACCTGCTTTTGCTTGCGTCAGTTCGTCCGCCGTGAAACCTGTCGTCGTTGCTTTTTGGACTTCATCTTTGAACGCCGCTTCAAGTTTTTCAATGTTTTCAGGCGCATAAATTGCGTTTGCAAAGAAAATAGCGCTTTCGTCAAGCGAACCGACTTGCAAATTTGAACCGACACTGTAACTTAAACCTTCTTTTTGGCGAAGTCTGGTTGCCAGACGCGAATTCAAAAATCCGCCGCCGAAAATAAAGTTTCCGAGTGTGAAAGCAGCATAATCGGGATTGTCGTCCTTCATTTTGATATTTGAACGGGCAAAGAAAATTGCGTTTGCTTTATCGGGTGTTTCAAACGATTTGTTGACCGCCGGAATCTCCGTAAAGTCATTCGGAATTCTTTGGTAAGGTTTTGCGCTCTTCCACGAACCGAAAAGCGCGGTTGCCAACGGTGCGATTTCTTTTTCGTCGAAATCGCCGATAACTGAAAGTTCACCTGCCGAAGCGCCGTAAAAATCTTTGTAAAACTTCTTGACATCATCAAGTGTAATCGCTTTAACGGTCGCAATATCTTCATCGAGAGTTCCCGCGTAACGAACATCGCCTTTCGGATATTTGTTGAAAGCAACTGACATTGCCCGAATTGCGATGCTTTGCGGTTCGCTTCGTTCGTTTTCCAAATTTGCCAGAGTTTCTGTCTTGAGTTGGTCGAATTCGACTTGCGGAAACGCCGGTTCTTTCAAAATTTCGGCAACCAATTTCATCACTTCGGGCAAGTTTTGACGAGTTGTGGTCATTGATGCTCCGGCAGAAGTTGCTCCGCCGAAAACAAGACCTTGAGCTTTCAAGCGGTCAATTTCATCTTTGATTTGCAGACGAGATTTTTTCATCGTTCCGCGCATCAAAAGTTGTCCGGCAAAATTACCGGCATCACTGCGATTCATCAAACTTTTGACATCGCCCATTCGCAGATTTAAGCGAAGAATTACCGAATCTCCGCGATTTTCCTTCGATAAAAATACTGTTTTCAAACCACCGACGGCACCGCGTTTGGCGCGACTTTCGATGTTCGCGGGCGACGGGTCGAAAACCTCGCCGACGGCAAGAGCTTCTCCGCCTTTGACATCTTTCGTCATCGCCGCAATTTCATCGTCGCTGACTTTCGGAATTTCTGCCCGAACCGGTTTTTCGGTCGGAACAAAGATTCCGAGCGTTCGATTTGATTGCAAAAGATATGCTTTGGCGACTCGTTGAACGTCCTCAGGCGTAACTTTTTTCATTCGGTCGCGGTACAAGAAAACCAATCGCCAATCGCCTCGCGCCACCCAATCAGTCATCAATAAAGCAACCGTATTCGGCTCGTTAAACGCCAATTCAATGCCTTTTAACGACGATGCTTTGAATCTTTCAACTTCTTCTTTAGTCGGCGGTGTTTGGGCAAAATTCTCGATTGTTTCGAGCAACGCTTGGCGAGCATCGTCCATCGAAGCGGTTTTTGTCAATTCGGCGCCGAAGATAGAATAACTCGGCTCTTTATTTTGAAATACTTGGCTGAACACGCTCGTTGCTTTTTTTGATTCAACCAAAGATTTATAAAGTCTGCCCGACGGCGTGTCGGTCAAAAGTCGGCTCAAAACCATCACCGCCGCAAAATCCGGATGCGAACTAGGCGGAATGTGATAACCCGACATCACATATTGAGCATCGCCGACGCGACGAATTGTTACTTGTCGTTCGCCGTCTTGGGTCGGTTCAACTGTCCAATTTTTTTCGATGACGCGAGTCGGTTTCGGTATCGCGCTAAACTTTTGGTTGATTAAATTCAGCGTTTTTGCTTCGTCGATTTTTCCCGCGACAACTAAAACCGCGTTATCCGGCTGATAATACTTGCGATAAAACGCTTGCAAATTTTCAATTTTGACGTTTTCAACATCCGATCTGGCGCCAATTGTATCTTTGCCGTAATTGTGCCATTGATACGCGGTTGCTTGTATTTTTTCTATCAAAACTCCCGCACCGTCGTTTTCGCCCGACTCCATTTCATTCCGGACAACCGAAAATTCACTGTCAAAATCTTTTTTGGCGATATACGAATTAACCATTCGATCGGCTTCTAAATCCAATGCCCAATCAAGATTTGCCTCAGTCGCGGCGAAAGTTTCAAAATAATTTGTGCGGTCATACCACGTTGAACCGTTCGGACTTGCACCGTGCGAGGTCAATTCCGCCGGAATGTTCGGATGCTTCGGCGTGCCTTTGAAAACCAAATGCTCAAGCAAATGAGCCATTCCGGTTTCGCCGTAATTTTCGTGTTTTGAACCGACTTTATAAATAATATTGACGGTAACGTTTTGCTTGGTTGCGTCCGGAAAGAGCAAAATCTGTAAACCGTTCGGCAAACGATATTCGGTAATTCCCTCGATAGAATTAACTTTTTGGACACCTGCGGGAAGATTGCCCGGTTGTGCCAATACTTTGCCGGACGAACCGGAAAAAAACAACGCGAAAGCTAAAACGGACAAAATCAACGTTTCAGCAGAAAATTTTGAATTCATAAAATCTCCAATTCTAATAATATTTCTGAAATTTAGAGTAACCGAATTAAGATTAACTCAATATTTAAGACACAACAAATTTGCGTAAAGTTTCACCCGCAAAAACCCCGTGATGTTCTAAAAGTATTTTAATAAATCCGCAAATTCGTTCCAAACCAAGTATAAAATGTATGCGCTCAGCAAAACCGAACCGGCTAAAATTGCGACTAAAATTCCGATAATTGCCAGCACGAAAATCCAATCGCCGGTTGTTCCCGTGCCGCGACCTTTGCCGCGTTTGCGGATTAAATCCATATTTTGCTTGTTCGCTTTCCAAACAAAATCGAACGCATCGCCAAAAAACGGAATTACCCCGACGGCGTAATCAAGTCCGATATTAAACGCCATTCTGAGCAAAGTGATTTTCGGCACACCGTAACGCACGCCCGCCACCAAAATATAAAACGAAACCAACGCGGTTGAAAGATCGCCGACATTCGGAATCAAACCGATTAACGAATCGAGTCCGAATTTCCACCCGACACCCGGAATTTTGAAAAGCCCGTCGAGATAACGACTCAAAGTTTCCAGATTTTCTTCGATCTCGATTTGTTTACGCTCCTGTTTCGACATTCCGAAAGCGTGCCGTTGTTCAATTTGTTCAGTGTTTTCCATAATGGTTCAGCCGCGAGTTTTGACAAAAAAAACCTGTGTTGAGCGGCGGATTATTTCTTTCTTTTAGTAATTTTCACGCTTGTATTTTCTATAATTTTCACCGTCAAAATCTTATCGCCGCGTGAAATTATATCTACGATTTTCATCTCGGTTTCGTTCACTTTGCCGAAAACCGTGTAACCGCCGTCCAAATGCGGCTGCGGTGAATGCGTTACAAACCATTGCGAACCGCCCGTATCTTTGCCCGAAAGTGCCATTCCGACAGCTCCGCGTTCATATTCGAGCATATTTACTTCGCACCGAATCTGATAACCCGGACCGCCGTTGCCGTCGCCGCGCGGATCGCCGTCCTGCATCACAAAATTCGGGACAACGCGGTGAACGGTTAATCCGTTAAAATAATTCGACCGTGCAAGTTTGATGAAGTTTTCGACCGTTAAAGGTGCGTCTTCGGGCATTAAATCGATTGTAAAAGTTCCTTTTTCGGTGGTGAAAACAGCTTTCACGCTCCCGTTTTTACGCGAAACCGCCCGGCGATAAATTGCCTCGACATCCACCGAAACAAACTTTCGTTTTCCTTTTGAATCAACGGCATAATCTTTCTGTCGGAAAATCGAATTCGTTACCGTTCCGATTTTGTCCGAAGCGTCAACGCCAAGTGTTTTCAACACTTCCACCGCTTTTTTACGAATTAAAATGTCTTTTGAAGCCAACGCCGATTGCAAAGATTTACTTGTTTTAGCGTTTGTTTGTTTACCGAGCGCGTCTAAAATTGCGAGCGTCGCATCGTTGGTTTTCGTATCGAATTCAAGCGAATAAATTAAGGCTTCGTCCAACGCTTTTTCGTTGTCGTTGGTCGGCGGAAGCTCGCCTAAAAGTGAGGCTGACGTGGCACGAATTGTCTCATCTTTCGTCTTCAAATTTTCGCGTAAAAGCTCGTCGAATTTTTCGGGCTTAAAAGCTGAAATTGCTTGTAAAATATCGGGAACGGCTTTGTTCATTTCGGCAACTTGAGCAGGTTTTACGGTCTCTAAAAATTCTGCAAAATAACTTATCAAGTTTGTTTTTCCCAATACTTTTACAGTTTCATCTTTTGAATTTGCGAGTTCGCCCAAACCTTGCGCTTGACTGCCGACCTTTTCCCGCGACTTAAACGGCTTGTCTTGGTTGTAAACCGACAAATAAAGTTTCGGCGCGATTTTGGCAAACGCGATTTCGGTTTCAGCCGATTTGTAATCATCGACAACCCGTAATTTTTGCAGAAATTTGACCGCCGGTTCATCGTCGATACCGGCAAGAAGTCTGCCTGAAGTCGTCGCAATTTCAAGCAGCTCGCTTTTGTTTGATTTGAAGTTTTTCAACAACGTTTCACCGCGTTCGATCAGCAAACCCGCGACTTTATTTTCCTTCGTTTCTTTTGCATCTTTAAAGTTTCCCAACGCCCGAATCGCCGAGACGCGAACACGCGAATCATCGTCGCCGACGGCAGTTTCGAGCAACGCGGAAATCGCCGAAACGTCTTCTGCAATTCCCAAAACCCGACACGCATTTGCCCGACAAATCGCGTCGTCGTCAACCAGTAAAATATCTAAAACTTTCGCGTTTATCTCTTTATCTTTTGTCCGCAAACGTCCGAGTGTGTTCAAGGCATTTTGCCTGATTTTCGCATCCGAATAATTCAAAAACTTGGCAACGACAAAACTTGCTTCTTCGGGCTTACTCCGCAAAACTGCGGTTAAACCGAATAAAACTGCGTTTATATTCGGCTTGGAACGCCTTGTTTCTTCAAATTCCAATGCGTCCAAAATTGCTTCGCCAAGCAGTTTGGATTTATCGTCTTTGGCGTTTGCGGCGGCAATTTTTCCGGCGGCTTCAATCGCCCGCACACGAACTTCACCGGCAGTATCTGCGATTGCCAAAGTTTTCAGAATCGCGTCCGCGCCTTTGATCGATTCAATTTCGCCGATTGCAAACGCCGCCATTGTCCGAATTTCATCGGAATCGTTGTTCAAAAGAATAATTAAAGCGGGAATTCCACGCTCGTCGCCGATGCGTCCGATGGCGAGTGCGGCACGTTTACGAACATCTTTGTTCGGACTCTTCATCAATGTTTCCAACGATTTATCAAAGCGGCGTTCGTCTTCAGCTTTGATAATTTGCAGAGAAATATCAGTCGGAATTTGCGAAAAACAGACGGTTGAAAATAAAATTGCGATAAAAACGGCGGCGAAAAGTTTCATAACGATTAGTGTAAATCGTTAATTGAAAATCGTAAAACGTGTTTGGTTATTTGACGCTTTTAATTTCTACGCTGTTTTGAAATTCAGTTGGCAGAATTGCGGTCGGTATCAGTTTTCCGTCGGTTAATTTTTCTAAGGTTATTTGAATATCTTCAGGCTTGATTTTTTCTAAAACCGAATGTGAAGCAAGCAAAATGACGTTAATTTTTTTTACTTCGTTTTCGTATTTTGTTTCGACCGTGAACATTCGCTCGATTCGTTTTTCACCGACTTTTACGTTTACGTCAACGATTGAATCAAGCACCGTAATTTTTGAGTTTACAAGGTTTAAGCCGATTTGTTTGGCGATGAAATCTGTTTTGCGGTTTTCTAAACTGATTTTTTCGGTCAAAATCGAATCAAGCGCTTTAACCGCGCTTTCAGGTCCGCGAACGCGTACCCGCGACGGCTCAACCGATTTTGCATAAATTTCCAAACCTTCGGGCAAGCTGTCTTCAAAATCAACTTTCACGTCAATTTCACGCTCCATCACTTTTTCAAGTTTGACCGCGATTTTATTCGGCTGAACTTCATTTAATTTTACGCCGCTCGGTAAATCTAAACTGACGGTTTCGGGCGAAAGTTGTACGATTTTGTCGCCTGCGGGAATAATCGACAAATCTGCCGAAATAACCAAATCTTCTTCTTTGAGCCGATCAATTTTTTGCTTGTCGCCGGTGATTGTAATTTCAACTTCGTGAATCGGTTCATTTGTAATCTGCATCTCGTTTGATTGCAGATAATTAACGTGAACATTGCGGATTCTTCGCGTAATACTTTGTCCGGTAACGCCAAACCAGATAGCCAACGTAATCGCCAACGCAATCAATTTCGTTCCCCAATCACGCAAAAAAATACGTTCAATCAACGCCAAGAAAAATTCTTTTCGCTGTTGCATAATTTTTTCGTTAGGAATCAAAAACATAAGATTAAAATAATGATTGCGAATCAAACGATTGTAATTTCGGTCTCTTCCATTGTTTTGGTCGGCTCGCGTTTTTTTTCTATCAGCGGAATTTCGAGCGAATTTAACAGTAAACCGCGAAGTTGGGTAGTGTCCAAATGACGTTTTAATTTTCCGCCTTCGACAAACGAAATCAAACCTGTTTCTTCGGAAACGACAATCGCAATCGCGTCCGAATCTTCGGTAATGCCGATTGCCGCACGGTGGCGAGTGCCGAGTTCACGCGAAATACTCGGATTTTTAGTCAACGGCAAAAAGCATGAAGCAGCGGCAATTCGTTCGCGTTGGATGATAACGGCTCCGTCGTGAAGCGGTGCGGAGGTATTGAAAATCGTTACAAGTAAATCGTAACTTATTACGGAATCAAGCGTTACGCCCGCGTCAATAAAATTTCGCAAGCCGACATTTTTCTCGATGACAATCAACGCGCCTGTTTTTTCCGAAGCCAAAGTCGTAACCGCCAAAACAACTTCATCGTAAATCGATTCGCCGAGCTGACCGCGTTGCCGTCTTAAAACCGGAAGTCTCAGGCGGTTCCCGAAATAAATTAACGCCTGGCGAATTTCCGATTGAAAAAGGACGATAATCGCCAACGGCAAAAACAGCACGGCGTAACGCAAAACAAATTCTAAAGTCGGTAAATCTTGGGTAATCGCCAGCCAGTAAAGCAAGCCGAAAACACACATTCCGACCGCCATCGGTAACGCACGGGTGCCTCGCACAAGTTTTACCAAAACATAAACGATAATGAAAACCAAAGCTATGTCTAAAATTGTGCGAACAGATGCAATTGCCGGAATGTAATCGTCCAAAGACATTGAGTTATTTGATGCTTAAAACTGCCGGTTTGGTTGTCAAAAAGACTAAACCGGCTGACGGCAGAAATCGAGAAATTTGATAAACAAATTCCACTTTTAGAATAATGCGAAAGTAGTTTGATAATCAATCAAGAAGTTTCAAAATAACCGGTTTTATCAAGAATTTCCGCAAACAACTTTTCTGAATGGGGAAAGCCTGTTTATATCGGCAATTTGTAAGGTATTTAAGAAAGACTTTCGATGCTCGGAAATTAATTAGTTTCAAAACTCAAACTTAGCTCAAATGTTGTAAAATAATCCTCAATGAACATCGGGATTACAGTTTACCCAACCTATGGCGGAAGCGGAATTGTCGGCTCGGAACTTGGCAAAGAGCTTGCCGAACGCGGACATAACGTCCATTTTATTTCGTCAAGTTTGCCGACGCGATTGACCGAATTAAATGACCGCGTACATTTTCACGAAGTTGATATGATGTCGTATCCGCTGTTTGACCATCAGCCGTACACGCTGGCATTGGCGACCAAAATCGGCACGGTTGCGCGTTCTGAAAATCTCGATTTAATCCACGTTCATTACGCAATTCCGCATTCAATCAGTGCAATTTTGGCACGCGAATCAATCAAATCAAAACGCTATCTGCCCGTCATTACTACACTTCACGGCACAGACATAACTTTGGTCGGAGCAGATCGGAGTTATCTGCCGATTACCAAATATGCTTTGCAAGAATCGAACGGCGTAACGGCGATCTCGAAATTTTTGAAGCAAGCGACGATTGAAACTTTCGATTTCGACGAGATCGAAGTCATTCCGAATTTTATTTGTCCGAAAGATTATCAACGAAATTTCGCCTCGCCGTTGCGTTTGGAACTTGCCCCGAACGGCGAAAAACTATTGGTTCACGTTTCAAATTTTCGTCCCGTCAAACGTCCCGTCGATTGCGTTGAAATTTTGGCGAAAATTTTACAACAAGGCGAAAAAGCTCGGTTGGTGATGGTCGGCGACGGACCTGAACGCTCTAACGCAAAGTTTCGCGCAAAGCAGTTAGATATTGAAGAACACGTACTTTTTGTCGGCAAACAACCAAACATTTCCGACTATTTGGAAATCGCCGATGTGTTTTTGTTGCCTTCGGAAACGGAAAGTTTCGGACTCGCGGCGTTGGAAGCTCAATCGTGCGAAGTTGTGGTTGTCGCGTCTCGCGTTGCGGGAATACCCGAAGTCGTCAATGACGGCGAAACAGGTTTTTTGAGCGAAGTCGGCAATGTTGAAAAGATGGCTGACGATGTCGTTAAATTGTTGCGAGATGATGATTTACGGCTTGCATTCGGCAAACGCGGGCGTGAACTTGCGGTCGAAAGATATAATACCGACAAAGTAATTCCGCAATATATCGACTATTACGAGAAAGTTTTAGCAAAAATAAACTGATTACCTGCTGCCGATGGCGGTTTTAATCATTTCTTTGGCGTGATTTCGGGCAGATTCGGTGATTTTTTCGCCCGCCAGCATTCTGGCGATTTCTTCGATGCGTAATTTTTCGTCCAATTCTTTGATAAAAACTTTTGTTTTATTGCCGACCGTTTCTTTTGAAACAACAAAATGATGTGTTGCGAAACTTGCGACTTGCGGTTGATGCGTAACACACAAAACCTGCTGATTTTTTGATAATTCTTTTAATTTCAACCCGACCGCTTCGGCGACTCGACCGCCGATTCCCGCGTCGATTTCATCAAAAACCATTGTTTTTCCGCCGGTTGTAAGTTTGGTTGTCGTGTTCAAAATCAACATTAACCGCGAAGTTTCGCCGCCCGAAGCAACTTTGGCAATCGGTTTGACACTTTCGCCGACATTTGCCGAAAAATAAAATTCGATATAGTCTAAACCTTTTGCCGTAAACGATTTATCATCAGTTTCATCCGCAACAATTCGTACCTCGAAACGCGCTTTTTCAAGCGAAACGGCTTTCAAATTTTCTTCAACATTTTTCTCGAACTTCTTCGCCGATTTTACTCTTTTGTCGTGCAAATCAAGGGCAATTTTCAAATAATTCTGCTTGGCTTTTTCCAACTTTTTTTGCAACTCTTTTTCGGTTAAACTCGCATCCTCGATTCGTGAAAGCCGTTCTTCGGATTCGGTCAAATGTGTCGAAACGCTTTCAATCGAGCCGCCGTATTTACGTTTCAAACGCGAAATTTCTGCCAGCCGAAGTTCGATTTCGTCTAATCTTTCGGGTGAAAAGTCGAGTGAGCCGCGAAAGTCCCGAATCGCAAACGCCAAATCTTCGAGTAACGCCTCAGTTGCGTCCAGACTTTCCAAATAATCTTGAAAACTTGATTCAAATTCTGAAAGTTCACGAACTCGGCGGACGATTTTTTCTAATGTTGTCAGCGTTGCGGATTCTGCTTCGTAAAGTAAATCGTAGCTTTCATCACTTAATTTCGACAATTTTTCCGAATTGTTCAAACGTCGCTTTTCTTCTTCAAGTTGTTCGTCTTCAACGGGTTGCAGATTTGCCCTGCGAATTTCTTTGACCTGAAACTGTAAAACATCAAGCAATTGAAGTTTTTGCGCTTCGTCCGAATGAAGCGATTTTAATTCATTTTGAATTGACGAAAACCGCTGAAAAGTTTCTGCCGCTTTTTCACGCAGATTTTCGATTTCGGCATACTCGTCCAAAATTTCAAGATGAGTTTGCTGATTAAAAAGCGTAGCCTGTTCGCCTTGACCGTGAATATCAACCAAATATGTGCCGATTTTGCGCAGGAAATTTTGTGTAACTAATTGATTATTAACAAAGATACGATTTTTTCCCGTCGCGGAAAGTTCGCGGCGGACGATTATTTCATCATCGATTTCCACACCGCTTTCATCGCAGATTTCTTGAAGTTCTTTGTTTGGATCTATCGAAAAAAGTCCTTCGATGCGGGCTTCGGTTTCGCCGGATTTTATCAAATCGGATGAAATTCGCTCGCCTGTGAGTGCGGAAAGGCTGTCAACAATAATTGATTTTCCCGAACCTGTTTCGCCCGTGAGAAGATTTAAGCCCGTTGAAAATTCAAGGTTTAACTCATCGATTAAAGCGATATTTTTGATTTTGAGAAACGACAACATTGGTTAAAGTAAAAAGGCAAAAGTAAAAACATTACTTTGCCAAGTCGGTTTATTTTGTAAAACCCCTTTTAATTTACAAAATTATAAACCAAAGTTCCAACCGCTTTTACGTTTTCTCCGCCGATTTTTGCGGAAAATTTTGCTTGTCTGGCGGCGGCTTCGGCTGGCGAACGCAACAACATATTTCCGCTCACGGCTTTTGCCGAAAGAACGTTTCCTTCTTCATCGACCGTAACTTGCACAACAACCTGACCGTTTGCGCCGGCTTGTTTGGCAATCGGCGGGTAAGCAGGTTTCGGCAAACTGACGGCGCGACTCGTTAAATTTCCGACACTGACGTTTTTCGGCGCGGTATTTGTCGCGGGCGTTGTCGCAGGTTTCGGAGTCGGTGTTTTAGGAAGCCCCGTGTTAGTGTTCGTCGAACCCGGTTTGGCGTTGATGTTGGTGTTGCCGGCTGCCGTATTTACATTCGAGTTTGTGTTTGCTTTAACATTGGCGTTGACGTTGTTGTTAGCAGGTTTAATTGTCGGTTTCGGCGTTGGTTTCGGCGTTGGAGTCGGTGTTTTCAGATTCGTGTTACCGACGTTAGTATTGAAATTCGCATTAAAATTCGCGTTTGAATTGCCTGAACCGCCATTGTAATTAAAGTTGTAATTCGAGTTGTCGGTATTTATGTTTTGGACAACATTTCCGTTCAAAGCCGCCAAATTCGCGGTTTGATTCGTGTTATTCGGTTTATTGGCATTTTCGCCGTTATTTCCGCTCAAAAACCACCACACGCCGAAACCGCCGCCAAGCACCGCCAATGTCCCGAACAAAGTCAAGAAAACGGTCAAACCTGTATTTGATTTTTTCGGCGGATTTGTTTGAAAACCTTTTTGCGGAGTAGTTTTTTTTATTTCGGGCGGCGATGTTTGCACCACAATTCGTTGTCGCGGTTCTTCGTTCGGTTGTTGCAAAGGTGCCGTGTTGTCGGTTTTTTTGCGGGCGATTACGGTGTCTTCGCCAAGTTCATCAGGCATATTTATCGAACTTTGACTCGGCAACGCGGTAAAACTCGGCGGCGTTTCGCTGATTAAAGGCGTGCCGTCGATTTTGCAAAATCGCAAAATCGCATCATCATATTTGGTCTGACATTTCGGACAAAATTTCATTTTTCAAACTCGGTTTTTTATTTTTTCAATAACTTGTGCCAAAATCTTACTTTCGTCATTCTAGCACGAAAAGTTTCAATAAACATACTATTTATATGACAAATTTCAGTTCATTTATTGCAAATCGGATCGACCAAGTTCCGATTTCCGGCATCAGACGCTTTTTCGGCTTGACCGAAAAGATGCCGAATGTGATTTCTCTCGGCATCGGCGAACCCGATTTCGGCACACCGTCGCCGATTACCGAAGCGGGTTTTAAGGCGGTTCACGGAAAATCGATCGGCTATACGGCGAACTCCGGTTTGCCCGAATTGCGTCAAGCGATTGCCGAACATCTCGAAAAACTTTACGGTGTTTCATATAATCCGCACGACGAAATTATTGTAACAGTCGGCGTAAGTGAAGGAATGAAATGCGTTATGTCGGCGTTGTGTAACGAAGGCGATGAAATTATTGTCCCGCAACCGTGTTTCGTCGCCTACACGCCGGAGATTATTTTTGCGAACGGAAAACCCGTTGAAGTTGAATGCAAAGCCGAAAATAATTTTGAAATCACGGCAGCCGAAATCCGCAAAGCAATCACGCCGAAGACGAAAGCGATTTTTCTCGGTTTTCCGAATAATCCGACGGGTGCCGTGCTTTCACGCAAAAACGCGCTTGAAATTGCCAAACTTGCCGAAGAAAAAAATCTGCTTATAATTTCCGATGAAATTTACGACCGTTTCACCTACGGCGTTGACCACGTTTGTCTGCCCGCGTTGCCGAATATGAAAGAACGGACGATTTTGCTCGGAGGTTTTTCAAAAAATTACGCGATGACAGGTTGGCGAGTCGGCTATATCTGCGGAAACAAAGAACTTATGGCGGCGTTCGGCAAAATCCATCAATACTGCGTGATGTCTGCGCCGACAATTTCGCAGTTTGCGGCAATCGCGGCGTTGCAAATCGGCGAGCCTTTTGTGCAGGAAATGAAGGCGGAATATGACCGCCGCAGAAAGTTTGTCGTCTCTGCATTTAACGAAACAGGTTTGGATTGTTTTGAGCCGAAAGGTGCGTTTTATGCGTTTCCGTCGATTAAAAAAACAGGTTTAAGTTCTGATGAATTTTGCGATAAACTGTTGGAACAACAACAAGTTGCGGTGATTCCGGGAAATGCTTTCGGACTCGGCGGCGAAGGTCACATTCGGGTGGCGTATTGTAAATCTTACGAACAACTGGAAATCGCCGCAGAGAGAATTCGCAATTTTGTAAGCGAACTTTAACGCCCGACATTCAGAAAATACTTTATGGCGGCGCTTGCCGGCAAACATTCCTAATTTACAATGTTTGTCGGATATTTGCCGTCCCAACAAGCCATACAAGCCGAATCTGTCTCAAACCCGATCGCGTCCGCCATTCCCTGCTGCGATAAATAGCCTAAACTATCGGCTTCAATATAGTTACAAACTTCGGCAACCGACATTTTGGCGGCGATTAACTGCGTTTTATCGGGCGTATCAACGCCGTAATAACAAGGTGAAACCGTCGGCGGACACGAAATTCTCATATGCACTTCGCTTGCTCCGGCTTCACGCACCATTTGAACAATTTTTTTCGAGGTTGTGCCGCGAACGATCGAATCATCGACCAAAATTATGCGTCTGCCTTCGATTAAGTCTCTGATAGGATTGAGTTTAAGCCGTACGCCGAACGAACGAATCGACTGACTCGGTTCGATAAAAGTTCGCCCGACATAATGATTTCGGATAATCGCGTGGCGAAAATTGATGCCCGATTGGCGGGCGTAACCGACCGCCGCCGCCACGCCCGAATCAGGCACGGGAACGACCAAATCTGCGTCAATCGGATGTTCGACGGCAAGTTGTTTACCCATTTTGTGCCGCGATTCGTTGACCGATTTGCCGAAAATAATCGAATCGGGACGCGAAAAGTAAACGTGTTCAAACGTGCAAACCGAAGATTTTTTCGGCTCGAACGGAAACATTGAATGCAAACCGTTTTCGTCGATTACAAGCATTTCGCCGGCTTTGATCTCGCGTTCGTATTTTGCGTCCATCAAATCAAACGCGCAAGTTTCGGACGCAACGCACCACGCATCTTTTAATTTTCCCAACACCAGCGGACGAAACCCGCGCGGATCACGGACGGCAATCAAAGCGTTCGGCGTTAAAAACAACAGCGAAAATGCGCCTTCCGTTTCGCTCAAAACCTGTTTAATCGCATCGTTGACGTTGTTTGCATTTGTGCGGGCGATGCCGTGCAAAATTGTTTCTGTGTCGGAGGTCGATGAAAATATCGCTCCGTTTTGTTCAAGCTCACGGCGTTTTTCATCGGCAAACGGCAAGTTTCCGTTGTGGCAAACCGCAATTTTTCCGTGTCGGCAATCGACCGAAAACGGCTGAACTTCTTTAATTGTATTTTTGCCCGAAGTCGAATATCGGGTGTGTCCGATGGCGGAAGTACCGGTTAAAGTTCGCAAATTTTCTTTGTTTAAAACATCGGCAACCAACCCGATCGAACGAAATTGATGAAGTTCCGCGCCGTCTGCCGAAACGATTCCGCACGCTTCTTGTCCGCGATGTTGCAAGGCAAAAAGTCCGAGTTGCGTCAGCGTTGAAGCCTCATTGTGTCCGAAAACACCGAATACGCCGCATTCTTCGTGAAATTTATCGACCGGAAAATCGTTCATTAAATTATTTTGCCACAGAAAAGTGAAGTAGTGAAAAGTGAAAGATGAATAGTGAAAAGTTAAGAAAATCAGGTTCGTTACAAAAATCTCGGCGGAACTTCGTCAATCAGCCAAACATCATTTTCAGAAACATAAAACTTGAATTTTTCCGCCAACATGGTTTCCGTATCTATTTGAAAAATAACAGGCTTGCCGTGTCGTGAGCAGACTTTCAGCGCGGTTTCAATCTCAGCGGAAAGATGAACGTGATGTCGTTGCATTTTTGATAAACCTTGCTCGGTAATTATTTTGACATTTTTTTCGGCAGTTCCGTGATACAAAATTTTCGGCGGAGTTTTTTCCTCAAATTCAATTTTAACCGCAACCGAATGACCTTGATTCGCCCGAATTTTTGTTCCGCTTTCATCAAAAGCAAAACGCTTTTTTTCGTTTGCGGCAACAATTTCGTTCAGTTCCGATCGCGTCAACTCTTGCCCGTTTGCGACACACGCGGCAATAAGTTTTTCGACTGAAACCCAACCGTTTTCTTCGAGTATTAAGCCGACAATTTCAGGTTGATGACGCAAAATCAGACTTAAAAACCTGCCGAGTTTTACGCGTTTTTTTTCGTTCATTTAAAGTTATAACCTGCCGCCGATGAAATATCGATTAAATCTGCGGATAATGTTTTCTTAAACTGTAACCTGCCGTCGCCTACTTTACTTCCGTTTTTTCGGTCGGATATTTGGCATTTACCCACGCTTGCGTTCCGCCGACCAAGGCAAAGGCGTTTGTGATTCCTTTTTCTTTTAATTTAAGCACCAGACCGGCGCTTGTATGTTCGCTTGGTCAGGAACAATATGCAATGATTTTTTTATCGGTCGGAATTTCTTTCAAACGAGCTTCAACTGCGTCCAACGGCATATTTACCGCACCTTTGATGTGTTCGGAATCGTAAGCGGCGGCTGCCCGCGTGTCGATAATAAAAATGTTGCCGGCATCAAAAAGTTTTTTTGCGCCTGCCAAAGTTATCCGATTTGCGCCGTCTGAGCCGACCGTAATTTCTTTGTCGTCAACTTCTGACATTTTCGCGGTTTGACAAGCTAACCCGATTGCCAAACACGAAATCATCAAAATCGATAAAATAATTTTCATATATTTTTCTCCAAATCTTTAATAATTAAAAAATATCACAACAAGAGATAAAAGTATCGGAAATCAAGCAAGTTAAGAATGTCTTTTTCAATTTACCTTGGCTGAAGTCAGTATTTTGCCAACCGTCTCGCGGCTTCGACAATTTCGTCCGGACTCGGTAAATAATAGTCTTCCATTTCGGGTGCGTGCGGCACAGGCGCGTCAATCGAGGCAACGCGGATAACCGGAGCATCAAGCCATTCGAACGCTTCTTCGCCGATAATTGCCGAAAGTTCGCCGCCGATTCCGCCCGTTAAACTGGCTTCGTGCAAAATCATGACGCGATTTGTTTTTTTCGCGGTCGCCAAAATCGTTTCTTTGTCGAGCGGCGCCAAAGTTCGCAAATCAATTACTTCGACGCTCAAACCGTCTTCTTTTTCCAGTTTTTCCGCCGCGTCCAAAGCGTTCAAAACTTGGTAACCAAACGTGATAATCGACAAATCTTTGCCTTCGCGGACAACTTTCGCTTTGCCGATTTCGACAATATAATCATCTTCGGGCAGTTCCGCTTTCAAACGCGGCAGTCGATACAGCTTTTTGTGTTCAAAAAAAATAACCGGATCGGGATCGCGAATTGCGGCTTTGATTAAACCTTTTGCATCATATGCGTTTGAAGGTTCGACCATTTTCAAACCGGCGGTATTGAGAAAAAAAGTTTCGGCATTGAGCGAGTGAAAAGGTCCGCCGCGAACGCCCGAACCGCACGGACCGCGAAAAACGGCTTGAATTCCGCCGCAGTTGCGATACCGCGATTTCGCCGCGTAATTCGTGAGCATATCGAACCCGCACGAAATAAAGTCGATAAACTGAAATTCCGCGACCGGTTTCATTCCCATCAACGCCGCGCCACACGCCGCGCCAACGATTGCCGCTTCCGAAATCGGCGTGTCAATTATGCGTTCCGAGCCGAAATGTTCAATCATTCCTTCACTCAGTTTAAATGCTCCGCCATATTCGCCAACGTCTTCGCCGATTAAAAAAACGCTTTCGTCCTTCGACATTTCTTCCCAAATTCCTTGTCGAATTGCTTCGATGAAATTTACGGCTTTTGATTTTTGATTTGGTTCCATAGAAAATTACACTTATTTTCCGGTTCTTAAACTCGGTGTTTCTGCGGTAAAACTTTTTCTTACCCCGAACTCACGTTATTTTACCCGGTTTTTGCGGCAAAACTGAAATGCCGAATTATGAATTTGTCGGCTTTTGCCGAAAAAAATTACTATCGACGATGAAAGTTTTTGCATCTGAAAAATAATGTTAGAATTTATGGAAATCTACGGAGAAATTTAATGAAAAAATTTGTTGTAATTTTTGCTTTCGCGTTACTTTTTGTTATTTTATCGTTTGGGCAACCGACCAAAAACGATGAAAAAGCCGAAGCAATTATCAAACGCGCAGTGGAAAAACTCGGCGGCGAAAAGTATTTGAGCGTAAAAACCGTTTACGGCAAAGGTCAATTTACACTTATCAAAGACGAAGGAAAAAGTTTGCCGAGCAGTTTTATCGACATTATGGTTTTTCCGAATAAAGAACGCACGGAATTTAAGTCGCTTGGAAATAAAACGATTCAAACGAATTACGACGATAAAGGTTGGATTTTTGAATCTGCCGCAAACGCCGTCAATGACCAAAAAGCCGATGCAATTGAAAATTTTAATCAAACTCTTCGCGTCAGTTTAGATAATCTTTTGCGTGGAAATTGGCGTGGCAAGGCAACTCTCGGTTATGTCGGCAAACGCGAAGCAACTTTGGGCAAACGTAACGAAGTTATCAAATTGCGATATGACAGCGATAAATTTACGGTCGAATTTGAGTTTGCCGTAACCGACGGTTTGCCGATGAAAGCCCTTTTTACTCGCCTTAGCGCCGAAAATGAAGAGCTGAAAGAAGAAGATCGATACGCCCAATTTATCGAAAATCAAGGCGTTTACTCGCCGTTTATCATCGATCATTTTACAAACGGCAAACAAGTCAGCCGAGTAAATTACGAAAGTATTGTCTTTAATAAACTGATTTCGGATTCGATTTTCAACAAGCCGTCCAATTTCAAAGATTTGAAAAAAGATTTGAAATTATAGTTTGAAAGAGTTTATTTGCCAAGCAATTTATTCGGTATTCCGTCGGATAATTCGTCCAAATTGAGTCGCGTTAATCCGCCTGCGTCCGAAAAAGCAAAAGCTCCGGTTCGTCTGCGTTTGCGAAGATAATATATTAAAAACCCAAATCCGCCGCCGAGCAAAACTGCTCCGCCGATTCCGCCGACTACCGCCAACATAGTCGAAAGCAACATATCGCCCGTTGTGTTCAGATACGCTTTTTCGGCTTTTGCATACCAATACGGATCTTCGCCAAGCCATCGCACAACCTTTTGATATTCAATTTGGTCGAGCAACCCGTTCGCCGTTGCTTCGTTGGGCGAATTGAAAACAAACGCGGCATAATTCCCGATTCGGCGATATGAAATTTGCTCCGATTGCGGTGTTGAAGTTAAAAATTGTTTGAACGTTTCGTCTGATTCGGCGGCAAGTTGCGGGTTTGTAAATTCAATCAGTAAAAGTTTTCCTTGTTCGTAATCAGCCGAAACGCCTTCGGTTCCGCCATCGAATTTAACCAAATCAACCAACGAACTGTTCGGATATAGTTTCCGCAAATCTTTGGCATTGTCAATCAATTTTGCGTTTGACTGAACCTGTTCCCACGAAGGCAAATGCTTGATAATAACAGCAATTCCATCGTCTTCGGAAACTTCCCGTAACTGCGGAGTTTTAGTTTTTTGAGCAAAAATACTGCTTGAAATCAGCAAAATAAACAAAATATATCGAAAACGCATCATGATAATTTCTCCAAACTTTTAACGATAATAACACCTTATTCGACAAAAAAACAGATATTCAAAAATAAAAACGGCTGATTCGGGCTGAATCAACCGTTTATTATTCAAAAAACAAGCTGACTTTTAGCCTATTTTCGGTTTAACTTCGTTGCCTTTCGCGTCATTTTTAGCCATCTGGTCGCGGAAAAGATTCAGTAACAAAAGCGTACCGATTCCGCCGCCGCCGTCGCCTTCGCCGTTTCCGCCCGAAGCCATAATGTCGGGCGTGATACGAACGCCGTGTTCGCCGATAACCTTGAGCGTTTCGACCAAAGCCACGCCGTTTGCTCCGAGTGCGGCAACTTGTTCTTTATACGCCACACCTTGCGCTTCACCCATTAAACGAACTTTTTCGGCTTCCGATTTACCTGTTTCCGAAATGTAATAGGCTTCACCGTCGGCTTCGCGTTTACGCTGTTCGGAGCGTTTGGCAGAAATTTCGACACCGACCGTTGCTTCCATCAAACTCTTTTGATTATCGGCTTGCGATTTGGTTTTTTCCAACTCGATACGTTTAACTTCGGCTTCGCGTTGAGCATTATACATATTTTGCTTTTGTTCAGCCAAGATTTTTTCGGTCTGCGTTTTCATCAAATCTTCAGGCAGATGAATGTGGCAAATCAACACATTTACCACGTCAACGTGATATTTCAAAAGCTGAATTCTGACACGAGCTTCGGCACGTTCTTGCTCTTCGTGGCGATTTTGCAAGTAAGCCATCGCCGAAGATTCGGATGCTTGGTTGCGGAAAATCGAATCGATTAACGGATGCATCACGTTTTGAATCAATTTATCCGTATTGCCGATTTTTGCGACCATAAACGGAGCATCTTCGGGCTTAACTCTAAATACCACACGGACTTCTAATTGCATCGTAAAACCGTCTTTTGAAATTACGGCAAACGGGTCAAACGAACTTTCGACCTTTTCCGCCGTCCATTCAACGGTCATATTTGTGGTCGGAATCGTGATCGGCGTAGTCGCCAACGTATTGACGTAATACTTTCCGGGACCGACGACGGCTTCTTGAATTCCGCGATAACCGCTTGGCACAACGTATGCTTCGTGCGTTCCGCTGTCAAGCCGTCTTTCTGCGGGATCGTTTGCCAAAAGCTCGGCTTTCAAAGCGGCGAGCGGTTTATCGTCGCCGTCAACTTCATCAAGTTTTTTGGCGGCGAGCGTTACTTGTTCAGATTCTTCTTTTTCTAATCGTTCACGCACTTTTCGAGCCATTTCTTCGCGAATCTCGTGCGTCGGGTCTTTGCCGACGTTGGAAACAATAACGGCAACTTCGCCCGGACGAACCTCTTTTGCAGAATCCAAAATAACCTTAAACATCAACGGATTGATGTAATAAGTTCCGGGTAAAAGTATGTCTTTCTGCGGACCGCGTTGACCGCCTTTTTCGATAAAAGTGTTACTGTCTTGGAAATTATCGTGTCCCAAAACAGGCTGTGCAACGTAATCTTTCGGATCAAGCGGCGAACCATCCAAGGCTTCAACCAATCCGACTTGGTTTTCGGTAATCAAAGTTGCGTCAACCAATCGAACCGTAAAAAGTCCGGGTTTTTGTTCGTTTGAACCGTTAGCCGAAATTGATTGCGTATGAATCCGATACGTTCCCGGCGTGAGCAAATCAACTTGCGGACCTTTTTGACCGCCGTTTTGCAAGAAAATTTCCGCATCTTGAAAGTTTTTATGTTCGTGAATCGCCTTGCCGTGTAATCTGCCTTGGTCAAGTTGTGTGCCGTCGGCAGATGTAATAATTCCGATTTTTCCCGGAGGAATCAGCGTTGTTTTGGCAATCGAGACATTAAAAAGATACGGGTGAATCGCCCATTTTCCGGGCGGCAAAGTGCGTAATTGGATACCTTTTACGCCGCCTTGTTTGATAAAAGCAATCGGGTCTTGGAAATTGTTGTGAGCATTTGCGGCTCTGTCAGGTGCAAAGTTTCTGCCCATCGGCATCGGTTCGCCGTCAATTGCTTCGATAATTCCGAGTTCGTCCGCACCGATTTCCACGAGCGGAACTTTATACGAAACACGCTCGATCGGATACATCACAAAATGTAATCCGGGTTTTAGAACTTCGGCTTGAATACCGACTTCGCCTTCCGTTGCGACAACGCGACCTTGTGCCATTTTTCGCCCAAGATAACGACGTTCTTTAATGCCGACCTCGGTTGCACCGATATTAACCAAAAATCTTGTGACGATATACCAAGTTATGCCCAAACCGATGAGCAGTAAAACGCCTAAAAAAATTAAACCTTCCATGTAAATTTTTCTCAACTTTGCAAGTTATTTTTGTTTTCTAAAGACTTTCGACGCAAACTTGCAATTTCTTGGTTTAAGCCAAAACTGATGCCCGAAGTCCTTTGTTCACCGGGAAGAAGCCAAAAATGGCTTTCCAGCATTTGTGCCAAATCTTCTGCCGACAGATTGTTGATTTTGCCGTTATACCAACTTTCCAATACACTTTTTGCGACATCGTTATAAACAGTTGCGTTCTCGCTTTGTGATGCGATATACAATAATTCAAGCGTATTTTTTCGTGACGGCAAATCTCGCCAAATCGTCATAAAACCGGCAACTTTTGATACTTTTTCTTCTGATTCAAGGCGTTTTGTTTCTTGGGTTTTTGCTTTAGCGGTTTCTTTTTCGGCTTTATTAGACGCACGAATGTCTTCTTCGGTCGGTTGAAATAAACCGCGAAAATTTTTCGGATTAAGTGTGTAGTTGTTGCCGTGGCGGTCAAAATTTTTGAACGCTAAAAAGACATACGCAGCCGTTGCCGTCGCACAAAATGAAAGGAATATAATGAAGAAAATCATCTTCGTAAAAGCAAGTCTAAAATAAAACTTCCGAGCGTTGCTTGTAAAAGTTTATACGATTAGTTTTTGAATTAGTTCAAAATAATCGGTTCTTTTTTCCCGCTCACAGGTTCAAACGGTATAAAATTCATCTCAAACCACGCACTGAAAACCGAGAAAAATTCACGAAACGCCCAATAATTTTCGCCTGAATACTTGCGACGGTTGGCAGTAATGCCGACAGATTCAACACCGATGTTTTCGCAAAGGTAAATTGAACGCGCGAGATGAAATTCCTGTGAAACAATAACCGCTTTTTTTACCTCGAAAATTTCTTTCGCACGATAGCAAGTGTCGTAAGTACGTCTGCCCGCAAAATCTAAAACAATATCTCGTTCGGGAACGCCTTGCCGAATCGCATCATTTTTCATCGCGGTCGGTTCATCATAATCAGCCGACGGATTATCACCCGACATCAGTAGTTTTTTTACTTTTCCGGCTTTGTAAAGTTCAACGCCCGTAGTTACTCTGTCAAGCAAAGCGTGCGAAAGCGAACCGTCGTCCCACACCTTTGCACCCAACACAATCGCCACAGAGTTATCGTTCGGAACATCGGTAATTGACCGGTAAATCTTGTTATTTGAATAGCTTGCGACTTGTAAATTGATCAGGTAAACGGTCAAAAGTCCGACTGAGCCGAGAATTAGAAGACTCCAAAATGTTCGCCAAAACCATTTCATATTTTAAGATTCACGAATCAAAATATTCCGTTTCGCCAATTCTGCGACAAATTTATCGGAATCAATCGCGTTTTCTTGCGGCGTTGCTCCACGCATTAACACATCGCCTTTCGCCATCATTTGAGCGATTATCGAAGCCGGAAACGCGGTTGTCCTCATCATAGCACTCAAACTTGTCGTTTCGTCTTGCTTATCAATAATGTCGAACCGCAAATTTTTAGTTTCACCGTTAATTTTGCCGACAAAATCTACTCTGACCAAAACATAATCAGGTTCGTCAGCCGGCAAATATGTGGTTAAAAGGTTGGCTAAAACCTTGCGTGGATTGATTTTAACATAATCAACCATTATTTCTTCACTCGAACACAAGCCCAAATCAATCATTGTTTTAAACTTCTCGCAATGTCCCGTGTAGCGGATTGTTTTGTAATCGAGATTTTTAATTTTACCGAGAAATGTTTCAGGCAAGGTCGAAGTTCCGCCCGAAGTCTGAAACGCTTCTAATGGCGGAAAGCCTTCAAACGCAAGACTTTCGAGTTCGGTCATTGAATCGACTTCGCTGATTTTGCCGTCGCGGATAACTCTGGCAGCTTCGATATATTCATTAATTAGACCTTCGACCGAAAAAATTAACTGATATTCGAGCAAAGTTTTCGGTTGCTGCGGCAAACCACCGACGCGGATATGGATTTCCTCGATTTCGTCAAAGCGTTTGGCACCGTGCATCGCCAAAATCGAAACCATTCCGGGAGCAAGTCCGCAATCGGGAATTATGTTGATTCCGGCATTTTTCGCGGCTTCGTCCATCGCCAACTGTTCGTCCACGATGTAATTATTTCCGCCTAAATCACAAAAATTTGTGTTAGTTTCAATCGCGGCTTTCGAAAGTTCGGCGTTGTACCAATAATTAACGCAGGAAATCGCCGAATCGTGATTTTTCATCAATTCAACAACATCTGCGTAATTTGAAGCGTCGATTTTTACTGCCGTAATTTTGTCTGTCCCGACAAATTCGGCAATTTCAACAGCTTTCGCCAAATCAAAATCAGCGACTGTTACACCTTTAACGTCCGGCGAATTATGAATCAAATCATAAACCGCGCCACGACCCATTTTGCCTGCACCGAGAACAAGTATTTTCATATAAAAATTGGCAGAAGCAGTCGGTAGAATGTAGTTTAAGAGAGAAACCGAATTTTAACACCAACCTAAACCGCAAAATATTTTTTTCAACTGCCGACTGCTGCTTTTACTGCAACTGTCTGCCGATTTAATTCCAGTCGTCAAATTCTTCGGGTTTTTGGGCGGCGATAATTTCGCCCGCATATTCCCAAACTTTCTTTTCCCAAAGCTCTGTTTCGTCAAGCAACATCAAGGCAACTTGCGGATGTGCCGCATTTCTTTCGAGCCGCAAAACTTGGGCTAAAACCGTAACTTCGTCTTTTGGCTTTTCCGTAACCGTCAAATTAACTTTGCTGCCGACGCTCGGCAAAAGTCTCGGCAAATGAATGAGTGTTCCTTTTTTTCCGACGTTTTCCGTCAAACCTTCTTCGGTAAGTTTTTCTCCGTTTTCATCTTTCCATTCCACCCTGATGGGGAAGGAAATTAGAAATCTGTCCGCAAATCTGCGATCGTCCATAATAAATTTTCTCCGTGTTTTTTGAATAACCTTAGTGATTGAAATATACGAAATTTTAACGGCATTCGTCTAATCGAAACGTGCAAAAAATCAAAGATTCGACAAAAGCCTTATTTTATGGTATTTTTAGTCATAATACAATTATTTGAAACAATTTCCGATTGTATTTAACCACGTCAGCAACCCGCGTCGGTATTCAAATTTGGCGAAGTAATCAGTATTTTTGAAGCCCAAACAGAGCACTAATATGTTCGTGCGATAGCTTACGAAAAAAATCAGAAAGGAGTGAAATTATTTATGAAAAATCTGGCTAAAGGCAGCGTTCTAATGATGTTACTTGTTTTGTCGGTAGTTTTTTTCTACTCGCAAACGCACGTTGGAGCAGCTTTCTTTTCGCAAGAAAGCGTAAATGTAATGCAACAAGTTAGTTTTGCGCAACAAGACGATAAAAAAGAAGTTCGCGCACGAGTGGTAAAAACCGAAGAAGCATCTGTTGAACCTGCGATTGAGGGCATTGAACCCGAAGGCGTTGAAGGATTGGAAAGCGAAGCGGCTGTCTCGAAAGCGATGTCATTTTCGGCAACCTGTTACTGTTTGAAAGGACGCACGGCAACCGGAGCAGGAGTTCGACGCGGAATTGTGGCGGCTGATCCGCGAATTTTGCCGCTCGGCACACGCATCAGCGTCAGCGGTGGTTCACACAGCGGAACATATTTGGTCGCAGACACAGGCGGTGTCATCAAAGGTCGCATTATCGATATTTGGGTGCCGAGTTGCGCCGAAGCAATTCGCTTTGGACGCAAACGTGTTTCCGTAACAATTCTCGGCAGAGGCGGAAAAAAAGCATCCGATACAAAAAAAGATAAAGTAAAATCAACCGTTAAAACAAAAACTATTAAAAACAAAAAATAATTTATAACCGTTTATTATAAAAGCAAAAAAGGGCGAGCCGAAAATTACGGCATCGTCCTTTTTTATTCCAAACCGGGTTTTTACTGACCAACTTTTATTATATTTCGTTTCCGGCTACTTTTTGCGCGTTGTCTCAGCAGTTTTTATAATAGAAAATTCTTTTGATTTAATACGAATAAATTTTGCGAAAGCTATTTCGTGTTCACTTTTGGGTGCAACCAAGCCCAAACACATTTGTACAAAATGCAGTTGATTATCTGAAACAGGTTTCCGTTTCCCATTCGCCAAGGATTTATAAAATTCAAAGTGTCGTAAAATCAATGCTTGTTCATATTCTGTCAATTCGAGCTTGGGAATCCTGTTATTAAGTTCAAAATGTTCAAAAAATTCCCTGCAACTCGGCGGAATTTTTACCTTATTCCGGTTAAGTTCCTCAATTAAATCATTTAGTTTGCCGAATACCTGTTGATTACTCAGCCGAATCAAGACAATTTCAAGTTTTTTACAATCCTCTGCTTTTTGGCGATCTTTTTCAATTTGTGGCAAAGATTCGTGGTATTTCCCATCTATTTCAATCGCCAACCTGTATTTCGGAAAATAAAAATCCAAAATCCATTTGCCGCAAATCGCCCACTCCCGCTTGAACTTACCGACGAAAAACCCATTATCAACGGTATTTAGTATTTGCTCGAACTTCCGTTCGGCATTAGTCGGGTTTTCTAATCGTTTCTTTGCAAATTTGTGAGCAGGATCGCTGTTTTTACAAATAAAATCCTTTGAATTGAAGTGCTTTTCACCAATTATGCCGGAGTATAACAGTCCTCCGAAAAATTGTTTTCTTCTTCTCTTTTTCATTTAAATTCATTTCAAGAAAATTTTTCGTGCAGATGAGAATTGTGCAAACTTCAAATATTATAAATTGAAAACATATTTTACTATTTCGCCGTTTTCGCCAACTTCACAATCATTTCCTGTCCTTTATTTTCTTCCAGCGTAAAATCAACCTTATCGCCGACTTTTAAGCCGTCAAGCATCTTTTTATCTTTAACGTAAAACTCCATCAGCATTTTCGGCATCATTCCTTTTATTTCCTCGTGGTCAAGTTCGATTGAAACGAGTTCAAGGTTAATTTTTGTTACGATTCCTTTGCTTTCACCGAGCTTAACTTCTTGGTTAGCTTGGGGTTGCGGTGTTGTTTGAGTCGGCGAAACACTTGGAATCACAGACGGCGAAACACTTGGAGTTTGTTTCGGCGCTTGAACAACTTCAGTCAATTTCGGTTGCCCGCACGCAATTAAAAATGTCGCAATAAACACAATAAATATAATTTTTTTCATTTTTTTTACTTTCTCGCCGCCGGAATAATTTTCAGCGTCAATTTTTCCGTTCCACGCATAATTACAATTTCATATTCAACATCAGCTTTCAATTCGCCGAGAATAATTGTGTAATCGGAAACATTTCGGACTTCTTTTCCTGCCAATTTAATAACTTTATCGCCCGCTTTCAAGTCTGCTTTTGCCGCCGGAGAATTATCCCGAACACCTTCCAGTAACAAGCCGTCGTTCGCCTCACCGTAACTCGGCACCACGCCCAAACTTACTTTAAAAGTTCCGCGTCCTTGTGTTCCCGAACTTTTTGCAACTGTGTAAATCGGATGTTTCGGGTTCGCGTCAATAGCTTTTGCAATTTCGTAAATGTATGACAGTACTCGACTTAAGCCGTCAAAATTTATTTTATCAACGGTGTCCGAAGGCTTGTGATAGTCTTCGTGCGAACCTGTAAAGAAAAATAACACGGGAATTTGTTTGCCGTAAAACGATGAATGATCGCTTGGTCCGAAACCGTCTTCGCTGAGTTGCAAATTGAAAAGACTTGCCGCAGATATTACAGTTTCGCCTGTTTTATTTTTACCTTCAACCAAATCTTTCCATTCCGTTGCCGTGCCGATTCCGCCGACGGTTAATTTGCCGTCGCGAAGTCGCCCGATCATATCCATATTTATCATCGCAACTGTTTTATCCAAAGGAAATACTGGATTGTTGACATAAAACTTCGAGCCGATCAAACCTTCTTCTTCGCCGCTGAACGCGATAAAAATCAACGTTCGTTTATTACTTTTGGTTTGCGAAAATTGTCGCGCGAGTTCGATGACGGCGGAAATTCCTGAAGCGTTATCGTCTGCTCCGTGATGAACTTCGGTCGAATTCGGAGCAAGGCTTCCCGCATGTCCGCCTTTGCCGAGATGGTCGTAATGTCCGCCGATGACGATTGCTTCGTTCTTTAAAATCGGGTCTGTTCCTTCCAATACGCCGATGATGTTATACGCTTCTGCTGTTTTTTTGACGAGATTTACTTTAAAACTGACGATATTTTTGGTCGGAATCGAAACATTTACCTTTACTGTCGGGTCTTTTTTCATTGACTGAAAAACTTCGAGTTGTTTGAGTTTTTCTTCGTCGCCGCCGAGCATATTTGCGGCTGTGTTGCGTGAAACAACGATCGCGGGAATAGCGGACTCGCCCAAAGTTTGATCGTATTTGAGCGAAGCGAGCCGGTCGTTTTCAAACTTTTCTTCGGACGAAATTATCAATAAACCTTTCGCGCCTTTGTCTTTGGCGAGTTTTGCCTTTAGACGAACATCGGCAAAACGCAAAAACGGCGAGTTTGGATTTCCGTTTTCGGGCGTTCCGTCAAAGACGATGACAACTTTGTCTTTTACATCTAAATTGTTGTAATCGTTGTATTTAAGCTCGTCCGACACAATCCCGAAACCCGCGAAAACAACTTCTGAATCGGTAACTTCGCCGTTCATTGAAAATCCAACGGGTTTGACAGGCAAAAGATTTTCAAACTTAAGGTGTGAACCGTCCGCTTTCGTTAAATCGAGTTTGAAGTCGTTGCCCGTCGCACCGACTTCAACGCTTGCGATAAACGGAAAAGGTTGTAAATAGTTGCGACTTTTTCCTTTTACAAAACCTGCTTTTAACTTTAACTGCGAAAAGCTGTTAGCGACATAGCCCGCCGCATAAACCGCGCCTTTTTCGCCCGTATTTCTGCCTTCCAATTTGTCGGACGAAAGATAGGTAATGTGTTTTTTCAGCCGTTCAAGTGTTAAATCCGGCTTTGCTTTCGCCGCTTTTTGAGCCGAAACACCGCACGCCGTCGCGACAATAAAAATAATGGTAAATAATTGCTTTTTCATATCGATTGATTTCCGGATAAATTCGGTTTAGCTAAATACTTGCAAAATCTGATAGAATTGCAAAACAGTCGCTTACAGCCGGTTTATGAGTTAAATTGTAGCAGAATTGGCTGAAATTATTAAAATTCCAAACATAATCGAATAAAATGAAACCGCAAAAAGAAACAGAAACCTTTGAACCGCACGAAGAACCGCAAGCCGCAATCGGCAGTCCGCAATTTTTAATCGGCAGCGTTATTGTTACGGCAATCGCCGCGTTTTTGCGGTTTTTTCTGCTTGAATTAAAACCGCTGCATCACGATGAGGGCGTGAACGGATATTTTTTGCTTGAACTGTTTCGCAAAGGAATTTATCACTACGATCCGAGCAATTATCACGGTCCGACGCTTTATTTCGACACCTTGGTTTTTACCAAATTATTCGGGCTGGAAACATTTTCGATTAGAGCAAGCGTCGCGGTTTTCGGAGTTTTGCTGGTAATTTTGACGTTGTTTTTACGCAAATATATCGGTACCGTCGGAAGTTTGACAGCCGCTTTGTTACTTGCTCTTTCGCCGGGAATGGTTTTTATTTCACGCTATTTCATTCACGAAATGTTGTTTGTTTTCTTTAGTTTAGCGATTGTAGCAGGTATTCTTTTTTTCATCGAAGGAAAACCCGCCGGCACTTTTGCAACCGTGGCAATGTCGTTTTTATTGTTGACTTGCTTTGTTGTGTTGCCGTTCGGCTTGGTTGATTTATTTGGTAGTTCAAATGTTTATTTGCGGATGATTTTCTTTTTAATCGAAGGCGTTTTGGTCTTCTTTTTAATGAAAATATTGTTGGCGTGGAACGAAGGCAGAGCAACTTATTTAATTTTAGCATCAGCCTCTGCCGCGTTGTTTTTCGGCACAAAAGAAACGGCTTTTATTACTGTCGGAACAATGATAATCGCTTGCGGTTGTGTGGTTGTATGGCAAAAACTTTATCGCGCCGTCATCGGTGAAATTACCGAAACTTGGCGTGAACCGATTGACTTAACGTGGTCGAATTTCCGCTTGCGATTGGGTGAAAATAACGATTTCGGGCTGATGGTGATGCTGATTATTGCGACATTTATTTATGTCGGCGTGCTGTTTTTCTCGTCGTTTTTTACCTACGGCGAAGGTGTCGGCAAAGCCTTTGAAGCCTATTCTTTTTGGACCAAAACCGGCATCACAGACCACGCTTACAGCTACACGAAATACATCGTTTGGCTCGCAAAAATCGAATCGCCGATTTTGGTTTTGTCGGTAATCGGCGGAATAATCGCGCTTGTCGGCGCCAGACATCGGTTTGCGATTTTTACCGCATTTTGGGCGTTCGGTTTAGCGGCGGCATATTCGATTATTCCGTATAAAACTCCGTGGTTGGCATTAAGTTTCACGTTGCCGATGTGCATAATCGCCGGTTACGGAATCAACGAACTGATTGAAAATAAACACGTTATCGTAAAATTGGCGGGCGGTTTTCTGTTGGCTGCGGCAGTTGGCGGATTAAGCTATCAAACTTACGATTTGAATTTTCTGCGTTACGACGACGAGCAAATGCCATACGTTTACGCCCACACAAAACGCGGTTTTCACGAACTGATTGCGAAAATCGAACATTTCGCCGATAAAAGCGGTAAGAAAAAAGACGTTTCGGTTGAGGTAATTTCGGACGAATACTGGTCAATGCCGTGGTATATGCGGGAATATCCGAAAGCCGTTTTTCACGGACAATTTATTGATTCCAGCACCTCTGAAATGATTGTTGCCTCAGAGCAAAAGCAAGCCGGCGAACTGTTGGAAAAATACGGTCAGCATTACAAATACGTCGGCACTTATCCGTTGCGTCCGGGCGTTGATTTAATTTTGTTGGTTCGGCGAGATTTAGCCGAGACAACCGACAAAGAACTTTATCAAATGTATGAAGATATTGAGCCGGTAATTGTAAAACCGTAGAAAAAGGCAAACGTAAAAAGTAACGAGTCGAATTATTACTTTAGTCCTTCGACGGCGACTTTTCACTTTTCGTTTTTAACTTTAAATTATGTCGCAAAGAAGATTTTACGCACTCGGCACAGCCAGCCAAGTTCCGACGCGAGACCGCAATCACAACGGCTATTTTCTGCGTTTTGACGCGGAAGGCTTGCTGTTTGATCCCGGCGAAGGAACGCAACGGCAGATGATTTTCGCCGATGTTTCCGCCACGCAAATCACCAAAATTTTTATCACGCATTTTCACGGTGATCACTGTCTTGGTTTAGCCGGAATTTTGCAGCGTCTTTCGCTCGACAGAGTTCTGCATACGGTTCAGCTTTTTTATCCGAAAAGCGGACAGCAGTTTATCGAAAACCTGAAAAATGCCTCGATTTTTCATAATGTCGCGACGATTGAAGATCATCCGATTGACGAAGAAGGCGTAATTTTTGAGACGGAAACTTATTATATCGAAACGCGGAAACTAAGCCACACGGTTGAATGTTGGGGTTACAGATTTGTGGAAAAAGACACGTTTACGATGTTGCCCGAAAAACTCGATAATTTTGGCGTGAAAGGTAAAAGTATCGCTAAACTGAAAAAAGAAGGTTCGCTTGAAATTGACGGAAAAATAATCAAAGTTGGAGATTGCGGCGTGTTTAAAAAAGGACAAACCTTTGCGTTTATTATGGATACGCGGTCGTGCCAAAATGCGTTTGCGTTGGCAAAAGATGTTGATTTGCTCGTTTGTGAATCAACTTATCTGAAAACCGAAACCAAAGAAGCCGACGCTCACGGACATCTAACGGCAGAAAAAGCCGCCAAAATCGCTAAAAACTCCGGTGCAAAACTACTTGCATTAACACATTTTTCGCAACGCTATCTGCACATCAAAGATTTTTTGAAAGAGGCAAAAAAGGTTCACGAAAATTCGATTGCGATGAAAGACGGCGATTTTGTTGATATTGAACGTTTCTGAAAAACACTTGTATCGCAAAGAACGCGAAGGTTTCGCAAAGGGAGGCAAAGTTATAATAAATCCTTTAAATTCTTTGCGTACCTTTGCGTTACAACTCTTTATTTACAACAACATAGATAAAATCGTATTCAAACCTTCGCTCACGTTTTCTCCCAAATGTACGCGTAACGCACGGCGTTTCCGGTCGCACAAAACTTGGAAATCTCCGCGAGCTTGGGCAGCTTTGACAACGCCGAAAGTGTATTTTTGGTCGGGAACTTTGATGTCGAACGCGTCGTCTGACGTAATTTGCAAAAATACGCCGTTGTTTGCTCCGCCTTTGTAACCTTGTCCGGTTGAATGCAAAAATCGCGGTCCAAAGCCGAGACAAGTTGCCGCACCTTCAGCGTCCAAAATCGCGTGCCGAAGTTCTTGCAATAAATTTTCGTGTTCAGCGTTCATTTCAATATAGGCGAGCAACGCAAAATAATCGTTTTCGTAAATCCGCTCAAAATGTGCCATCAAATAGTTTATCAAACTTTTTTCTTCGATCAACGAATCAAGTTCGGCAACATTGGCTTCATCGGAAAATAATTTGATGCCGTTTTCCTCGTAAAAAGGAGTTTCTGCGGGTAAACTTCCCGTTTCTTCGTAGGCGTTGGTAAGTTCTTTCGCCTCGATTTTAGCCGATTCGACATCTAGCTGATTAAACGGATTGATGTTCATAATCGAACCTGCCACGGCGGTCGCAAATTCCCAACGGAAAAACTCTTGTCCGAGATTTTCTTTACTTGCAAGTTCAATGCGAACAACAGGTTGCGAGTTTTTCTCCAACTCTTCAATAACATAATTTTCCGCCGAATCTTTCAATTTCAGATAGACAAAAACGCGGTCGTCGCCGTAATCGCCTTGAATCAATTCGCGGTCAATCGGAATAATCGAAACATCGTTTTTGCCCGTACTTTCGGCAATAAGTTGTTCGAGCCACGCACCGACATCGTAAATTTCGTGCGAAGTAAAAATCGTCAATTTATCGCGTCCCGCTTTTTGTGCGATACCAAGAATTGTTCCTAAAATTACCGCCGGATTTTCTGTCGGAACATTCGATTTCACGGATTGAACCATCTCGTTTGCGTTCGTCAAAAACGTTTCAAAATCTAATTGCATCGAAGCCATTGCGGCGATTCCAAACGGCGAAAGTGCGGAAAATCTGCCGCCGATTTCGGGATTTCCGAGGAAGATTTTGCGGAAATTATCGCGTTCGGCAACCGCTTGCATTTTAGAATTCGGATCGGTAATTGCGACAAATTGTTTGCCCGCATTTTCGCGTCCGACGGTTTCGGCAACTCGTTCGTAAAAGTATTGTTTAAAGCAATTCGGCTCAAGCGTCGAACCCGATTTTGAGGCGACAATGAATAAGGTTTTTGCTAAATCGATTTTGTCTTCAATTGTTTTCACCTGTGCGGGAACGGTTGAATCTAAGATGTGAAAATTCTCAACGCCAAAGGTAATTGCCAAAACTTCGGGACACAGCGAACTTCCGCCCATTCCGAGCAAAACTATTGATTCAAAAGACTTTACGTCATCGGCAAAATCACGGTATTTTTGCAAATCGTTTAATTCAACGTCAACCGAATCAAGCCAACCGAGCCGGTTTGCTTCGTCTGTGTTTGTCCAAACACTTGCGTCTTTCGACCAAATGCGGGAAATTTTGTCCGTCGTTTTCCAATCTTCAAGTGATTCTGCGACCGCGTTTGCCAAGTCTTCGGGTAATGAATAAGTTAGTGAATTCAACATAATTTTCAGTTTACCATATTAGCAATTTGAGCAAATCGGTCAAACGAAATTTTGTTGGCAACCTGCGGTGATTTTTTCGCATCAGACGAATGTCTCTTCCCGAAACGCAAGTAAATTTAGGAGTAGAATTATGAAAAAATTTTTGGCAGGAATGCTAGTCTTATTCGTCTTGGCGATTACAGTTCCAATAACTGCGAACGCTCAAAAATGTTACAAACCGCGACAACGAAATTACGTTAATTACAACGACAACTATCGTAGCGGGAATAATCGTAATTACAGACAGCGAAGTTTTTACAAACGTCATCAAGACAAAATTAACATTGGTGCCGGCGGCGGTGCCGGAGCGTTAATCGGCGCAGTTTTGGGCGGTAAAAAAGGCGCGGTCATCGGTGCGTTAATCGGTGGCGGAAGCGCGGCGGTTTACACTTATAAAATCAGAAAAAACCGTAACCGGTAAGGTAAAGGTTGTGAAAAAAGCGGTATCGATTATTCGGTACCGCTTTTTTATTGCAACCTTAAATTTTCCGACGGTTTGATTTTGGCGGCTTTCCACGCCGGGAAAATTGTTGCTGAAATACTGATTAAAAACGCGATTACAACAACCGGTAAAACCTCTGAAACAGTTGGGTTTAACGAGACTGAGGCGAGTGAATAAACTTCGGTGTTCAGACTGATCAGCTTAAAATAGTTTGATAAAAAGCACGAACTTAAGCCCAAAATTACCCCGAAAGTTATCCCGATTAAACCGAGAAACACGCCTTCGAGCAGAAAAATCAGCATCAAACTTTTTGTTTTCGCCCCGCACGTTCGCAATATCGCAATGTCGAGTCGGCGTTCGTTGACCAGTAACGCCAACGTAGTGGTGATGTTCAAACTTGCGACCAACGTTATCAACAAAATTACCGCGAAAGTTACTTTTTTTTCCAAACTCAAGGCGGCAAAAAGTGGTTGATTCGCTTCTTGCCAATCAATAATTTTATACTCGTCGGACAAACTTTTACGCAACTTTTCGCCTGCTTGCTTAACCGCGTGAATGTCTGTGAGTGTTATATTTAACATTGTCGGAAAGCAGATTTCGCGTTCTTTTAATTTAGCCGTGTCAGCAAAAGAAAGATAAATCCAAGTCGAATCGTATTCGTAAAGTCCGGTGCGGAAAATATTCGCAATTTTAACTCGCGAAGTTTTCCGCGAAGTCAATAAAATATCGGCTTCATCTCCAATCTTTAAATTCATTTTGGCGGCAAGTTCCGCTCCGATTTCAACATTGATTTCATCGGAACTTTGAACTTTTATTTTTGAACTTTGAATTGCCCGCAAAACTGCGTAGTTCGTATAAACGTCGGTAATTATCAACGAATTTTCGTAAGTTGTGCCGGTAATTTCTTTGACGTTTTCAATGTTTTCGAGCTTATTTCGGAGTTGTAAATAATCGCTCATTTCGTTTCCGTCTTGTCTGAAAACGGCTATATGCGCGGTGTTTTGCAAAATTTTATCTTGCATTTCGGTTTGAAAACCTTGTGCCAAAGATTGTGCGATTATCAACGCGGCAACTCCGCACGCCATTCCGATTATCGCCGCGAACGAAGTAAATCGCGCCAAAGATTTTCGCTTTGCGCGAAAGTATTTCCAAGCTGATTTCAATTCAAACTTCATCGGAAACTTTCGGGTTTTCACTTTGCCGGGCTTCGACTGCGGGTAAATTCGGCTTTCGTAACGGCGTAAAAAAAGCATTCCATTTCGTAGTGTTTTTCAACTTTCTCGCGTTTCATTCCGAGCTTTTCCATAATTCGCCATGAACCTGTATTGGCAGGCGAAGCAACGGCGACGATTCTTTCTAAATCGGCAACATTAAACCCGTAATTGAGCCAAGCGGTTGCCGTTTCAAAACCGATTCCGCGTTTCCAAAACGGCTGAATCATTCCGTAACCGACTTCAATTTCTGACGTTTCGCCCAACGGTTGAAGCCCGCTCCAGCCGATCATTTCGCCGGTTTCTTTCCAAATCATCGCGTTCATTCCAAAGCCGTATTTTTCGTAACAATCGATATAAAAATCAAGCCGTTTCGTGATTGCTTCGGGGTTTTGCAAAATTCGTCCGCCGAGATATTCGATAACCTCGTCTTCGGAACGTAATTCGATCAGTTTTTCTAAATCATCGTGTGTAAATTCGCGGTGAATCAATCTTTCAGTTTCGAGCATATTTTTCTTTTGTAATCGTGTAATGAACCAAATCCGTGCCGTAATAATAGCCGATGTGGTCAAAAGTCATTCCGATTTTTTTCATCACGGCTTGCGAACCTTCGTTTTGCGGGTTCGCACACGCGACAATTTTATCTAAATTCAATTCGTTAAAACCGTATTGCAAGCAAATTTCCGCCGCTTCGGATGCAAAACCTTTTTTCCAATGTTTTGCCGAAATCGCGTAGCCGACCTCAATTTCGTTTGTTTCGGTCAAAATCCAAAGTCCGCACCAACCGATAAACTCGTTTGTTTCCTTTAGGATAACGGCACAAAGACCAATTTTATCCGATTCCCATTTGGACGAAACCAGTTTCACCCAATTTTCGGCTTCACGGCGATTTTGCGTTTCACGGATAAATTTCATCACATCGGCATCGGAACGCATCGCAAAAACCGCGTCAATATCGTCTTCGTTCATCGGACGTAAAAATAATCTGGCTGTTTCAAGCATAGTTAAAAAGTTTAACGCAAAGTCGCAAAGTCGCAAAGTTATCTGCACTTAAATCGTATTTTGAGTGATTCAAATACGGGAAAACTTCGCCGTTCCGCGTCTTTGTAACTTTGCGTTAAAATACTTCTACGCTTTAGTTTATACAACTTTGCGTGATAATCTTGAACCGAAAAATGCAATCTGAAATTCAAACAAAATCCGTTGGAAGAATGCCGAGTTGGATAATGCCGAGTATTAAATTCGGTATTTTGCTGACTGATGGTTTGCTCGCGGTTCTGTGTTTTATGATTGCGTTTGCGTGGCGTGAAAATGATGCTTTTTTTCAACTGAATTCGTGGAATTGGGCGCGTGAATTTTCACCTTACGGCGTACTTTTACCGTTTGTTGCGGCGATTAGAATTATCACCTTCAAAACACAGGATTTATACCGTTTGCGTGGTGAATTTTCGTTTTTCGACGACGCGGTAAAAGTTTTCAAAGCAGTTTCAATCGGCACGCTTTTGATGGTTGCAACGGCTTTTTTGTATCGCGGCGGATTTGAATTCGGTGATTTTTCATATTCACGTTTAGTCTTTGCAGCGGATTTTGCATTTGCATTCTTAGTCTTTTGTTTATTTAGATTTACGGTGCGATTTGTGCAGATTTTGGCACGCAAAAATTCGATAAATTTGATTCCGACGTTGGTTGTCGGCAACGGACGCGAAGCCGAAATTGTCATCAATGAAATGCAGACGAAACGCGAACTCGGTTATCGAGTAATCGGCGTAGTTTCCGATTCACGATTCACGATTGACGATTCACGGTTTTGCGATATTCCGATTGTCGGAACGCTTGATAATTTGCCTGAAATCGTTGTCGAAACAGGTGCGAGCGAAGTAATTATCACCGAACAGAATGTTTCGAGCGAGGTTTTATTCGATGTAATGATGCGTTGCGGACGGCGAAAAGGCGTGGAATTTAAACTCGCGCCGAATTTATTTGACAGTTTGCCGAGAAAAACAAATGTCGAACAAATCGGAAGTTTACCGATGATTCAACTTTTTCGCCAACCGCTTTCGCCCGTTTCGCAATTCGTCAAACGGCTCGAAGATGTAATAATCGCTTTATTTACAACAATTATACTTTCGCCGTTGACAATTTTAATCGCAATTTTAATCAAACTCGATTCAAAAGGAAACGTTTTTTACAAGCAAAAACGAGTCGGCATGGACGGCAGACAATTTTCGTTTTATAAATTTCGGACGATGCAAGCCAACAACGATGACAGCGAACATCGCGAATATCTAAAAAATTACATCGCCGGCGAAGCGGAAAATATCGGCGAAGAAACTGTTTTCAAACTCGACGATGCTCGCGTAACCCGAATCGGCAAACACCTGCGTCGATTGAGTTTAGACGAACTGCCGCAAATATTTAACGTTCTTCGCGGAGAAATGAGCATTGTCGGTCCGCGTCCGCCAATCCCGTACGAGGTCGAAGAATACAACGCCACGCAACGCCGCAGACTCGATATGAAACCCGGAATTACAGGTTTGTGGCAAGTGTCGGGGCGAAATCGGCTGACGTTTGATCAAATGCTCACGCTTGATGTTTTTTACATCGAAAATTGGTCGCTGTGGCTCGATCTAAAAATAATTCTGAAAACAATTCCGGCGATGATTCGCGGCGACGGAGCGAAATAAATTGGATAATACTATAAGTTTTCGTAAGCTCTTTCAATAAATTCCAAATAAAATAATTCTATATCCAATGATTGCAAAGCACATTTTAAAACATCTTTTTTGAGATCATAAGGCAATTCATTTTTTAGCAAGATAACATTGTCCACAATTTTGGAATTTAAAATACTTGAATCAATTTCGTAAACTTCATCTAATTCTACCCAAGTATCCGAATTAAACCAACAAGTGTTTTTTGGCAGAAAGTAGTTTGCGGGTTTATCTTTGATTTGGCAACCTTTGTTCATACCTTTCCGATGTATTTTTGAGGTAGTTTTAACCGCAAGATAGTTTGTGCCAAAATCAGACAAAATTATTATTAACTTGTCGAGAGTTGTACCGTCTGCAAATTGAAATTGTTTGTCGTAGAGAATTGCTCCGCAGTTCATTTATAGTTTTCCAAAAAGACTTTCCTTTCTTCCGCAATATGCAAAATAGTTTGTTTTTGAGTTTCGTTAAGTTTAATCAGTTCATATTCATAAGGAATTTCCGCATGTTGTTTGTCTTCTTCAACCCAAACTTTAAACCATGGCATACCTTCTTTGTGGGTATATTCCTCCATTTCATTTCCTGTATCTAACATAAATCGCTCTGAAATATCTTTGAGCAATGCTATTTCTCTTCTCGTAAAGTATTTTTCTTCAAATGCTTTTTTACTTTTGAAAGAAATCGTTTCAAAACCACCTTTTTCAATTTTCTTTTCAACTATAAAATGATCATTAAATTCTTGCTCATTTGAATCAATAGCATTGTGAAGTTCTTTTGGCACAGGACCCATTTTCCAAGCATAGTATTCATAGTTTGTAACACTTCTGCCTGTTTCCTTAAAATGTTCAAAGTCTAGAATATAAAGCAATTTGTACATTTTCTTTTTATTGCAGAGCGAAGTATGCTCCAAGAAATATGTAATAGCATTAAATGCTTTTTCTTTTTTGTGGTTAATAATCATTATAATTTTCTCCTGATAATAGTTGGTATTATCGGTAGTAAACACAAAGCTGTTTCACAAATGACACAACTTTCCATTATTATAGCTTATATTCCGGGTTATTTCCAGAAATCTGCGTTTTAATAAAAAATTTATTTGACGAATTAAAATTTTAGGAGTAACCTCATCAATTATTGAGATTGTGAAACTTTTCTCAATATCGAAAAGGAGAAAAAAATGTCGAAGAAAATTTTGGTTATCGGCGGCGGACACGGCGGACTTTTTACGGCTTTGGAAATGGTCGGAAGCGGTGAGGTAACACTCGTCAGCGACACGGATTATTTTTGTTTCAAACCTTTGCTTTACGAATATCTGAGCGGCGAAGTTGAAGCGTGGCACATTGCTCCGTATTACAAAGAATTGTTTGACAATGAGATAAATTTTATCAAAGCAAAGGTTGAAAACATTGACTTTACGGAAAATGAAGTAAGACTTTCAAACCGAAAAGAGGCGATAAATTACGACGTTTTGGTGTTGGCTGTCGGCGGTGTAACAAATTTTTGGAACGTTGAAGGCGCGGAAGAGTTCGCGTTACCGTTTCGCAATACTGCCGATACGGACGAGCTTCGCAAGCGGATGATTTCCGCAGTTGACGCGATTTCGCCGACTGTTGCGACCGATTTAACTTTTGCGATTGTCGGCGGCGGAGCAAGCGGTGTCGAACTGGCAACAAAAATGTCCGATTTGCTTTTCGACGCTTATCGGCAACGCGGTTTACAAGGCGAACCACGCATAATTTTATTGGAAACAGGCGACAGATTAGTTCCCGGAATGGGCGATGATATGCTCGAAATCGTCAACAAGTCTCTGCGTAATTGCAAGGTTGAGGTTCAGACAAAAACTCGTGTTTTAGAAGTCAAATCCGGCGGCATAATTTCCGAATTCGACGGCAAACAAACCGAAACAAAAGTTGCGGGAACAATTTGGGTCGCGGGCGTAAAGCCGAATCCGCTGCTTGAAACGCTTGATTTAGAGAAGAATAACATCGGATTGGTTTTGGCGGAAGCGACTTTGCAGGCGAAAGGAAAGGAAAATGTTTTTGTGCTTGGCGATATTGCTTTTGTCGAAAACGTTGCTCCGGTTTTGCTCGGAACAGCACAACTTGCCAACCAAGAAGCAACGCTTGTAACTGCCAATATTAAGCTGTTTTTGAACAATAAACCTTTGAAAACAAAGCGGTTTGAAGAACTTGGCGAAGCCTTGAGTTTGGGAACTGAAAACGCGGCGGTTTTGGTTGCCGGAAACGCGGTCAGCGGCGATATTGCCAGAAAGGCGCGTTTTGCGCTTTACAGTTCGCGGCTGCCGACGTGGCATCATCGCTTAAAAGTCGGCTCGGATTGGTTTTTTAACGGCACAAGTCCGAATTCGATCGGGCTTTAGCGCGAAGACAGTGTGACGAAGAGAGCGATAACGGGGAAAACCTCACTGTCGCTCCGTCTCACGCTCTCACAATCGATCATCGGGAATTTCAACCAAAATATTTCCCTTTCTATTCTTAATCGAATCCATAATTTTGCCCGCCGAACCCATTTCCACCCGCGACGACAAAACCCGCGAAACTCTTTTCGGCAAAATGCTCGGCGCAATGCTTGCAATCGAATTTGCCAGCGAAACAATGTCGCCGCCGCCGTCCCAATGTTCGCGGACAACGGTTTCATCCGTTCGATTCAAAAGTCGCAACAACGTCAATGCGACAACGTAAATATCGTCAACCTGCCCGATAAAAGGAAAAACGTCGGGGATAAAATCAATCGGCGAAATGACATAAATAATCGCCGCCGCAAACAACGCTTTTTCGGTAATCGGCACACGATTATCAATCAAAAGTTTGCCCATCAATTTGACCATATTCGGCAAAAACATCAGTAAATTCTTCATTCGCCCTTTGACCTGCAATTTTCCTTCGCGTTCGACTTTCACAATTTTTGTTGATTCGCTCATTTTTAATTTCCTTTTTACCGACAAATTCGAGTCTAAACAAGACCGTGCGTTAGAGCAAGTTTATATTGAAAAAGTTGCACTAAGTTTATTTATTTTTGCCCGATACTTTTTGTGCGTTTCAAACCGATAAACAGCCAAATCCCGAGTGCCGCAACAATCGAATTTCCCAACGCAATCAACATCAAAAACAAATCGCGGATATATTTTCCCGCCCAGTCGAGAAAATGCCCTTTGTGCAAATAATCAAACGTCAAATCTTCCCATTGAGCAATTCCATCGTTAATTTTCAACGCCAATTTTCCGCTCGAAGTATCGACATAAACTCTCTCGTTTGAATTTTCGGCGTATTGAATTTTCATTGCCGGCAAGCGTTTTAAGATGAAACCATATTCGCCGCCAAATTTTGTAATCGGCGTAACGTCAATTATTTGTTTGTTTCCGCTGAATTTTTCAGCTAAAAACTTTGCATATTCAACCTCGCCGTTTTCCAAAATTTCACCTGATTCGGCGTTGAAATATAAGATACTTTGATCGGTTTTCAACGTGCGATAAGACATTTTGTCATTGAATCCGACCAACGAAATTGAAACCGTTTCGGCTTGATTTTTGATGATTTCAGTCAAAGAAATTTTTATTCGTTCAGCCTTGTAAGTGCTTGCGTAAGATATTTTTGCGTCTTTACCTAAATTAGCTTTCGCCCACAGATGAAACATTCCGCTGGATGACCACGCGAGTAAAAAAACTGAGACAATTACCCCGATCGAGCGATGATATTTTCGCAAAAGCGACCGCGAAGTTTCAAATTTATTTTTGCCGTAACTTCGCCAAAACAACCCGTAAACAATCAAACCGCTCAACGCCGTAAAGGAAACCAACGACATAAAAATCGCGACAACAATTTGCCGCGTCAGATTTGGCATTCCGGCAAATTCGAGGTTGTGAAAATTTATAAAAGTCCATTGCAGCCAAGATTTACGAGTGTCAATCAACGTTCCGAGTTTTGACGAACTTGTATCAACGTAGGCTTTCATCCCATCGCCGCGTTCAAATGCAACTTCGTAAACAGGCAACAGACGATTGACGGCTTTGTATTCAAAATCAAAATCCGTGATAACTTTCGCAGATTTTATTTCCGCTTTTTTCTCATCCGCAAAATATCTTGCAAGATATTCCGCGTATTTTTCATCGCCATCCGCGAGTTTTTCGCCCGTCGAAACGCTCAAATAAATCGGCGGTTCGGCGGAAATCGCATCCGAAATAATACTCGAATGACAACTTTCACCTTCGCCTTCTTTTGGCTGAAACATCGTAACTTCTTTGTTTTGAGGCAAAATCTGATAAAAACTGTCGCCGTTGAAACTAACAATATTAAAACCGCCAAAAGTCTTGATATTATTTTTTGCTAAAGATTCTTTCAGCGAAACTTTGAAATTGTCGGCTTCAAGCGGCGTTAATTTCAACATATTTTGTGTTGGTCGCGGTTGTGTCCAAGACATAATCGGATGCAAAAATCCGGTCAAACTCCATGCAAAAACTGCCAAACACGCCACGATTCCAAACCACTTGTGAAATAAATAAAATTGCTTTTTCATATTTCCCCTTAAAATTCAAAACGCAAGGCAATTTGTATTCTTCGCGGGTCAAAAGCCGATGTGTATCTGCCGAAAGTTGCCGAAGTCATAACGTTATCAATCGCTTGGAAATTGGTTTGATTGAAGACGTTGAACATTTCGCCGCGAAGCTGAATTTTACGTTTTTCATCAATGCGAAAATCTTTTTGCAGAGACAAATTCCAGTCTGCAACGCTGTCGGTTCGTTGCGTATTTCTGCCGTATGTTCCGAAAGTATTCGTCGCCGGACGCAAATTTGTTGCGGTCAAACCTGTTGCGTAAGTTACTGCCGTTGCTTGGGTTGGCGTAAATATTAAACTTCCGTTAATTACATTCGGACGTTGATTATTTGTGCCGAGCGGCGTGTTAGTTCCAGTATAAATCGTGAACGGCTGACCACTTCTGAGCGTTGTAATTCCGCTGATTGTCCAACCGCCGAGCAATTTTCCGGCGAGATTATTTTGACGAAAAACAGGTAAACGATACGAATATGTGAATGTCAAAATCTGCGGAATATCAAAGTTTGAAACTCCGCGATCTAGAAAGCGGCGAGATTCGTCAAGCGGCGTGGCATCGCGTGCGAGATTTGTGTTTGCCGTAATTAAATCTGAAACTTCGTCAATAAATTTTGAATAAGTATAAGCGGCACGAACTTGAAAACTGTTCGTAAATCGTTGTGTGTAAGAGACTTGGAGTGAATTATAATTTGAATTGCCCGATGTTTCCAAAATATTTACCACACCGACGGTTGTGTCGGGACGCAAATTTTGGGCAAGTTGTTCGCCGCCGTTCGGACGGCGTGTACGTGAAAGTTTTCTGCCCAAATTACCGACATACGAAACTGTCAAACTTGATTGCGGGTTAAATAATTCGCGTTCAACCGAAAGGCTTAAATGTTGCGAATATGGCGTTGCCGTATCTTTGTTCGGAATAACCAAACCGCTTGGCAAGCCTGTTGCGGCAGTTGCAAGCAAGTTTGGAAATGTCGGATTAACCGCTGTAAAACTTTGGATAAACGGCGGATTGAAACGAGTTAAGCCCAAAAAAGTGGTTTCGACAACATTGTAATAAATTCCGTAACCGCCGCGAATAACTGTTTTCGGTAACGCTTCCCACGCAAAACCGAAACGTGGCACAAAGTTGTTTTTATCGTTTTCAAGCAGATTTTTTGCTTCTAATTTGTTGTCAACTTCACGCGGTGCGGTGAAAACTTCGTAACGCAAACCGAGATTCAAGGTAAAATTCGGTCGAATTTTCCAATCGTCTTGAGCGTAAAGTGAAATTTCTTTGCGTCGCAAACCGAGTTGCGGATTGCCGACATTTCGCGTGTAAGTTTGCGGCGTTCCAGCAAGAAATTGAGCAATCGAATTAAACGTCAAAGTCCCGCGAAAGCTGTTGTCCACATTTCCGCCGTTTACTTTAATCGAACGATAATTTCCGCCGAATTTGAACGTATGATTACTGCGAAGATACGTTAAATCATTGCTGAGATTGGTGTTATTTTGAAAATTATTGCCGAAGAGAAACGCGGGAATTCCGAGCGTTTGCAAACCTGTTACGCGAAGCGTTCCGAGTTCGCCGTTAATTGCCGGATTGCCCAAAAGTTTCGGATTTGCGTCTGCAAAATTATCTTGCTCAACTTGGCGATTGTAACCAAGCCGCAATTCATTGATAGTTTTCGGCGAAAAACTCCATGTGTGTTGAAGCGTTAAACCCGCAGTTCGCCTGTTTCCGGGAGCGGCACTTGTCAAAATACTTCCCACGCCAAATTGATTTCGCTGTGATTTTGTATCCGAACCGCGAAACATTAAACGTTGCGAATTATTAATTTGCCAATCGGTGCGAAGCAGATAAGTGTATTGATTTGTTGAAGATGGAACTCCTTGCGAGATCAAACCGCCGCGAGTCGCAGTTGTCGGAAAAAGAGCAGCAAGCGCAGCAGTATTCGGATTAGCCGATAATTTATCTGCCGCCGTTAGACCCTGATAAATACTCGGATTTGTGCCGCGAATGCGAAAAGTTTCAAATTGTCCGAATGCCCAAAATTTGTTTTTTACAATCGGCGTTCCAATGGTAAAACCTGCCAAATTTGAGAGGTTTACGGGTTTTTCACCTTGAAAAAAATTGCGAGCCGAAAGAGCTGAATTATTGTGATACCAAAACGCCGAACCGCGAATTTGATTAGTTCCCGATTTCGTGACGAGATTGACGATTCCGCCCGAATTTCTGCCGTATTCGGCTTTCGCATTGTGCGTAATTATCTCGAAACTTTGCACGGCTTCTTGCGAAATAATTTGCTCCGTTACACCGCGACCCGAAATCAAACCGGTATTTGCATCGGTATTATCGACCGAATCAACCAAATAATTGTTTGAACGCGGACGATTTCCGGACACGGCAAACGGTGCGTGTGCCTGAGTTGTAACCGCCACACCCGGAACAGTTCGGGCTTGAGCGTAAAAATTTCTGCCTTGTCCGCCCGCCTGAACAGGTAAATCGTTCATTTCTTCGGTCGAAAAAGAACGCGATTGTTTCATGTTATCGGTCTGCAAAAGCCGATAATTACTGCGGTCATCAATTTCGACAACTTCTTTTTTGGTCAAAACATCAAGCTTTATTTCAACATTTGCCGTTTCGCCGACTTTGACCGAAATGTTTTTGACGGTCGTTAAATTAAAACCGCTTGCTTCAATTTTTATTTGATAAACCGATGGTTCGAGCGTTGTGAATCTGAAATTTCCGCTCTCGTTTGACTGCAAATTGATTGAAAAACCACGCAACGAATCAGAAACCGTAACCTTTGCATTCGGAATAATTGCACCGTTTTGGTCAGAAATTGTTCCCGAAATTGTGCCTTTTGTATTTTGAGCAAAAGCGAAACTCGAAAGTAAAATAACCGTAAAAATACTGAATATAATTTGTTTGAACATTGTAAATTTCCTCCCGAAATTTAAAGAAAAATGACGAAAAGCACATATAAATTGTGCGTAAAAAAAGTTTAATTTTGCTTTGAATTTAAGAGAAAATCGGCGGAGAACGCGGATTGATATTGCGTGAGATTTCGGTTAAATCGCGCGTGATTTGAAAGTCGAATTTGCAGGATTTATTGTAATTCGGCGGACGTGAAAGTTGCGGCAAAGTCAGTTTTACGAGTCGCGGTTTGATAAAATCGCGGTGGAAATTATTTGCCGCCGTTTCAAACTTCGTCTGTTTTGAAACTTCGCCGTTTGGTAAATTCGGGAAATTATTTATCAACACTTGCTTGCCTTTTTCAAGATAATCAAACAATAAATTTTCCGTAACTCTTTGCGATGCAATGGTTTTTAACGAAAGTTCGGCAATTAACTCGGCTTTCTTTTTGTCGGTCGCGCAAATATTTTTGAAAGTATCGTTTTCCGAAATTTTTTCGATATTTGTTTTTACCCAAGTTTTTTGCAACGGACAATAAACTGAATTTACGCTTTCGCGCGGGTTATGCGGATGAATGAAATTTGCGGAAAATAAGGCGAACAAAAAGCACAGGCAAAAAACTTTGCCCGAAATTGTATTAAATTTACTTGCTTGCTTCGACATTGTAAAAGTTTATAATTGCATCGGTAAACAAATTTTTCAAGCGCAAACATGATTTTACGACAAATCAAACAATCTGTCGCAAACGATATTCGACGCGGCAGATTACAAATAAAAAGCGCGAAATTGTCATAAACCGGCTTTACTGTCGAGTTCATAAAGTCAAGAGAAAATTTATTGCCCGCTTAATTATAAACAATCGGTTATCAAACAAATGTTGACTTCAGATTTAGCCATAAATTTTCGACGCGGCGACAAAGTTTTTCCGCGACTAATTGCCGCAAACGATCCGGATTACTTGCGCGATGTTGCGTGTTTGGTCGAAATTTTGAACGAATTTATCGGCAAAAATCGCGGTGAATTGGAACGTGAATTAGAAGAGTACATCGGCACCGGCACAGATTTCAAAATTCTTCGCGGATTTATCAAATTGCTTGACGATCGTTGCAAATTTGCGACTTCGAGCGTTGCCGAACCTTCGGAAATTCGACGAAAAGTTTTTCTTGAAGCGAAAAAATTTCAGCCTGTTTTTCCGAATTCTCCGCAACGAAGCGAGGTTTTATTAAACGTTGCAACGTCCTTGAACACAGATGCAAATACAATCGAATCAAACCTTTACGCGGATTTATCGGCTCAACAAAAGTTAATTTCGTTTGATGAAATTACGCCGAAAGATTTGCTTAATCGCTATAATTTGGCGCAAGCGCAGGCGTTGCTTTATAAATGCGTCGAGATGCGAATTTGGGTTGAGCCGAGTTCCGACAAGGCAAATTATCGGGCGATTTTCGGTTGGATAAAGCATTTTAATTTGATTCATTCGGTTGCCGGAAACGCCGAAAACGGCTACGAAATAACGCTCACGGGCGCGGCTTCGTTGTTTCATCGTTCGCAAAAATACGGAGTTCAAATGTCGGTTTTTTTGCCCGCGTTATTGTTGTGTTCAGGCTGGAAAATGTCGGCGGAAGTTACGCAAAAATTCGGCGGAAATTTATTTTACGAACTTTCAAGCAACCAAAATGAATTGAATTCGTGTTATTTTGAAGACACGGAATTTGAAAATCCTTCGCTCGAAAAACTCGAAAAAGACTGGGAAAAATCAAAAACGACTTGGCGATTAGAGGAAAATAAAGCGGTCGTCGATTTAGGTAAAATCGTATTTATTCCCGATTTTACGCTGACTTCGCCCGATAACGAAAAGATTTATTTGGACGTTTTAGGTTTTTGGACTCCGAAAAGTTTGCAGCAACGATTAGATGAATTTCGTTCGATAAATTTCGACAAATTTATTATTGCCGTCAGCCGGGAACTTTGCGGAAGTCGCGAAGAATCGACAAGCACATCAGAAAATGTTCTGTTTTTCAAATCGTCGCTCAAACCTTTTGCTGTCGAAGAAACCGCCGAGAAAATCGTGAAACGCGACCAAAATTCCGCTTCATAAAAAACAATGTTACAATCAGTTCAAGTTTTATAAAACCAATCTTTTTAACGATTAAACCCGAATGACAATCGAAGTTACTTCAAATAATCCGGTTGTAAAAGCCATTATTGCCCAAACCGCGCCGCGTCCCGCCCAACTCGCGGCGGCTCGCGGGGCATTGCCTTTGCCGCAAGCCGATTTGCTTGAAGCCTTAGTGTTTTTGTTGAAAAGCAACGATGCCGAACTTGCAAATTCCGCCCGGCAAACGCTTGGTTCACAAACGACCGAAGACCTTTTAACGCTTGCCGAATCAAAAGAAATCTCGCCGAATATTTTGGCGTATCTGGCTGAAAACAAAGAGATTCCGCACGCCATTCACGAACAAATCGTACTTAATCCGAATACGCCGAACGATTCGATTGTCAATCTTGCAAAAAATACGGCGGACGGAAGTTTGCTCGAACTGATTTCGTTTAATCAGCAACGGTTGATCGGCGTTCCCGAACTGATTGACATTATTCTCAAAAATCCTTCGCGCACGCCCGAAGCCGAACGTCGCGTAACAGAAACAAAGCGTGAGTTTTTTGAAAAAGAACGCGGAGCAAAACAAATTGCGGACGAACTGCGGGCGAGAGGACAAGAAGCGGCGGCGGAATTTGTCGAACAAGCCGAATTTATCGAGGAAATCGTCGAGGTGGAAACCGTCGGAAAATTGACGGTCGATGATGTGATGTTTTTGGCAAATTACATCGAAGTTCCGGATGCCGAACTTGACGATTCTTGGCTTTCGCTTGAATACATCGAGGAAATTTACGAAGAAACCGAAGAGCAACGCGAAGCCAACGTCAAAAAAATTATCGGTGAATTAAAAATCGACGGCGATGAAGTTACGTCCGAAAGAGTTTCGATGATTCAGAAAATAATGGGCTTAAAGATGAAAGATCGCATCAAATATGCCATGAAAGGCGACCGCGAAGTTCGCACAATTTTGATTCGTGATGCAAATCGACTTGTCTGCACGGCGGTTGTCCAAAATAATCGAATCACCGAACAGGAAGTCGAGAAAATCGCGGCAATGCGAACAGTTCCCGAAGATGTTTTGCGGCAAATTGCCATCAATCGCAATTTTGCCCGAAGTTATGCGATTTCTCATAATCTCGCCCGCAATCCGCGAACGCCGATTTCTCACGTTTTTACGATTTTAACTCGTTTGCAAACAAGAGATTTGCAGGCAATGTCAAAGAATCGAAACATTCCGGATGCCGTTCGTCGCCAAGCTCTTCGTTTTGCAGAAGCGCGCGGAGGACGTTAGGAAAGTTAAAAACTGAAAGTGAACGGCAAGAAATATCGGTGTTTTTAAAGATTCTGATTGCTTTTTATTTTTGTCGTTTCAGGTGTTTCACAATGTCGGCAAGTGCGGGAACGATGAAAATTGCACAGGCAAACCCTAAAATCGCGCCTGTGATTAAGCGTGAAACATGCGTATTCTCCCAAATACCAAAAAAGCCGAGCGAAAAATCGATTCCCATCGGAATCATTGCCAAAAACAGCCAAAATCGCGGAAACGGTTCGGTATTTTCTATGTTGCGAAAAATCGGATAAACGATAAGTCCGAGAAAAAAGCCGAGATACACGCCGAAACATCTGGCACAAACCGCGAACGGAAATTCGTGATAATGAAAAGAACGACTGTTTATTTGATGGCAAATGTAGCTGAAGAATCGGTACGCAGGTTGTGAAATCGATTTTGTTCCGGTTGCTTCAAAAATCGGCGCGGAAAATATCAGAAACAACCAGACGAACGCGATAAAGGTAAAAACGCCCCAAACCAACCGAGAATATGTTCGCAATTTCACGACCTCAGTTTGCGAAACATAGTTTTCGGCGGAAAGTTTCATAAGCTAATCAACGAAATCAACCGAGATGACCTTTTCGGAAACAGCTTTTCCAATCGCCGCAACTTCTTGGTGCGCGGCGTGAACCGTATATTCGTCCAACGCTTTTTTATCGGCGAAAACTGCGACCAAACCTGTGTCAAACGAGCGGTCAAGATGCAAAATATCGCTCCCGACGCTCAGACTTTTTATGCAGTCAATTTCGTTTTTCAGGTTTTGTAGTCTTGCAACGTGGTTTTTTCGTTGTTCTTCGGTTGCTTCGGCGTTGTATTTCCAACAAACAATGTGTGTCAGCATAATTTTTTGAATTCAAGGTTTAAGATTTTTGTCTGCTATTAATTTGAATCTTAAATTTATCGTGATTCGCACCAATCTTTTGTAACTTTGTGGCGATATTCAAACATTTTTTCGAGCTTTGGCGTAACCAAAAACGGCGCAAACGGAACGCCGAGAAAACCGAACGGTGGTTCGAATTCGATTTCGTCGCGCAAAATCGCGCCTTTTTCGTGCGGTAAAACGATGTGTTGATGTCGCCAACGGCGAAACGGTCCCGAAAGTTGAATGTCTTCAAACATTTTCGGCGAATCGAATTTTGTGTGTTCGGCAACCCATCGCACGGGAATTATTCCGAACAATTTTGTTTCGATAATTGCTTGCGAACCGATTTTTGAAATATCGGCTTTTTGGACAACTTTGACGGTTTCCCACGGCGGCGAAAGTCTTTCAAACGCATCGGGTTGCAAGTGAAAATTAAACACCCTTTCGGGCGTGGCATTGATGATTGTTTCTTTGATAAATTGCATTTACCAACTCACGTTTCCTTCTTTCGACGTATCGATTTGGGCAAGATTAACGCCTTCGTTATAAAAGAAAATCTTCATATTATCAAACAAAAATTCGTGCGTGTCAGGATTTGAAACATCCAAACCAAAGTGATTTATCAGTTGATTTTGCTTTTGCAGCCAATCTTTCCAACAATTTTGACAACATTCCGCTCCAATTTTTTGACCAAGTTCGGTCGGAATCGGAGCATAACCGATCGGTTCTGTTTTCTTTTCGCACTTTGCACACTTAAATCCGCCAAATAATGCCATAATTTCACCTACTTTATTGATTCACTTTTTGATTTATTCATTAACTCATTGAAAATCTGCAATCCTGCAATGATTCAATGAATAAATGATTCAATCTTACAATTCCTAAACGTTTGCTTTTTTTATTTCCGCCAAAACATCCGAATCTTTCGGACGAAAAACGCTTAAACTTTCTACTTTGTGATAACTGATTTTGCCGAGTTTATCAATGACGACAATCGCTCGCGCCGAACGTCCGGGAACCCAGGACTTGACGTTATACAAACTGACAACTTCGCCTTTTTCATCGGATAAAAGCCGTAAAGTTAAGTTATATTGGTCGGCGAAACTTTTGTGCGAAACGCTTGAATCCGTTGAAATTCCGACAACTTCCGCACCCGTTGCTTTGTAATCGCTCCAATTATCACGCACGGAACAAAGCTGTTTGGTGCAAACCGGCGTGTTATCGCCCGGATAAAATATCAACACGACAACCTTTCCGGCTTGGTCAGTCAGCGACCAATTTTCGCCGTTTCCGTCTTTTAGCGCAAAATGCGGGGCTTGTTTTCCAATCATTTATTCATCATAACATCAGGATTGAAACAAATTAAAACACAAGTGCGCAAGGAGTCGGAGAAAAAAGTTGATTTCGGCTGAAATAAATGGGTTTCGGCAATTCCAATGTCATTATTCACGATTTAATTGCTGTTGAAATTCGACTGAAGAAACTTTGCGGAAGTCTTTCGGAACTTCAAAAAAACTTTCGTCCGCTTGCAGTTTCAAATTTTGGATTTCGCTCGAATACATCAAAGTTCGCTCTTCGCCGTTGATGCTGTAAAACTCTTGACGCATCGGCAGTTTAAAATTTTCGTCAACATAAATCAACGATTCCGATTCACCGAACGATGCCCGATATTTTGTCAAACCGTTTTCATCGCCAAGATTTTCAAACCTCGCGTCAATTTTTTGATTAAGTAATTCGGTTGTCAGAAAACTTTGCAAAGTTTCGGTTGAATTATCGGAAGTTGTTGTCGGCGTTAGGTTTTCCGCAAAAATCTTTTTGTCAAAGTTAATTAAATACGATTTTGTCGCGTCAATTTTTAATATTGCAATATCGTTGCTGATCGAAAAGAATCGCATTCCGCTTTTGGCAACAAGTGTTCTTTGTTCCTCGTCATCGCTTTTTACGACAACTTCAAGCTGATAATTTTCGGGTTCTTTGGTCGGAAAAAATACTTCGTTCTTAGTTTCGGACGTGTTAATTTGAGTTTCGGCTGTGTTTGTATTGGCGGAATTCTGCCAAAAACTGCACGATTGGCAGTAAATGAGCGTAGAAATTAAAACTAATTTAAGTGATTTTGACGAAAACATTGTGTAGGTTAGAATTTTATCACAAAGAAAAATGAACGTTAATCAACTGCAAAGGAAATTTTTTATCAACGGCGTTCTGCTCGCCCCGATATTGCCGTTTTTATATCTGCAAGGACAAATTACGCGTTGGAAAGTCGGCAAATTACCCGACGCGCAAGGCGAAACAAGCGGCGAAGTCGTCGGGAATGATGAAGTTATAAACTTACTGGCAATCGGTGAATCAACCGTCGCGGGCGTTGGTGCAAAAACTCACGCCGAAGCCTTAACCGGACAATTCGCTAAATACCTGAAGCTGAAAACCGGCAAAACAGTCCGTTGGAATGCGTTAGGCGAAAGCGGAATTACGATTCAACGCACGATCAGCGAACTTGTACCGAAAATTCCGCAATCGGACGGGACGAAATTTGACGTAATTTTAATCGGACTCGGCGGAAATGATGTTTTCGGACTTACCACGCCAAAAAAATGGCGAACCGGTTTAGCGGCATTACTCGACATTTTCCGTGAAAAATATCCGAATGCAACGATATATGTCGGCAATGTTCCGATGGTCAGAGATTTTATCGCGTTGCCCGATCCGCTTCGATACGTTTTGTCGCGTGTCGCTAAGATACAGCATTTCAACAGTTTAGATTTAATTTCAAACTATGAAAACGTGCATTATTATCTGCCGCGAAGCAAGTTCACCGCCGAACACTTCAGCGACGGCATTCATCCGTCCGCACACGGCTACGAAAAATGGGCGGAAGATATGGTGGAGTTTTTCTTTGAAAAATTAGGGGAAAAAGTAAAAGGGAAAGCCGGTGCGTGGAATTGAAGATTCTCGCGGATAACAAATGCTTTTAATTTCAAAGGACGAATGACAAATGACAAAAGACGAATTAATCAAACGCACGCAAGATAATGAACTTGTACAATTTCTGGGCATAAAAATAGAAGTCGCGGAAGCCGAACGAGCCGTTTTGACGATGGAAGTAACGCCGAAAGTTCATCAATATATGGGAATTCTAAACGGTGGGGTTTCACTTTATCTATGCGAAACGGCAGCTTCGATCGCGGCGGTTTGCAGTATCGATCTATCCAAATTTTCGCCCGTCGGAATTGAAATAAACGCCAATCATCTGCGAGCCGTGAGCAAAGGAATAATCACGGTTGAAGCAAAACCGCTTTACGCGGGACGCACAATGTCGGTCTGGAACATCGAAATTACCAACGACAAAGGAAAACTCGTCTGCACATCACGCTGTTCTATTCTGATTAGAAAAACCGCAACGTATTCAATTAAGAATTAAAGAAATTGGTTGAATATGAACGATTGACGCAAACAAATCAATGAATAGACAAATCAACGAGCAAATGACTCAATCCAAAATATGGCTGATAAATTGACACCCGAACAACGTCGCCGTAATATGCAAGCGGTTAAAAGCAAAGGCTCAAAAATTGAGGTCGCCTTGGCAAAAGCGTTGTGGCAAAAAGGTTTGCGTTACCGAAAACATAACAAAACTGTCTTCGGCAAGCCTGATTTTACGTTCAAAAAATACAAAATTGCGATATTCGTTGACAGCGAATTTTGGCACGGCAAAGATTGGGAAACAAAAAAACACGACCACAAAAGCAATCAAGATTTTTGGTTTAAGAAAATTGAACGTAATATGGAACGAGACGTTGAAGTTAGTCAAAAATTAACCGCCGACGGTTGGAAAGTCTTACGATTTTGGGGAAAAGAGATTCAAAAGAACTTGCAAAATTGTGTAAACATAATCGAGCAAACAATCAACGATGCGAAAAATTAAAGGTTCAAAATTCAAATTTATAGATTTATTTGCGGGAATCGGCGGTTTCAGAATCGCCATGCAAACACTTGGCGGCGAATGTGTTTTTTCCAGCGAGTGGGACAAGTATTCTCAAATAACTTACGCCGAAAACTTTGGCGAAACCCCGCACGGCGACATAACTTTGGAAGCAACCAAAAGTTTGATTCCCGATGGTTTCGATGTGCTGTGCGCGGGTTTTCCGTGTCAAGCATTTTCAATTGCAGGAAAACGCGGCGGCTTTGAAGACACTCGCGGAACTTTGTTTTTTGATGTGGCAGAAATTATCAGAAGGAAAAAACCAAAAGCCATTTTTCTGGAAAACGTGAAAGGTTTGCGAAATCACAACGGCGGACGAACTCTGGCGACAATTCTAAATGTTTTACGAAACGACCTTGATTATTTTGTTCCGGAGCCGCAGATTATCAACGCAAAAGATTTTGGCGTTCCGCAAAATCGAGAAAGGATATTTATCGTAGGTTTTAGCAAAGAAACCGGAATTTGTGACTTTGAGTATCCCAAACCAACAGGTAAGGAAGTTAAATTTTCAGATATTAAAGAGAAAACTGTTGTTCCTGTCAGATATTATCTTTCAAACCGTTACCTGGAAACACTTTACAAACACAGAGAGCGGCACGAAAGTAAAGGAAACGGGTTTGGTTATGCAATTATCCCCGATGACGGAATTGCAAACGCTATCGTTGTCGGCGGAATGGGACGCGAACGTAATCTTGTTATTGATGACCGTCTGATTGATTTTACTCCAACAACACATATTAAGGGCGAAGTAAATCGCAAAGGCGTAAGGAAAATGACAACCAGAGAATGGGCAAGATTACAAGGTTTTCCTGACTCGTTTGTTATTCCGGTCGCAGATGTTCACGCATATAAACAATTTGGAAATTCGGTTGCGGTTCCGGCGATAAAAGCAACTGCCAAAAGACTTCTTCATACTTTAGAAATATATTCTTAATCCGCTTTTACCAAACGCCGAAGATGCTAAATTTTTGTGCATTTGGTAACATAAAAGTCCAATGACACTTGATACATTATTCGGAAGCATTCCGCAGACAATACCGCACTATTATTTTGAAACGCTTCGGCATTTTGATAAGCCGGACTTTCTTGTTTATAAAATTAATAATGTGTTAAGGAATTTAGGTATAATTTTTTGAAAAAATGAATAACTTACTGAAAGTAGTGGATTTATTCTCAGGTTGTGGAGGTTTTTCCTACGGTTTTGAAAAAGCTAATTATCAAGTTATTCTTGGCGTGGATAATGATAAAACAGCTTTAGACACATTTAAGAGGAATCATAAAAACTCTGAAACTTTACTGGCTGATTTACACAAAGACGAAACAATTAAAGAAATTGTTTCTAAAGTGAAAAAACATAAAATTGATGTGATTATTGCAGGTCCGCCTTGCCAAGGTTTTTCTATAACCGGTCCGCGAAATGAGACTGATGAAAGAAATAAACTTTTTTACGCCGTATTTAGACTGGCAGATGAAATAAAACCGAAAGCAGTAATTATCGAAAATGTTCCCGGACTTGTAGGCTTGTATAACGGACAGGCGAAAAAAACAATTATTTCAGAGTTTCAAAAACATAAGTTTATAGTGAATAATGAGGTTTTATTTGCACCTGATTACGAAGTACCTCAAATAAGAAAAAGGGTTTTTTTTGTTGGATTACTTCCTAAATATGGAAAATTTGATTTTCCGCCTGCCGTATTGCAAGAGAATAAATATAACACTTGCTCAGATGCAATCAGCGATTTACCTACAAGAGAAAATGAACTAGGCAAAGAAGTAGATGAATATGATAAAAAACCATTGACAGATTACCAAACAAAAATGCGGAATAATAATAAAGTTTTATATAATCATGTTGCGACAAAACACACCGAACTTGTAATTAGTGTGATTTCTCAAGTACCCGAAGGTGGAAACTATAAAGACTTACCGCCGGGAGTTGGTGAAAGCAGAAAATTTAATGAAGCGTGGACTCGCTATCACAGTGAAAAGCCTTCGAGAACTATTGACACAGGACATAGGAATCATTTTCATTATAAATTCAATCGAGTTCCAACAATCAGAGAAATGGCAAGGCTTCAATCATTTCCTGATGACTTTGTTTTTTGTGGGAATAAAACACAACAAAATAAACAAGTAGGAAATGCAGTTCCACCACTGTTAGGGTTTCATATAGCTAAAAAGCTAAGTACATATTTAAACGATTAATCATGGAAAATAAAATTAAAGTTTTAGATCTATTTGCCGGTTGCGGCGGACTTACAGATGGTTTTAAAAAGACAAAATTATATCAAACAATAGCTTGCGTAGAGTGGGAAAAAGAACCTTGCAACACTCTCAAAAAACGGCTTAAAGACAAATGGAATTACAATAATGTTGATGAAATTGTAATACAATATGATATTCAGAAAGTTGACAATCTCATAAATGGTTGTGAAAAGGATTCAGTTTTTCCCAATCATAAAGGATTAAAATATTTAGTTAAAGAAAATAGCGGAGTTGATGTGATAATTGGCGGTCCTCCGTGCCAAGCATATTCGATTGCCGGAAGAATTCGTGATGAAAATGGAATGAATGATGATTATCGAAATTTTCTATTTGAAAGCTATATAAAAGTTGTAGATGAGTTCAGACCAAAAGCATTTATTTTTGAAAATGTTTCGGGTATGCTGAGTGCAACCCCTGATGGAGTGTCAATAGTTGAAAAAATTACAGACTCATTTCGGGAAATTGGATATGAGATAATTGGAGATTTACGAAAATTTGCTTTGATTGATTGCACAGAGTATGGAGTTCCTCAGTCAAGAAAAAGAGTTGTAATTCTTGGTGTAAATAAAAAACTAATTAATACTAATGCTCAAATTGCTTTGTTGGATTTTTACAAACAGATGCTTCCTTCGCACAAAACAAATCTAAAAACAGTAGAAGAAGCAATTATGGATTTGCCAAAAATATTTCCGCTTGATGAGCCAATTGTTTTAAAGGGAAGAAAACACTCGCATTATTTCCAACAATGTGAGATTCCGAATCATATTCCCAGAATGCACAATAAAAGGGATATGGGTATTTTTAAAGAGTTAGCTTTAGATATAGAGTCAAAACAAAATAAATTTGCAAGTATTGATTCAATCAAAGAACTTTATTACCAAAGAACGGGAAAAAGGTCTAATATTCACAAATACTATGTGTTAAGACGAGACAGACCGAGTAATACAATTCCGGCACATTTATACAAAGATGGTTTAAGACATATTCACCCCGATTCATCGCAAGCAAGAACAATAACAGTTAGAGAAGCTGCTAGACTTCAATCATTTGATGATGATTTTGAGTTTACAGGAAGTTTAACCGATCAGTATAAGATGGTTGGAAACGCTGTTCCACCTAAATTGGCAGAAGCTATTGGTTTAGCCCTAAGTGAGTTTATACAAAAATATTATGCTTTATAAAGAAAATTTAGATAATATCATTTTTCATCGACACGAGTTCTTTGAAACTGATGAAATAATCATAGTTTCTGGTTATGTTGGACCAAAACCAATTGAAAGGCTACAGAATCTTCCGTTTCGCTCTACAGTTGTTTATGGAATGTATGGCTCCGAAGGAGTTAAACCATTTCTTCACCGTTCGTTGACTGAATTGCAAAATAAGATTACTGACCTTAATATTTTCTATTCAAATCTTCCAGTTCATTCAAAATGTTACGTTTGGCGAAATAGAGGCAATATTGTCCATGCTTTAGTCGGATCCGCAAACTTTTCAACGAATGGTCTTACTACACCTTATAGAGAAATTTTAGCCGAAACAACATTTGATACATTTCAACCGCTAAATGCTTATATTCAACATGTCTTAGATAATTCATTTTCCTGTCTTGAGGAAAATTTAATTGCGAGAAGTGCGATTATAAATCCTAGACAGCCAGAAAATATCTGTCAGATGATTTTATTTAATCCCAGAACAGGTGAAGTCCCGGCTACCTCAGGGTTAAATTGGGGGCAAAATCCTAACAATCATACACGGCTGAATGATGCCTATATACCAATACGAACATCGCATATAACAAACTCACCCAGTTTATTTCCACCTAAACAATCTTACTCGTTAGATCCTAGAGGAAGACCTCAAAGACATAATGATTCAGTTGAAATAATTTGGGATGATGGAATAAGCATGGAAGGACTTTTTGAAGGCTCTCAACCAGTTAATGGTTTAACTTATCCAAAACAAATAAGTTCATTTCCGGTAAAAAGCGAACTTGGCGAGTATTTTAGAAACAGACTTGGAGTTCCGTTAGGTCAGCCGGTTCGCAGACATCATTTAGATAGGTATGGAAGGACAGATGTTGCAGTTTCTTTAATTAGCGAAGGAGTTTATAAATTTGATTTTTCAGTATAAAATTGACGGCTATTTTGCTAAATTCCAAAACTAAGAGATAATTTCGAGTTATAAACAATGGCACATACTACAAATTTAATCGGGTTTGAAGAATTTTCGCAAACAATTCCGCAGTTTGCTTACGAATCGTTGTTGCGGTTTCGCAAGGCGGACGCTTGGAATTACAAAGTTAAAGACGTTTGGGAAAAAATTTCTTATACCGAAATCATCGAAAAGCTCAAGAAAATTACGCTCGGTTTGGCGGAAATCGGTATAAAGGCGGGCGACAAAGTGGCGATTATTTCCGAAAATCGTCCGGAATGGTCGTATGCGGATTTGGCGATTTTGTCGCTTCGCGGCGTTAATGTGCCGATTTATACGACTCAGGCAGTCGAACAAATTCGATATATTTTAGAAGATTCGGGTGCGAAAGCGTTGTTTATTTCGGGTAAAAAACTTTGGAAACACGCGATGCAAGCAATCGAAGGCGTTGAACAACTCGAAAAACTTATCTTTTTCGACGATGATGCGGTGCCGGAAAATGATTCGCGGGCGATGAGTTTCGCCCAAGTCGAAAAAATCGGCGAGGAACTGCATAAAATCGATGAACGCGCTTTCGAGCGTTTGTTAGCCGAAATAAAAACCGACGATTTGGCAACGATTATTTACACGTCAGGCACAACGGGCGAACCGAAAGGCGTGATGCTGACGCACGAAAATTTCACGTCAAACATCTTGGCAATCTCAAAAGGCTTGCCGATTTTGCCGACTGACCGCAATTTATCCGTTTTGCCGTTGTCGCATATTTTTGAACGCGCTTGTTTTTATGTGATGGCTTTCAACGGCGTGGCAATTCATTATTGCGCGGCTTTCGACCAACTGGCTTCTGGTTTACAAGAAGTTCAGCCGACCGTAATGACCGCTGTTCCGCGACTTTTTGAACAGGTTTATCACAAAATTGTGAAGAAAGGAATGTCAGCCGGCGGTTGGAAAACCAAACTTTTTGCGTGGGCTTTGGACGTTGGGCAAAAGTATTGGGATTACAAAGAAAAGCGAAAACCCGTGCCGACCGCGTTAGCCGCCAAACACGCGATTGCCGATAAGCTCGTTTTTTCAAAATGGCGGGCAGGCGTTGGCGGACAAATTCGTTTCTTTGTTTCGGGCGGAGCGCCGTTGTCCAAGAAATTAAGCTACGCCTTTTGGGCGGCGGGAATCCCGATTTTGCAAGGTTACGGAATGACGGAAGGCGGTATTTCATCGGCAAATCGTCCTGATGACAAACATTTTAATTCGATCGGCGTTCCGTTTGAAGGTGTAGAATTTAAGGTTGCCGAAGACGGTGAACTGCTGATTCGCGGAAAATGCGTAATGCGCGGATATTTTAATAAACCCGAATTAACCGACGAAGTTTTGAAAGACGGTTGGTATCATACGGGCGACATCGGCTACGCGGGCGACGACGGACATTTTTACATCACCGACCGCAAAAAAGATTTATTCAAACTTTCAAACGGCAAATACGTCGCTCCGCAACAGGTCGAAAGTTTGTTGAAACAAAGCGCTTTAATCGCTCAACCGGTCGTGGTCGGAAGCGGCAGAAAACAAGTCGGAGCGTTAATCGTACCCGATTGGGACACGCTCAAAGCCGTTTTGGAAGAAAAGAAAATCGACGTTCACGGCTCGCGCCAAGAACTTTGTGAACGTCCCGAAATTATCAAAGTCGTGCAAAACGAAGCGATTGCGTTGACCAAAGAATTGTCCGATTACGAACGCGTCAAACGTGTTTATCTGATTGCCAAAGAATTTTCGATAGACAAAGGCGAAATGACTCCGACGCTGAAAATAAAACGCGGTGTAATCGACGAAAAATACACCGAAGCAATCGACGAAATTTGCGGAAGCTGAGGTTCAATGGAGAAGTGAGAATGTAGAAATGAGAATCAAGCAGATTTTCATTCTCCATTCTCCATTTTCCATTTTCCATTGAAAACCTATGTGTGGAATCACCGGTTTAATCCATCAACAACCCGAAAATTTTATCGGCGAAATGCTGCTTTCAATCGAGCATCGCGGTCGTGATGATGAAGGTGTGTTTATTTCGCAAGCCGTTGGGAAACAACAGCTTAAAACCTGTCTCGGACATCGCCGGCTTTCGATTATCGACACAACTTCGGGCGGACATCAGCCTTTTTTCTCAAACGATAAACGCTACGTTTTGACGTTCAACGGCGAGATTTACAACTATCTCGAACTCAGAAAAGAACTCGAACAAAAAGGTTACAGATTTCAAACAAACTCCGACACGGAAGTTTTAATGAATGCGTTTGCAGAGTGGAGTATTAACTGTTTGCAACAACTTAACGGCATGTTTGCGTTTGCGATTTGGGACGAAGTTGAAAAAACTTTAACCGTTGCCCGTGACCGCACGGGAATCAAACCGCTTTATTACGCAAAAGTCGGCGATGCGTTCTTGTTCGCGTCGGAAATCAAGGCGATCTTGGCTTCAAAGTTGATAAAAGCCGAACTAGATTACGAAGGTTTGCATCAATTTTTGACATTTTTATGGACGGTTCCGCCGCAAACTATGTTCAAAAATATCTCGCAATTACCGCCCGGACATTTTTTAACTTGGAAAAACGGCGAAGTTAAAACACACGAATATTGGGATTTGGATTACTCGCAAGAAGAGCAAAACTCCGATGAAAATTATTGGATCGAGCAAGTTTCCGCGACGCTTGAAAAGTGTGTAAACCTTGAAATGATTGCAGATGTGCCGCTCGGAGCATTTTTGAGCGGCGGTGTTGATTCATCATCAATCGTCGCATTGATGGCAAAAAAATCAACTAAAGTTTCAACTTACACAACCGCAATTTCGAGCGAAGATTTATCGTTTGATATAATTCCCGACGATGTTGAATGGTCGCGGAAAGTCGCAAAAATGTTTCCGATCGATTATCACGAAACTTTGCTCACGCCCGATTTAACGACACTTTTGCCAAAGTTAAATTGGCATCAGGAATCGCCGATAATCGATATGGCAATTCCTTCATTTTTAATTTCGGAGCAAGCCCGAAGTTCGCATAAAGTTATGCTTTCGGGAATGGGCGGCGACGAAGTTTTTGCGGGTTATCCGCGACAACTTGCGATGCAAATTGCAGGGAAATTTGACTTTATGCCGTCCGCAGTGCGTAAGCCTTTGATGAAAACCGTTGACAGTTTGCTTTACGGCGGAATGAAAGGAAAATTGACGGCACCGATGCGGAACGCGAAAAAATTTGCGAAATCAGCGGCGATGGATTTTGAAAATCGTTATCTCGGCTTTGGAACTTACTTTACCGATGCGATGAAACAGCGACTTTATTCGCAAGATTTACGCGAAAACGCAAATAATTTCGACGCTTACCGTTATCATCGAAAATGTTTTGAAAAGTCGTTAAATTGGTCGCCGTTAAATCGTCTTTTATACGTTGATTTCAAGACGTTTATGCCTGCTTTGAATCTTGATACAACCGACAAAACTTCGATGGCGGCAAACCTCGAAGTTCGCGTTCCGTTTTTGAATAACGAAATGGTCGATTTAACCGCGCGCATTCCCAACAAGTTGAAATTAAAAGGCTTGGAGCGAAAATATATCTTGAAAAAGGCGGCGGAAAGTCTGTTGCCGAAAGAAGTAATCTACCGCAAAAAAGCCGGATTCGGTTCACCGATTCGCAGTTGGTTGCGTACGTCTTTGCGTCCGATGATCGATGATTTATTGTCCGCCGAAACAATCAAAAAACGCGGATTATTCGACGCGGAAGAGGTTCGCAATATCATCGAACTTAATCAAAGCGGCAAAGAAGATTATAATCTGCAAGTGTTTCAACTGCTGAATTTAGAGATTTGGATGCAACAGTTTTTGGACTGACTTTTCTAGTTTCACCAATCAATTTGTTGTATTCTCAACCATTTAATATATGAAATTCGATAAAGGCATTGCCAAAAAATATCGCCGGTCAATCGACGACGCTTTTGACACTATAATCAACAAAGGCAACAAGTTCCAACGCTTTATGATGGAAACAATCGTCAAATCAGAGATGATTGTGTGCGTCTTTCCGGTCTCGAAAGTTTATGCGTCGGGCATTACGGGCATCACGAATCCCGATAAAACCAACAAGCGTATTTTGTCGGAAAGATTAGACTTACACGAAGCGTTAGCCGAAACGTTTATTACGATTGCGACTGAAACGATTGACACGGGCTTTCAACGCGGTTGCGAAGGCACATTTGTCCACGAAGGCAGACACGCGTACGATTTTGCCCGTGCGGTCGCAAGTTTTTCCAAAGCCGACATCGAACCGGTTTTTAATCCGACTTTGTATGAAATGGAATGGGAAGCGCATCAAACCGCCGGCGATTATATGTTGGAAATCGGCAAAGACGAATACATCCGCGAAGGTTTGGATTTACTCATCTTGGGCGAACTTAACGGCAAGTTTTTTGTCAACGACGAAGGAATAAAAAAACGTCTGCAAGACAGCTACGGATTGAGTTTGGACGGCGATAAGGGTCGCCGAGTTTCGGAAATGATCGGGCTGAAAATGCGGGGCAGACAGTAGAATTAAGAATTACGAACGTAACAGGGTGTCAGAGATTTTGTGTAACCGAGTGTAATTCTGCCGAATCGATTCATCGCCGATTCCCGATTCTGTATCGGCATCGTCCACTTTTTCGACTTTAACGATTAAATTGCGTTGGGCGTATAGATTGTCTTGCGGATTTCTGCCGTGAATTTAACATCAATTCGATTCTAACCCAATTCCCGCACCACGATTTAGCAATTAACGGGTATTTCGCATCACGCTTTTCGGCAAATAATTCTAATGCCGACAAGGCTTCCGCGACCGGTGCCGCCGTGAAAATCGGCTTCAAATCTTGAGCGACTTCCTTTCTTTCTTGATGTCCGACAAAGACTGATGAATTCCTGATCCGATGTGCGGCTGCATCGTGGCGTTTTCACGTCCCTTTACAGTATTGATTCCGCCTTTGTGACGAATGAAAATCAGACGATTTCTTTATTCTGAGTTGTCATTGCCTTATTCTGAACCGTCATTGCCTTATTCTGAATTGTCATTGCCTTATTCTGAACCGTCATTGCCTTATTCTGAATTGTCGTTGCCTTATTCTGAACCGTCATTGCTTTGCAATTAAACATAATTCCTTTTTAAACGAGCATAATTGTAAAGAAAACAACCTTTTTTCTTTTATCGGCATCACAAATTACAGACGAACCACGGGCAGAGCTTTAAAATTCAAATAAGTATAAGGAGAGT
>JANPBM010000045.1:0-24938 GCA_031430435.1 Acidobacteriota bacterium
AATCTAAAGTGCAGACTCAAAGTCTCAGTTTGTCTCACAGACTCATCTCTTCCAACAATTATCAAGCGTCCAAGATAATCGTTAAGTAGTCAACTTTCAACATACAAGTTTGTTGTTGCCTTTAACAGCATTCAAACTAAAGTTTATTGCACAAAGCCGGACAAGGTAAATTCTCAACCGCACTCAAAATATGCTAATCTATTGCCAATATGAGCGAACGAAGAAATAAATTTGAAACATCTTCGGGCATCGAATTGCCCAACGATTTTAACCCGACTAACACCGACATCAATTACGATACCGATTTAGCCGATGCCGGCGAATTCCCGTACACACGCGGTGTGCGGGCGAATATGTATCGCGGAAGATTTTGGACAATGCGGCAATACGCGGGCTTTGCGACCGCCGAAGATTCAAATCGGCGTTACAAATATCTGCTTTCGCAAGGCACAACCGGATTAAGCGTGGCGTTTGATCTGCCGACGCAAATCGGGCTTGATTCTGATGATAGTTTAGCTCTCGGCGAAGTCGGAAAAGTCGGCGTGGCGATTGATTCGCTCGACGATATGCTGACGTTGTTCGACGGCATTCCGCTCGACACCGTTTCAACTTCAATGACGATAAACGCAACTGCCTCAACGCTTTTGTGTCTTTACTTAGCGGTCGCACGCAAGCAAAATGTGTCGTTCGATAAGGTCAACGGCACGATTCAAAACGATATTTTAAAGGAATATATCGCTCGCGGAACTTATATTTATCCGCCGAAACCAAGTTTAAGATTGATAACCGATACGTTTGCATTTTGTGCCTCGGACGTGCCGAATTGGAACACGATTTCGATTTCGGGCTATCACATCCGCGAAGCAGGTTCGACCGCCGCACAAGAAATTGCGTTCACGCTTGCCGACGGAATCGCGTATGTCGATGCAGCAATTTCGGTCGGCTTAAAGGTTGATGATTTTGCTCCGCGACTGTCGTTTTTCTTTAATTCGCATCTCAATTTGCTCGAAGAAGTGGCGAAGTTTAGAGCCGCGAGAAGGCTTTGGGCAAAGATTATGCGTGAAAGATTCGGTGCAAAAAACCCGAAATCGTTGATGTTACGGTTTCACACGCAAACCGCAGGTTCAACGCTGACGGCACAACAACCCGAAGTAAATATCGTCCGCACAACGATTCAAGCACTCGCCGCAGTCTTTGGCGGAACACAATCTCTGCACACAAACGGAATGGACGAAGCATTAAGTTTACCGACCGAAAAAGCCGCGAGAATCGCCTTGCGGACACAACAAGTTATCGCCTGTGAATCAGGCGTTGCCGATATTGTCGATGCACTTGCGGGAAGTTACGCGATTGAAGAATTGACGAATCAATTGGAAGCGAAAGCGGTCGATTACATCCAAAAAATCGACGATTTAGGCGGAATGCTTAAGGCAATCGAGCAAGGTTTTCCGCAACGCGAAATCCAAGAAGCCGCGTATCAATATCAAAAAGCGGTCGAATCAAAAGACGCAGTTGTCGTCGGCGTAAACAAGTTTCAAACCGACGAAGAAAGCACGATTCCGACAATGACGATTGATGCTCAAATCGAGAAAAACCAAGTTGAAAGATTAAAAAGTATTCGTGAAAAGCGTGATAAAACGAAAGCGGAAGGTTCGTTGGCGAATCTCAAAGCATCGGCTCAAACTGACGAAAACTTATTGCCGAAGATTCTGGAATGCGTTGAAAGTTATGTTACCGTCGGCGAAATTTCGCACACTTTGCGTTCGGTTTGGGGCGAATATCAAGAGGGTATTACGATTTAAGGTTAATTATGCGATAATTATCTTGGAGATTTTATGTTTACAACAGCTTCAAACAACATGACTTTTTTAGGGTCGGAGAGTAATTCTTATTTACGTTATCTTCCACCAATAAATCCAACTGAGTTGAAGAAGCAAAATGGTTTTAGATTTCCGCCGGATATTGAAAAAGCCGGTAGTCCAAATGTTAAGCAAGTTGTTAAAATTGAGGTTGCCGAATTCGATTTTGAACTGGAGCTGAAGATAAGTAAAGTAGAATTCTTTCAAACAGAAATAGTTTTTCACTTAGAGTTTTACACAAGTATTCTTAAGCTAAGTTTCTATGGTATCAAAGAAGATAATCGTTTTAGAGTTAAAGCATATAGTTTTGATTTGGAAAAAAATGATAACACGCCGGAATTAGTTTTTCGGTTTGAATCATTATTGTCGATATGCGGGCTAGGCAAAAAACTTGTAATTCAACTTCCAAATAATAAATGCGAACTTTCTAACTCTTCTAAATTAGAATTAGCTAAAATAAGTAATTCCCTTCAAGGCAGACAGCTTGCTTACAGGTTAATGGTAACAGAAAAAGCCTTACGCGTTCACATTTCATTTCCCAAAGGACCCATTGCCAGAAAAGATATTGAAAGTATTGGTTATTGTTATCATTCAATTTTGGATAGAAAGTTTGAGCGGTTTTGTAATACAAACTTACAAATTGGTACTGTCCAAACTTATGATGAAAAAAGAGAGATCTTTGGCAAAAGTATTAACTTAAGAAAACAAAAGTTTACAGTTTTGAGTTATGGAGTTACCGAAGTTGAATCAGTTACAACACCAATATTACCGAAAAATGCTTTCAGAAATGATATTCAAAAATTAATTGATTTAGACGAAAAACTTGATTCAATGGTAATGGATAAGTATTTTAACTTATTTTCTAACGCTTTTGAAGGATTAACAAATGAGCAAATTGAGGCATTAACACAACGCCCTGATTTAAGTGAAAGTGCTTTTGATTTTTAGATATTTATGCCAATACTTGAAACCTTACCGTCAACGCCACTTGTATTAGACACCGCAATTTTTACGCATTTAAAAACTGAGTGTTTAATAAATGAAGCAGAAAAAGCGTATAAAAAATTATATGTTAAAGAAAGAATAGCTGAATACTATTCAAACACAAAAACTTTCCCTGCCATAACTTCTATGACTTTTTTTGAAGCCGATTTTGGAATTTACGATCAATTTGCAAATGGTAGTATTAGTGAAGAAAAAGCAAATGAATTTCAGCAAAATATAAACCTTGCTCTTGCTGAAATTTCGGTTATATTGCCATTTGACCAAAGAGCATCAAAAATTGCCGCTTACATTTATGCACATATGTTGGTTAAGGAGCAAAAATGGCTGCAACAACGTAAAACGAAAAAAAAGAAAGGAAACAGAGAAGCTAAAATCTGGCAAGATATTTTTATAATTTCAACAGCTATTTCACATAACTATGGTTTGGTTTCCCCTGATAAAGATATGGAAATAATAGCTAAATACTTGCCCAAAGGTTTGGATTTAAGTCTTGCTGTTTGGAAACCTTAAGTCATTTTTTCCCGATCACCGAAAGCAATCTGCCTGTTTGCCCAAACGCTTTCCTGTCAGCCCGATACGAGAAAAATAAATCTGTCCGGGCAAGCGTGCAAAACGGTGCGGTGTAAATATTTTCGTCCGAAACTCCACATGCGATAAGTTGTTCGCGGTTGGCTTTGTGCAAATCAACACAGGCGTGATGCTCGCGTGTCGGCGTGAAAAGATGTGCGGAATCGGGGAAGTTTTCGGCGAATGCGTCAATCACATCTTGTCCGATTTCGTAGGTTGAAACCGCCGCAGGTCCGATCGCACAGATTAAATCTTCCGCTTTTGTGCCATAGTTTTCTCGCATTTTTGCAATTGCTTTCGGGACGATTGACGCGACCGTCCCACGCCAACCTGCGTGAATCGCGGCAAAGGCTTTTGTCTTTGTATCGCCGATTAAAACAGGCACGCAATCAGCCGTTTTTACGCCGCACAAAGTTTCGCCCGAATTGCTGATAACCGCGTCGAATTTATTATCAGTTTCAGACGCATCTTGTTTAGTTTCAACGACTTTGATTAAATCGCCGTGGATTTGCCAAACTGTTGCCAGCGTGTAATCTTTATCGAAACATTGCAGAAAACGTCGTCGGTTTTCGGTGATATTTTCGGCTGTGTCAAAGTCAAAACCGGAAAGATTTAAAGCATTTTCGGGCAACGGCGAAACTCCGCCGAGTCGCGTCGAAAAACCGTTCGCAAAACCTGCATCTTCCAAAGGTTTGCAGACTAAAATTTTCACGCCGTTTTTCTCTCGCCAATAAAAGTCCGGTAGAATTTTGTTATCAATGATAGTTTCGATTGGAATAGACATAGTTGAAGTGTATCGGATTCGTGAGACGTTGCAAAGAACGCCGCGATTCGGTCAGCGAGTTTTTACGCAAATCGAACGCGATTATTGCGAAAGCAAAGGTGTTGCCGCCGCCCAATCTTACGCCGCTCGTTTTGCCGCTAAAGAGTCATTCCTCAAGGCTTTAGGAACAGGCTGGCGTGGCAAAATCACTTGGCACGACATCGAAATTGTCAACAACGAACTCGGCGTTCCGCGTTTTAATTTATCGGGCGAAGCGTTGAAAATTATGCAGAATCTTGGTGCGGAAAAGGTGCATCTTTCAATTTCGCATACGAGCGAGCATGCAGTTGCTCAAGTTATTCTCGAAAGATAGTGAGACAGACGGACAGACGACTATCTGATTGTCCAATTGTCGGGTTCGTTCATCATTTTTACAAGTTGACCGAGAATTAAATCGTAGGTTGAATCAAGTTCGTTAAAAGTCTGTTCCGAAATATATTTGCAACGAAATGCGAGTTCCAACCAAACACGAGTTTCATCGCCTTCTCACGCAGAATCGCTTAATTTACTGACAAAATGTGCTTTATAAATTCGTTTTCGCCACGCTTCGGCGATGTTCGCACAAACAGAACAGAGCGACGCATTTGGTCAACCATCGAGAATTTTTCATCAGCAGGAAAAGTTTTTGTGATTTCAAAAATCTTCATCGCTGCCTCAATCGCATTTTGATAAACCCGCAATTCCCGAAAACCTGAAGTTTTTGGCATTTCTTATCGCTCCGTCTCTTCGTCTGTCCGTCTCACCATCATTATTTAATTTCTCGTTCACTGTCTAAATAAGTCCGATCCGGCTTTGTCGCATCAGGCGAAGTATGTAAATGAACAACCTTCCAATCTTTGCCGATCAGGCGAAAAACCAGCGTCATTCTGCCTGCCGCAGTTTCGGGTTTATCATCGTAATCTTGCGTTTGTTTCCACTTGCAGGTAACGTAAGCCGCGTCTTTTCCGAGCATTTCGATTCGCAAGCCTGTTACGTCGATGGTTACGTTTTTTGTTTTGGCGTAGATGTTTTCACGCACTTTTTTCATCTCTTCCCAACCTTGCGTTGCCGAGCCGTTGTTGTTGAAAAATAAGATTTTAGCCGATTTGTCATAGACGCTCATAACCTTTTCGACATCGGCTTTTTTGATGCCGTCAATCAACGTCTCAAACGCCAGACGAACGCCTTTTGTCGTGTCAACTTTCGCCGACTTTCCTTTTTGTCCGAACGCCGAAAATGCCAAAACTAAAATTGCCAAACTTGTAAAAATTGTCTTTTTCATAAAATTAAACCTCGAAATCATTTTAACGCTAACCGCTTAAATTCCAAATTCCGGATTTCAAGTTCCGCATTTCATTCCAAATTGTCAGCCTGTAATACGAAATGGTGCAGATTTGTCGCGGGAAAATACAAATTACGTCATTAAACAATCGGCGCAACGATTGCCAGTAAAAATCTTAACTCTTCCCCGAGTAAAAAAGTTAAGGAGAAAATCCAAATGAAGTTCACAAAAATTATTCTTTGGGCAATGATGTCCGGAGTTCTTTCGACTTTTGCTTTCGGATACGACACAGACGAAACCGTTCCGCAAATAAAATCGAGAGTTTCGCGTATTTCGTATATGAACGGCGAAGTTCAAATTAAACGAAACGGCAGTCAAGATTGGGAAAAAGCCGCGCAAAATCTGCCGTTGGTCGAAGGCGATCAAGTCGCCACAGGCGCCAATTCCCGCACCGAAATTCAGTTTGATTCAAACAATTATTTACGGCTTGATGAAAATTCTTATCTCAAAATCGTTACTTTGCGAGATGAAGGAATTGCTTTGAGCTTACCGAACGGAACGCTGGCTTTGCGGGTTTTAAATTTCAACAAAGACCGCGTTTATTTTGAAATCGATGCCCCGAAAACAACAATTTCAATCCAACAAGCGGGAATGTTTCGCGTTGATTCAAACGATAATCAGAATCAAAAACAAGTTCGCGTAACCGTGACGGACAACGGACAAGCGCGAGTTTATTCGGATAATTCGGGTTTTACGGTCAAAAACGGACGCAGCGCACGGCTGAATATCGACGGAACTTTAGCCGGCGAATGGGAAACATCGAACGCGTCGAATTATACCGATGATTTTGAAAACTGGGCTTTGCAACGCGATGCCGAAACCGCAAAGCGTTTGGAACGTGCAAGTTACGACAAATACTATGACCGTGATATGTACGGCGCCGAAGATTTGGAAGAATACGGCGAATGGATTTACACCAAAAAATACGGCAATGTGTGGCGACCGTATCGCAATACGACCAACAGTTATTCCGATTGGTCGCCGTATCGTTACGGCAACTGGCGCTGGGTTTCGCCATACGGTTGGACGTGGGTCAACGATGAACCTTGGGGTTGGGCGACTTATCACCACGGACGCTGGATTTACGACGATGGAAATTGGTGCTGGACACCGTATGGTTCGCACCGAAGCTCACGCAGTTGGTGGCGACCCGCGCTTGTTATTATCACTTACAGCGGTTCTTCGATTTGCTGGTATCCGCTCGGTTACGACTCGTATTATTACGATTATAACTCGTATTATTGGGGCAGAGGACGCGGTCGCGGCGGCAATACGATTATCAATAACACCACCATAATCAACAATACAACGGTTATTGTCAGCCCGACTCCGACAGTTTCGCCGACCCCGTCGAATGTTGATACGCCGCCAATCGCCACGCAAGGTTCGGTCAACGGCAAAATACCGCCAACCGGAGTTATTTCAATGCCGAAAGATCAATTCGGCAGAGGAATCGGCGGCATCAAACGTTTACCGGTTGACGAAGCGAACCAAGTTTTGAAAAAACAGGTTTCCGAAAAAGAATTGAGTCAAGTTTTGCCCGGTTACGAAGATTCCGTCGGTTCGCAAAAAGCGATAATCGCCCGCCAACCCGTCGGAATTATTCGTCAAACCCAAGACGAAACCGTACAAATCGGTGCGGCTAAACGAGATACAGGGACGAAACTTGACGAAACTCTGCGCAATGAACGCATTTACGACAACCGAAAACCTGTTCAACGAACAACCGAAACCGGTGAAATAAAAGGCGGAGTCGGAACGGAAGTTGAAACAGGCGCGGTGTCGCGTCCCGTTCGCCGGACAGTTGATACAGGAAATGATTCGACTAAACCGCAAAATCCTGTGCGTCGCCCATCGCCGAAGGACGATTCGACCACGCCGACAGGCAGTGATTCAGGCGGAAACACGGAACGAAAACCCGTTGAGCGTCCACGTCAAGAGGATGTGGATACGGAACGCAAACCACGTTCCGAACCGCAACGACAACCGCGTAACGATCCGCCGCAAGAAGAGCGAAAACCGCGTTATGAACCGCCTGCACGAGAAGAAAAGCCTCGTTACAACCCGCCGCCGCGCGAGGAAAAACCGCGTAACGAACCGCGACCTGCTCCGCCGCAAAAAGTTGAGCAACCGCGCGAAGAACGCAAACCTCAACCTGCTCCGGCTGAAGTTAAAGACGGCAAAGATAACAGGTAAAAAACGAACAGGCAAGAATATATTTGAGCGTATTCTTGCCTGTTTTTTCCGAACTTGAAAAGTCCAAAAATCCTGAAACTACCAATGTTTCTTTGCTTTATTGAAATTGAACGGCATATTTTGCAATGCGTTCCAGCCGAGTAGAAATAAACTCTCGGCAACCGATAAACAGCTATAGCCCAAAAATCTCAAGGCTGAATTAGAACTTTTATAAGTTTGAACGAATAGAAAATATTTCACAAAACGCCGAAATGATGTTAAAATTTCGATTATGTTGGAAACTTTTGAGAACAAAGTATCAGAGAATTATGACAGTTGTATTGTTGAAGTTCCAAAAGAATTTGCTCTGGCGAATGGATTTCCCGCAAAATCTTTCGTTAGTTTGACGATGAAAAACGGCATCTTGAGCTCTGAAATTATTGAATTCACTGACGAAGACGAAAAAGAAGTTGAAGAATTTATCAATGAATTTCCGAATCTCAACGAGGAATTAAAACAAATTGGCGACTAGAGAAACTGTTTATCTCACTTATCAAGAGGCCGTCAAATTTCACGTCCTTTATATGCGAAAGCTCGGCGAAACTCGCTTCGGAATTTTTGACCGTAACCTGATTGAATCTGCTCTTGCCCGTCCGCAACACGCCGCAATTTACCAAAACGCCGACCTTATCCGCCAAACCGCAACTTTAATTTTCGGACTTATCAAAAGCCATCCGTGGGAAGGCGGAAATAAACGCACCGCTACATTTTTGGCAAATCTGTTTTTGAAAAGAAACGGTTGGAAGTTAGATACCACAACAACCGAAATTGTAGAAATGGTTTTAGCCGTTGAAGCCGATAGGTGGAAAGTTGATGAGATTGAAAATTGGTTGCGTCCGCATGTGAAGAAAATCTAATCTTACAACTTCGGCGGATGTTTTCCGAATTTGCAAAGCATCTCTCTTTGGTTAGTCAAACCTTGCCGATTTAGTTTCAAAACCTCGACTGTGTCCAATCGGAGTCAAACCAATCACAATAGTAAAATCTTTTGCCCAACCAAAATGTTCATTCCAAACTTCTTTTCGAGGATTAAAAAGTTTGACTGTTTCATCGCTGACGGCATCAAAACCTGTTGTTTTATCAGATTTGAAAAGATTACAGCCTCGGCAAGCCAATGCTAAATTGCTTAAAATTGTCTTACCTTTTTTTGAAATCGGAATGATATGTTCAACCTCAAACGGATCGTGCGAAAAGTCCAAAGGCATCAAACAATACTCACAAAATCCTTTAGCTCTGTCAGTTACAGTTTTTCGCAACCTTGCCGAAATGGTCATATTTTTGAGGTCTTGATTTGTAAATCTGCAATGATTTCTTCGAGCGTTTGATGGCGGAGTTTTGCCAATTCGCCAATATATTTGATTCGTTTGGCGTTGAGAATTTCAAACTCTTCATTAAGGTTTAAGAGTTCTTGTTGCTCAGTTTTATTCAAGCTGTTTTCCCGAAATCTTGCATAAAGTTCGTTGTATTTTTCTCTTTTATCGGTCGGGAAAATTGTATTGATTTTGAGTATTAAATCCGATTCTTTACGAGACTTTTTATTGGTTAAATGCCTTTTACGCAAATTGTTAGCTTTTTGAATAAATCGCTCATATTCACGCTCAGGCATTTGTGCAACCGCACTCAATAAAGTTTAGTTGGTAATTTTTACGCTGTGAATTGACATCATTTGATTATAACTCGAATTTGAGAGTTTTGCACAAAAAATCCGAAGCGTGAAAACTTCGGACTAATCCAAATTTACAAATAAATCTATCTCCGCAATGTTCGCATCGAATACGGCACAATCACTTGGCAAAACGGAAAAGATTTTAGCCCGAATACAATTGAGAGGTTGATGGAATTAGGTTAGCGGTTGAAGCCAATAAATGGAAAGTTGATGAGGTTGAAAATTGGCTGCATTCGTGTGTCAGAAAACAACTTCAATAATCATAAATTTCGTCAAGGTCTGAAATACTATAATCGGAACAGTAAACTTTTTCGATTGGATTATTAAAAAGTAAAAAAGCCGGCATAGCTACAGGCTCTACAAATTCTACATTTGCTTTTTCAAACACATATTTTTCTCGTAATTCCATCAACAATCTGCCTAAAACATTCCTACCTTGTAATAGGTCTTTTTTTACAGGAATTGCACCCCAAATATTGTCTTTTGTTGAATACTCGACGATAGGTTTATCGCTAGTTTCGCCTAACAATTTAGAAAAAGCTGTTAAATTCTGGATATATTTTACTCGCAAACACCATCTCATAACTTTGAATTTTACAGCATCCCAATCTTGTCTTGTGGAGTCCAAATACTTTCGACTTATTTCCTTAGCTTCCATCGGGTTGGTTTTTAAAATAATTTCTTCTTGAATAGATGGAAATAATGGAAATCTACAAGCCTGATAAAGTATTTCAGTATTTGCTATATTTATTTCATTCACAAACAAAGAGAAACCTGATGACATATTTGATAGTCCGCCGAATTTTTCTGTGGTTTTTCTAAATGTTATAACTTCATCCAATTTATAAGTTCTTTCGTTTATATTCATAATTATGTGCCTCTGTTCACAACCGGAAATAACGGTATCCAACTATGTCCTGGAACTTCCCACCAAAATACTAAAAGACTGTTATTTGGAATATTTCGCCATGTAAAAAAATGTGTTCCTAATCCAAAAGTCTTATAATTAGGATTTATCAATCCTAATGGTCTTATATTAAGTTTTATCTCTCCTTTAATCATTTCAATGATTGAAATACCTTTTTCCAATAATAAGCCTTCATAGATAATTCGATTTCCCGATGAAGTGAAAAACTTTTCATTCGTAGGATTATGCGATTTTCTATAAGCATAATCCTCATATTTGGATGCTGTTAAATTTGCCAAATATGCTTTTATCTTGGGAAGTTGCTCCTCTATTGGAAATGCTACGTTTAACGATTGATTATTCCACTTTGCGTGATTTTCAACTTTATAATCACAAATCCAATAAATCTTAGAATCAATTTTGTCTTCGAATTGTTTTTGCAAACGAAATCTTTGAAAAGAATGTCCCCAAGTGTGCAAACAAAACAAGTTAGCTGATAATTTATATTTGTTTGTTAAAAGATAGTGTGCATTTTGAACACCATTAGCATCAATTAAACTTAGCCAACTAACCAAGTCTTTTCCAATAGTGCTTCCTGTCGCTAAAACATCGTCAAAATATACAAAGTTAATTTTAGGCAATTTTCTATATTTTTCAAGCGATTCACCATATTCTGTGGTTAATACTTCATCCAACAATATCAAAATAGCTTTTTGGCTTTTGTGGGGCAATTGTAAATCCAGAAATTCAGTATCAGCAAGAAAACGAGTTATACTTTCATATTTAAAAACTCCCATCAATTTTTTAACGTGAGAAAGTATTAAATTCTTGGCTTTAGCTTTTGAAATATAAACTTGAGGAATAATATGATTAAGCTCTGTCAATACGAATTCAGCATTTTCGCCAAATTGGTTTGCCCACGAAATTATTTTTTCAGAAGTTTGCTCAAATCCATTATCACTTCGATAGTCTTTAATCACTTCTGATAAATTGTTTGCAATTTCTATCATTTTTAGTAGTTAGCTATATTTTTACCATAAAAGAATAAAAAGTCCGAAGCCTCGCAACTTCGGACTAATCTTAAATTTTGAATCTTAAACCTTAAACCTAAAAAGTATAAGTATTCGCCCCGATCATCACATCTGCAATTCTTTGACGAGCGGCGAAAGTATTAATCGGTGAATTGTTTTTTGTGTAACGCTTCAATGCCACGAGCAACATTTTTGCTTCGTCGCCTTCGAGCATTCCGGCGATCGTGTTTTTTGCCGATGCTTCGATTTTTTGGATTGCATCGTTACAGAAAACCTGTGCCATCTCGATTTGACGGTCGGCGTTGCCTTTTGCCGCTTGCTTTTTCGCCCGTAAAACTGCCGTTTCCATCGCGTAGGCTTGCATAATAATGTCGGCACAATTCATCAAAACTTCTTGCTGATCGGCAAGTGTCATCATATATTTTTGTGCCGCCGTTCCGAGAATCATCAAGGCAACTTTCTTCGCGTTCGCCGCTAATTTTGTCTCCATTGCCAACAGCGAATCATCGTCGTCAAACGACATTTGCGGATTCATAATTTCGTCTTGCAAGGCTTTCGCGGCTTGTAAAAGGGCGAGTTTTCCTTTCATCGCACGTTTCATCAATTGTCCCGGAATGAGCAAACGGTTGATTTCGTTCGTGCCTTCAAAAATGCGGTTGATGCGTGAATCTCGATACGCTTTGTCGGCAGGATATTCAGCTGAATAACCGTAACCGCCGTAGATTTGCACCATTTCGTCAACCACATAATCCAAACTTTCCGAGCAAAAAACCTTATTAATCGAACTTTCAACTGCGTATTCGTCAATGGATTGAAGTTTGGTCGCGTTGTCGGTTTTGTCGCCGATCAGCGTGTCAATCATCCCGACCGTGCGATATGTAATCGCTTCAGAAACCCAAGTTTTAATTGCCATTTCAGCGAGTTTATGTTTGATTGCACCGAAAGACGAAATCGGTTTATTGAACTGATGACGCTCGTTTGAATAGCGGACAGCTTCGTGAATTGCAAGTTTTGCACCGCCTGTAACTGAAGCACCGAGTTTGAAACGTCCGACGTTCAAAACACCGAAAGCAATCTTTGCACCGTCGCCGATGTTTCCGATCAAATTGCCGACCGGAATTTTTGCATCAGATAAGACTACGGCTGTGGTCGAACTCGATTTGATGCCCATTTTATGTTCTTCGGCTGCCGGACGACAATTTTCCGAACGCGGCACAAGGAACGCCGAGAAGTTTTCTTTCAAACCGTCAAGTTTCGCAAAAACAATGTAAACATCGGCAAATCCGCCGTTTGTAATCCACATTTTTTCGCCGTTCAGCACATAATGTTGTCCGTCTTCGCTCAATTTCGCCACGCATTTTGCACCCAACGCATCAGAACCCGAACTCGATTCGGTCAAACAATACGCGGTCGCAATTTCGCCCGAAATGATGCCCGGAATCCATTGTTTTTTCAGTTCTTCCGAACCCCAATAATAGATCGGCAGCAAACCGATTGAAGTTTGAGCTCCGTAAGCCGAACCGAAACCGCTTCCGCGTCCGACCATTTCCGCGATGATACAACCCGAAGTTTGGTCAAGAGCCATTCCGCCGTAATCTTCGGAAATGTTCGCACCCAAAAGCCCCAAATCGCCCGCTTTTTTGAGCAAATCTTTGGCAATATTCCACTCGTGTTTTTCGAGTGCGGGCAACTGCGGAACAACTTCGTTATCAATATATTCGCGGCAAGTATCGCCGATCATTTTGTGTTCATCGGTAAAATCTTCGGGCGTAAAACAATCCGCCGTTGTGCCTTCGCCAATCAAAAACGCTCCGCCTTTGATATACTCTTTTTCCATTTTTGCGTCCATAGTTTGCTCCTTAATCTTTTAATGAATGAATACTCATTCATTTTGTAATAATATAATATGTTTGCCGAAAAAAGACAAGTGTTTATTGTCTGTCGTTCAAGATTTGTTTTTGTTTAAGATAAAGATTGAAAAACTAGATAAGGCAATCAGCAAGCATAACGGCGAGAAAATTTGTGTGTCGTTTATTGCGAATTGTGTTGCGGTTATCGTTTTGAAAAAACCGACATATTTGAACTCTCCGATTGCCCTTAAAAGAAATATGATCGCAATAATTAAACTTCCGTATCGAAAATACTTTTTGTTGATGTAATTATCCAAAAAACCTTGATTTCCCGCAGTTACAAACGCCAAGAACATCAATCCGAAAGCAACAATAAAAGTTGTCGGCATACTCGGATTGAGCATTTTCGTTCCGCTTGAATTAGTCGGCAAAACCGAATCAATCCAAAGTCCGCCGCCGAATGCCCAATAAATATGAAGCACTGAAAGCAGTAAAAAAATAACTGTGTTGATAACAACGGGAAAAATCATTGTTTTTTACGAATAAAATTTATCGCTCCCGATTGCCAAAGCGTGATTAAATCTCGCCCGATAATTCTCGTAAGCAATACTTGCGGTCAATTCGACAATCTGTTTTTCGTCGAAATACTGCTTGATGCGAGCAAACATTTCATCGGAAACTTTGACGGGAGTTTTTGAGATTGCCTCGGCATATTCCATCGCAACTTTTTCACGAATCGAAAACAAATCACTGTCGAAATAATGCGAAACCGCCGAAATTTCCGCGTCCGTCAAAACTCCCGCTTTTTTCCCGACTGCGGGAATAATATCAATACAAAACGGACATTCGACAATTTGTGCGGCTCGAAGTTGTGCCAAAAAATGAATGCGTTTTTCAACCTTTCCCGATTTTTCAATCGTTACGCCAAGTATATTTCCAAACCAAGCAATCGCGGGACGATGTGCCTGAACCTTGAGCGAAGTCGCAACTTTTCCGACCGCTTTTTTGTACGCCGAATAAAGCGGTTTTATCCAAAACGGTGCGTCCGATTCTTCTATTGGTTTGATTCTTAAAGCCATAAAATTAAAGAAAATCTAATACCGAAACCACGCATCATCTTCTTGGATATGAAGCAGAAATCCTTCAATTTCTTTTCCGTCATCCTGACCTTTCAGTTCTAGGTTTAATTCTTCAATTGCACCGTAGGCAGCTTCCCATTTATCAATATCAAAAGGTACGGTATTCAACACTCGCACCTCATCATCAAATAAGTGTTTAATTGATTGAAACGCCTTGGTTGGTGCAAACTTACAGTTTATCCAAGGAAAATCTGTATTATCCGAGCGAAGCGTTCCAATCAATACATCTTTTTGTTTTAGATGATATTTCACTAATCCAATCTTTCAAATATTCCCGCTGCACCCATTCCGCCGCCGATGCACATTGTCACCATTCCGTAACGTGCTTTGCGGCGTTCCATTTCCGGCAAGATTGATGCGGTCAGCTTCGCACCTGTGCAGCCGAGCGGATGTCCGAGGGCGATTGCTCCGCCGTTGACGTTCACTTTGTCGGGGTTAATTCCCAACACTTTCATGACCGCTAAACCTTGGGCGGCAAACGCTTCGTTTAATTCAAAAATATCAATATCTTCTAGTTTCAAACCTGCCATTTTCAACGCTTTCGGGATTGCGTAAACAGGTCCGATTCCCATTTCTTCGGGCAAACAACCTGCCGTGGCGAAACTGACGAATCGTGCTAACGGCTTTACGCCCAACGATTTAGCTTTATCCGCAGACATCACGACGCACGCCGCACCGCCGTCCGACATTTGCGAAGAATTTCCCGCCGTCGCCGTTCCTTTGATGTGAAACGCAGGTCGGAGTTTTTGCAAACCTTCGATATTTGCGTCAAAACGTACGCCTTCATCTTGTGCAAAAACGACTTCTTTGCGAAGAACGCGACCTTTTTCGTCGGTTTCGTCAAGACGCACCGTGAACGGCACAATTTCGCCGACAAAATTTCCCGCGTTAATCGCTTTTGCGGCTTTCAAATGTGAATTTAAGGCAAATTCGTCTTGCTGTTCGCGGGTAATTTCGTAACGTTTGGCGACATTTTCCGCCGTCAAACCCATTCCCAAATAAAAATCGGGATAAACATTGACGAGTTCGGGATTCGGTCGCAAAACGTGACCTGTCATCGGAATCATCGACATTGATTCAAGCCCGCCGGCAACAATAACTTCGGCATCGCCAAGCCTGATTTTGTCCGCCGCCATCGCAATTGTCTGCAAACCCGACGAGCAAAAACGGTTGACGGTCATCGCCGAAACCTCGATCGGCAAACCCGCCCGAATCGCCGCGACGCGGGCAACATTCATTCCCTGCTCGGCTTCGGGCATCGCACAACCCATAATTACGTCCTCGATTTCAGACGCATTCAAACCTTGTACGCGAGCAACCGCTTCACGAATCGCCGCCGCTCCCAAATCGTCGGGACGTGTGTTTTTCAACGTTCCTTTCGGTGCTTTTCCGACCGCCGTACGCACGGCTGACACGATAACTGCTTCTTTCATAATTTTCTCCGATTACCTCATTAACAGAAACTGAGTGAATGTTCATTCATTTTTACAATATACACAAAACTTCGCGCTTTTGCCAATAATATCTCACCTAATCTTCTTTGTAATACTTATCAGGTTCGTCAATCTTTCCGTCGGCGAGATGGCACAACCTTCTGAAATTCGACAAAGTTGCGAGCCACGCATCTTCGCCTGAAACTTCAATGATATTAGTTTTTACTTTCGGACGATTTATCAAATCTTTTTGACGCAATAAAAATGCAATATCATCATAATCTTTTTGCCTGCCGGCAAACATTTTCAAAATCAAAAGCCATTCGGGCGAGATTAGTTTATAACCTTTCGGCATTGTAATTGCGTTTGCCAAAGCCGCTTTATAATACTTGGCGTAACCGTCGTTGCGGACAATCCAATCAATCGCAACTTTATATTTACCGATTTTAATTGTGTAATTGCTCCCGCCAAAAGTCAGCGGCGCATTTGCCTTAAGCGAAAGATAATTTGCGGCGATAATATCAACGTCTTTGGTCAAACGCGGCGAGCCGTAAAGATACATCGCAATTCCGCCGACCAACGCCCAATCAATATGTTCGGCGTTTGCGGTTTTACCGATTTCAAGCGATGCTTCAATCCCTGTATCGGTTGAAACAGTCGGCTTTTCAACGTTTCTCTCGACTCTTTCAATTAAATCGTTATCGCTCATAATTTAACTTTCCCTAATCAACTTCACTTCTTCGGGTCTCGCCACCACCACCGGCACGTTTTCAATCACCACATTATCCGCGTCCAAGCCGTAAGCCGTGTCTTCGCGGATGCTGAACCAACGCCGCAAAATGTAATACGCCCGCATAATAAAATTCTCTTTGGCGGGTAAAGCGTTTTCGTAACTCAAAAACGAGCGAAGCAAAACGAAACGAATATCGCCGCGAATATTGTAATGTTTCAACGCCGGATGACGGCTTGTCATCTCTACTTCGTCATTTTTCACAAGGTCTTCGAGTGCCAATTCAAAGAAATAACTGATTCGCGGTTCGATCCGGAATCCGAGCGTAAACGTAATAAAATAAACGTCTTCTTTGGCGATTGTTTCAACGTGATATTTGGTCGTAAACGGATGATCGTCTGTTTTGACATGAACAAACCAATAAACATCGGCACGTTTCGGAGTCTTTTCCAAAATAGATTCAATCGTTTCGCGTTCGAGTTTTTTCGGTGAATCCGAAGCCGTTAAATACACCAAATGTGTCGAGTATTGCGGAATTGTCGTATCGTTGCTGAGTTCTTTGAGCGTGTCGTAAAATTCGGTTGTATCTTCCCAAGTCGTCAAATTCTTGCGTAACTTTCTGCCGTTAAACCACAGCCACATCACGCTGAAAAGCACGAATCCGACCGCGACCGAAACATAACCGCCTTCGGGGAATTTCTCCATATTGGCGACAAAAAACGCGAGTTCGATGATCAGAAAAAGCGCGGTTAAACCAAATGTGATAATCGGATTAAAGCGACGCGAACGCAGATAAACAAAGAGCAAAAACGTCGTCATCAGCATCGTCAGCGTTACCGACAAGCCATACGCCGCTTCCATAAATTTCGATTCGCGGAAATATAAAACGATAAAAATACAGCCTGACATCAACAACCAATTAACTTGCGGAATGTAAAGTTGACCTTTGAAATCGGTCGGATAAACGATGCGTTGACGCGACCAAAACGAGAGCCGAATCGCTTCGCCGATGAGCGTAAAACTTCCTGAAATCAAGGCTTGCGAAGCAATAATTGCCGCCAAAGTTGCAATCACAATCGCAATCGGCAAAATCGTGGGCGGAACAATCGAATAAAACGGTGTAACTCCCGTAAGTGTTTTACCTGATTGACTTAGCAACCACGCAGATTGTCCCGCGTAACTCAAAAGCAGACAAATTTTGACAAAAATCCAACTGAAACGAATGTTCGCCCGTCCCGCGTGTCCCATATCCGAATACAGAGCTTCGGCTCCGGTGGTGCAAAGAAAAACGGCTCCGAGCAACCAAAAACCGTGCGGATATTCTGCCAGAAGTTGATACGCATAATAAGGATTTATCGCTTTTAGAACAGACAAATCTTGCACGAATGCCATCAATCCGATCACGCCGATAAAGCCGAACCAAAGCGTCATAACCGGACCGAAAAACTTGCCGATGAACTGTGTGCCGAATTGTTGGACGACAAAAAGCCCGATGATTATGGCGATAACAATCGGTACGGTCGGAATGTCGGGCTTGTAAATCCGTAAACCTTCGATTGCCGATGAAACCGAAATCGGCGGCGTAATAATGCCGTCCGCGAGCAAAAACGAACCTCCGATTATCGCCGGCAACAACAGCCAACTTCCCGCGTAACGTTTAATGAGCGCGTAGAGCGAAAATATTCCGCCTTCGCCGTTGTTGTCGGCTCGCAACGCAATCAAAACGTATTTGATGGTCGTTTGAAACATCAGCGTCCAAAAAACCGCCGAAAGTCCGCCGAGAACGAGCATCGGTTCAATTTTCCGTGTGCCGACAATCGCCGAAAAAACGTACAGCGGCGAAGTTCCGATGTCGCCGAAAACGATACCGAGTGAAATTAAAAGTCCCGCAAAGCTGACTTTATCAATGTGTTGGTGCTGATTATTTCCGTGTTCCATGTTTGAATTCGAGGGAATTGTAAATTTGTTTGTAAGGAATAATTTACTATGTTTTTGAGCGTAAGGCGATTTTCGAGACTGATTTTTGTTTGTTATTTTTGCGTTTCTTTGCGAAACCTTTGGGTTGTTTGCGATTAAGTTTATTTTTTACCGCAAAGTTCGCAAAGAACTTATAAAATCCCGACTTCGACCGCTTCAATCTGCAAAACTTCGCGTAAAACTTGCGGTTTTATTTCAACTGAAAACCCGCGTTTTCCGCCGTTGATATAAATTTGCGCCAAATCGAAAATCGTTTGTTCGACATAAATCGGCATCTTCGTTTTGACACCGAAAGGCGAAGTTCCGCCGACCACATAACCTGTCAATTTATTTGCTTTTTCAGGCGACACGGGCGAAACGGTTTTGACGTTTATGAGCCTTGCCAAATTCTTTGTCGAAACCCGGAAATCACCGTGCATCAAGACTATCAGCGGTTTTTTCGCATCAGTTTCAAAGACTAAAGTTTTGATAACCGAATGCTCGTCAACGCCCGAAACTTCGGTAGAATGCTTCGTTCCGCCTTTTTCAACATAGTCAAAAATATGCGGTTCAAATTCAATTTTATGTTCACGCAAAACGCGAATTGCGGGCGTAATCGGGAAATCCGGTTTCATTTCTTTTGACTCAAAAAATAAGTTAAGGCGACAATTACTGCGGCAATTCCGCCGCCGAGATAAAGAATTTCCGTTCCGCCTGACCAACGCGCGGTATTTCCCAGAAAAATCACGGCTAAAACAATTATTACAACGCCGATCAGTTTTGCTTTCAAATCATCGAGCGTTTTTATATCAAGCCATTCGGGCAAATTTAAGGTTGAATCAATAAAAAGTTCGTAAAGTCCGACGGCAATAATCAGAAAAACTGTGGCAAGTAAAAAGCTGTCGATTATTTCGATAAATTTTAGAACGACGGTTTTTAGATCCACTAAACCTTGCGGGATTTTCACCAAAATCGCCCCGATTTCATAAATACCGAAACCAAGCAACGTTAATGTCGCCGCCAACGAACCGACAACGGCAATAAACACCGAGAAACGACTGTTTTCAAGAATTTTTTTAATCATTAAATTTCACTAAGATTGAAATAATTTTATCAGTCATATTTATTCGGGTAAAAGTGTCAAACTTTTGCAATGTTTTGGCTTGAAAACGCTGAAATGTCGGCGGTCAACAGTTAAATGACTACGATTTTTCTTTGTGGATTTTTTGAAACAATGTTTGCTTGATTGTTGTTTGCATAGTTTTTGCCTCCGAAACATTATTATAACTGAAATTTTACTCCTAAATAACGACAACTTTCATATTTGGGAAGGATTCAAAGATTGGTTACAAAACCGAGTCGGTTTCAGTTGCCAAAGCAACCGATATAATTGATTTCGGGTTAAATTGTTTCATCAGTTCGGATGAAAAAAATGCTTTACATTCCTAGTCTTGACGCTTTTGTTTGAACCACAATTATTTCTTCGCCGGAGATTTTATTTTTATCAAACTCTTTGGATTTTACAATCTTTGTCTCAAGGTTTGGCAAAATTATTCCGTCAATTAACCTTTGTCCGCAAGTTTTTGAACGCTTCACCGCACAAAATTCTTCAACTAATGTTCCGCCAATTGTTCGCCAATATGCCTTGGTCATTGGAGTTTCGAGTTTGCTCATACTTGCTTGTACCTAAAACACGTTGTCAAATGATCGTTCACCATTCCCGTTGCCTGCATAAACGCATACATAATAGTTGAGCCGACAAAATTGAAGCCGCGTTTTTTCAAATCTTTGCTCATCGCGTCGGAAATTTCGGTAGTTGCGGGAACTTGTTTGATATTTTCCCAAGCGTTGACGATTGGTTTTCCGCCGACAAACGACCAAATATATTTATCGAAACTGCCAAATTCTTCAACCGTTTGCAGATAACATTTCGCATTCCGAACCGCCGAAGCTACTTTCAAACGATTGCGGATAATTCCTTCATTTTGCGTAAGTTCCGCACATTTTGCGTCGTCATATTTGGCAATTTTTTCCGCGTCGAAATTATCAAAAGCCTTGCGATAATTTTCGCGTTTCGCCAAAACCGTGTCCCAACTTAAACCTGCTTGAGATCCTTCGAGGATTAAAAATTCAAACAACCGTTGATCATCGTGCAGCGGAACGCCCCATTCGGTATCGTGATAACGAATCGCCAAATCGCTTTTCGCCCAATCGCATCGTTTCATAAGGTTTTATATTATTACTCGGTTTGATAAAAACTCAGCCGACATAAGTTGTGCCTGAGCATAGTCTTCGGGCGTGTTGACATTGAAAAAAAAACGTTCCGAATCGGGCAAATCGCTGATTTCATCAAACGCAATAAAGCGAGTATGAAGGCGGCGAAGCAGTTTTTGCAAACTCCAATCATCGCCGCGAAGCATTTTTTCGACAATCGGCAAGCACGATTTCGAGCGGTAAACGGCACACAGCGGTTGCGGTCTGCCGTCTTGTTGAATCGGAGCAACGGCATCGATTTTGTCGTCCAAAAACAACGCTGTTTTTATAAACAACTCGCGGCTTGCAAACGGTAAATCGCAAGCCAAGATTGCCGTCCAAGTCGTTTTTGTATTTTTCAGAGCAGTTTGTAACCCGATTATTGCGGCGTTCTCGGCGAGATTATTTTCGCCGTAAAAAGTGTCGGATAAAATCGGTAAGCCGTGCAAATTTTCTTTCGAATTCCCGACCACAAACAAGTTTTCGGCGACTCCCGACAGAGCAAAGGCGGCTCGTTCGACAAATGTTTTTCCGTCTAATTGCAAATTCGCTTTATCTCGCCTCATTCGACTGCTTTTGCCGCCGACTAAAATAAATCCGTCAATATCTTTCATAGATTTTCAACGCCTAAACGCAGGTATTTTAACGAATTGCGTCTTTCGGGTGCGAAAAAAATATCGTTATCTTCTTACGAATTTCCGACTTCTTCGTTGTTCGCCCGATTTATTTTTTCTGAGCGTGATTCGCAATCAATACTTGCGGACTTAAACTCGAAAAATCATTTTGTGCTTCAACAACCGAATCGAGTTTCAACATATCTTCAATCGAATTTACGGTGGCGATGCCGACCGATTTCATTCCGGCTCGGTGTGCGGCTTCAAATCCGCCGATCGCATCTTCAAAAACTATCGAATTTGCCGGACTCACGCCGAGTTTTTGTGCGGAAACCAGAAAAACTTCCGGATCCGGCTTGCCATTTTTGACATCTTCGGCGGTTGTGATTGCATCAAAAAAGCGTCGCAAATCCAATCCATCTAAAATAAACTCCATATTTGCAACAGGTGCGGCGGTTGCAACTGCCATTTTGATTCCAAGCCGCCGGGATTCGATTAGAAATTCAATCGCTCCCGCAACAGTTTTGCGATGCGGCAGAAACGATTCGCGATAAAGCGATTCTTTCCGTTCCGCAAGTTTTGAGATTTCTTCATCGGTCGCATTCGGAAAAATCATCGGGATAATTTCGCGGTTAGTTTTGCCTGCGGTTTTCACCAAAAAATCATTTGCGTTGGCAGTAATTCCGTTTTCGTCGAGCATTTTCTGCCATGCAATCGTGTGAAATTGCATATTGTCAACGAGCGTTCCGTCCATATCAAAAATGAACGCAAATTGTTTGTAATCAGTCATTTATAATTGTTATACTCGAAAGGAATTGGTTTGCGAAAGTCCGACACGCTTCAGCTTGTCGATAAACTTTAGCTTGAATGAAGTTAAGCACCGCAACAAACTAAAGTATGTTGTACTTTTTCACAAACTAATTCCCGGTTGGTATAGTTGTTAATTCTTAATTCTTCATTGTTTCAAAAATTCATATTCATAAACTTTCGGTGCAATTTTGGCGGCTAACAGATTTATTTTTTGTCGCACATTACCAATTAATGCCGTATATTTTTCGTCATTGCTTCTTGGGTTCATTCTGCCTTGAGCGTTGCGACCTTGAAAATATTCTCTGATGTCATACAAACTTGCGTTGACATTGATATTTGCTTGCGAATGATAGTAACGCCAAAGTTCGCGTCCGGTGTTAAAGACTTCCGTTGCTTCGTTTGAAAACTCTTTGGGCTTATTTTCGGTGACAATTTCTTCGGCAAACAGTAATCCTGCCGATTGTTTTTCCGCTTTAATCTTGCCTTTTATAAAATCGGTCATAAAATTGCTCTCAAACTTTTCGCCCGCGTTCACTTCGCTTTCGGTAAATGGAATCCAATTATTTACGCCAAATTTTGATTGAATATTGTTGCTGCCGTCAAAAAGCGTAAATGCTAAACAATCATTTTGAAATTCTAAATCCGTTTGCCAATTATCGTTGGGATACAAAAATTGGTCACGGTCATTCAGCCAAGTTGCGTCAATACAATGACGAACTGACAAATAGATTGAACATTCAATCAAGTTATTTTCAGTTATAAATGTCCATCTATTCGGATGTTGGTCGGGGTTTGTAATTTGAATAAAATTACTATGTTGAAAATCACTACCATACAAACTGAGAGCACCAAGATTTTTATCACTTATAATTCTTATGTGATATTTCCTAAGCCAGTCGGTAATGAACAGACTTTTATCGTAAGCAAAAAATGTTTTCAGAGCTATTAGATTTTCTTTACTATCAAAAATATCAAGACTTACGTTTTCAACTCTCTTTTCATCATTCAATTTCCAAATCATAAATGCTACTGGAAACCTACCCTTAACATTATCAAAAGTGCTTGCAGGAACAGCAAATCCTTTTTGGAATTCGACTTTGAAAAAATCACGAAATTTTTGAAAATTTGGTCCTTGCACAACCTTCAACTTAGAAAATTGAGCAAGAATTGCAGTAGGAAATTTGTCGAATATTCTCGCCAAGAATTGTGCGAATAATTCACGTCCTGCAATGCCTATTCTTTGTTGATATTCCGCATAAACTTTTGTTGTAACAGCGACATCTGTTTTATTTGTTCCAGTCCCTATTACATTGTCGATGCTTCCTGCTTCCGCATACGGCGGATTGATGTAAATGATAAGTTTCTTACGTTTATCTTCATTGTTTATAATATCTTGCAAACCTTGCGGCAATTTGGAGAAATCATCATTTAAAAAATCGAATTGAAAAACGTGGTTTTCCAAAAGGTTTGCACCGTGTTGAATGCGGTCGTGCATTACTTTCACGTCGGCTTGGTCTAACGTGCTTGCCCAAATGTTGTATTTGTTGGTCAAACCCGCCAGCAGATTGCCTGTTCCGGCGGCACAATCCCAAACGTAATATTCATCTTGCCAATTTTGCCCTAAATAATCGGTAATATATTTTTGCGACAACTCTACCCAAATTCGCGGCGTAAAAAAAGCACCTTTTCGCTCGCGGATGTCTTGCGGAACAAGCAAATCCCGACGCTCGATAATGTATTCTTGAAATTCTCTTAGCGGCGGACGTTTGTAGCGTTTCCAAAATTGCCGGTAAATTTCTTTATTTCGGATGCCGATGGTCGCGTCAAACATTTGTCGCAGATTTTCTTTGGCAATTTTGTAACCTTGATTTTCATAAATAACAAAAAGATTTTCCCGAATTGTGATGTCATCTTCAATTTTGTTTGTGTCTTTGTCGTCCACAAACAAATCAGCCAAATAAAAATCGCTGTCTAAAATACTCGCATTTCTAAGTTCGTCCCAATTTACATCAATAATCGGTTTCACAAAATCAAGCCAACGCAAATAAATCGGGGTAAAATTGTTCTTGTCAATTTTTATTTTGCTCGCTTCGGTCGCCTTGGCAATATTGTTTGCAATAAAAATTCTCAGTTCATTTTCATCGTTGATGTAATCGTAAACGTAACTATTCTTGTTGAGCGTGGACTCGATTCGTTCTTTGATGAGCTTAAACTCTTTTGTTTCGTGATTGCTCGGTGCGACATTCCAGTTAAAATCATTGATGTAAAAAATATCTTGAACGCTGATGTATGGAACAAAGGCGATTTTTTTGAAATCAAATGCACCCAAAAACGCAGGCGGCAAGGTTTTATCAAAAGTTCGTGCCTTGCCGATTGTCAAAATAAGCTGGACAAACATTGTCGAAATATTGTAATCGCCGGTTTTCGCTTCTGCCCACAAAAGCGGCGTTCTGCCGAAAAGTTCGGCTTGTTTAGGAAAAACTGTAAAATCAATGTTGCCAATTATTTCCGTCGCATCAAACGCCTTAAACCAGTCCGCCGCAACCTTATTTTTGAGTTCTTCTTCCCTGATGTTTTTATATTTCATTTGAGTTTCTATTATACCAAACGAGAATTGGTTTGCGAAAAACTACAACATACTTTAGATACTGTCTTGAAAGTCAACCTAAAAAAGCCAAATTCGGGTTAAACGGCATATTGTGTTTTAAGACACCAAAAGCAATATGCAGCAGTTTTCTC
>JANPBM010000046.1:0-49390 GCA_031430435.1 Acidobacteriota bacterium
GGCGGGATCACATTCCAAAACAACACGCGTCTCGGCGCCGCCATCCGCCACGCCGCTCACAAATTGCTTCGTCAAGAATCACGTACTAAGCTGATGATCATCCTGACCGATGGCCGCCCGTATGATCACGATTACGGCGACGCACGTTACGCCCGCGAAGATGTCCGCGAAGCTCTGCGAGACGCAAAAGTTTCAGGCATTACACCTTTTTGCATCACGATTGACCGCGAATCGGAACAGGAATTAAAGGATTTATACGGCAATGTCGGTTATACGATTATTGATGATGTTTTGAGTTTGCCGGAGAGATTGCCGTATATTTATCGGAGGTTGACGAGTTAGAATAAAAAAATAAATCAAATTATCCAAAGAAAACCGAACTTTTTTCGTCTTTATAATTGAGCGAGAAAAGTTCGGCTTTTGATTTTATCCACTGCGAGGTTTATCAGGACATACGCAGTTTCAAATTAACAAAACAATCTCAAACTGAGAAAGTTTGGCGACTTCTATTTTACAGAAGCCAACGTTATTAAAACATAGTTTCTCGCTCACGCCAATCATTTTTTAGTTTGGGGAGGAAAAAATTATGTTAGAAAGTGACGTGAGAGCCACAATGCTCTATTTTTCAACTAATCCAATCGTTCAATACTTCTTGTCAATTTTGACAGGAAAAGCACTTCCAAAACAACAGCCGTTGTTTAAAAGTAATGCCGCAACACAATTACTTAGTTCAGTAGCCTTTTTGTCGTTTGGTGTTGTTGGTAGTTTCATCGTTGTAAATTATTTTCCAATTTATCTTATTTTTTTGCTTTCAGTAACTTGGCTTTTCGCGGTTGCCGGAGCGAGAAAATTACAAGCGGAAATTCAGCATCAAATCGTGCATTTCCGTTATTCGGGAAATGAAAGAGTTGACCGAATTATTTCAGACATACTTACAACGGTGCTAGTAATTCAAGATTTTGTTGCTTACAAACGCGATCATCAAAATCACCACAGCACAGAATTGGCAACGGCGAAAGATCCCGATGCTTCATTCTTGTATTTTTTAGGCTTCAAACCGGGAATGTCCAAATCAGATTTGTGGAAACAATTATTTGTAACCTTGTTTACACCAAAATTTTATTTAATCTTTCTAGGTTTTCGACTGAAAGCCAATTTTGTAAACGCACCAAAATATCGAGTGTTACTGTCCGTTATTTGGTTGACTGTCTTAACAATCTTTGCCATTACTTTTGGCATTACAAACCTAGTTTTAGTTTGGGTTATCCCGATTTTTGTTTTGTATTCTATCTCTGCTTTACTTCAGTTTGGAACAGAGCATTTTTGGCATTTAGTTAAACATGAAAATGAAACAAAGAAAGCTCATTTGGCTAAACTAACTGTTGGTAGATTTTTTGGCGAGGTTTATCCGCGAAATGGCAGCAACTTTGCAAAAACTGCGTGGTTGTTCCGAATGGTTTTCTATCACGGTATCGCTCGATTGTTTGTTTGTCCCGGAACACTTGTTTGTCACGATACGCATCATAGAATGCCGGGAACATGGGATTGGGCAAATATGATTTTCGTCCGCCAAAATGACATTGATTCCGGTTGTAAAGGGTGGGAAGACTATAACGAAACATGGGGTTTATTCAATATGATTGACGGCATATTTGAGCATTTAGCAAGTTTGTCTCCAATTGAAGAAACTGAAACGATAAGTTCGACATCATTAAAAGAAGTTGTGCTTGGAATGTAAAATTTACCGGTCTGAGTGTCGGTTAAATATCGACACTCAGACCCTTTTGAAGATAGGAGAATATTATGTTGTATCAAGATAATGAGTATAAATTTGTTGTAGTTCTGAATTCTAAAGTTGAAATCGGAAAACTAATGAACGCACTCGGACATATTACTGCTGGTTTGGTTAACGTATGCGACCAAAATGAACTTCGGTTTTTGCAATATGTGGATGCAGATGATGGTTTGCATCCGGCAATAAGCCACTATCCATTTATCATTTTGAAGTCAAAAAATGGCAACCAAATTCGGACATTACGCAACTTAGCTGTTCAGCAAGGAATAAAATATAACGATTTCGTTGATAAAATGCTCGGAGTTTCTGCGGAAAATCAACTGCAACAAACGAAAGAGACTAAAGAAATTGACCTTGAGTATTTTGGCGTTGGATTGTATGGCAAAGCGGAAGAGTTAAGCCAATTGACTAGAAAATTTTCATTGTTTTAATTTTTTGAAAAAAAAATAAAATAATTCACAAAATTTCTCCCACATCTTACGTCTATATAAATAAGGGATATATTTCCTTTAAATTAAAAATAAAAATTAAGTGAGGAGTTATGTAATAAAATGCAAGACTACGAAAAATCTTTTTTAACGGTAAACATAATTTCCTGCGGACTTTATAAGCCGCCAGGAATACAAGAAGAATTTGAATCTATTTTGATTGATTTAAGTAAGGAGTTACGGTCAAAAAGTTCGTTTTGTCCGCCCGGATATGTGAAAACTATAATTATGTAAAGGAGAAATAATTGACATGGAAGATGGTGTAAAGGTTTCTTTCAGCCCAGAGTCTGAAGAAATTATTAAAAGAGTCAGTTCAAATACATGGAGAAAGTATTTCGGTCCAGTCTTATGTTCGACATTTGACTCCTCCGCGATAGTCGAACATGAAATTAGGTCAAGACTAATGACCACAAATGTTGAAATCCGCGAGTTTGAACCATTTGTTCGTTCTATTGCTAGAAGTATTTGTATTGATGAGATTAGAAAATCAAGCAAACATTGCGGTCATGAAGAACTAGATGAAAACTACGCTGATACTTTTAACGAGCCGCGACAGCAACATGATATTGAGTACAAAGACGCATTTAGTAAACTCAGGCAAGCTGATTATGAAGCATTTGAAGTTTGCCAGTTGAGTATGGTTGTTGGTTATTCAATTGACGAGATTAAAGAAAAACTTGATATTTCAATTAATCAATACTCAGACAGAAAAGGACGCGGCAGAAAATTTCTAAACAAATATTTCACATCTGGGCTCTAGTTTGTTTTACGATAAGAAAAATTACACCACTGTAAACCTGAGCAATTAAGTTCCGCACGAGCCTAATTGCTCAGGGAAGAAAGAGGACATTATTATGGAAAAATCATTGGCAGTTCGCCTAGGTTGCGAATTAGAAACGAAAAATAGTTGCACAAATACTAAAATTGGTAATTTACTTGACGACTATGTAGGTGGACATTTATCAAAGGAAGAGACGGAAGACTTTGACGATCATCTCTCACAATGTCATTTTTGCGATGAAGAGTTTTGGAAAGAAATTAAAATAAGAGGTTTGATCCTCTCTCAAAAAGTCGCTTCGCAAGGGAATTTGACTCAAGTCGTTCACCAAACACGTGGTTGAGTGATAAGTCATATTGAGTTAGGTCTAGCTCAGAAAGCAAGAGCGTTACTTACTAAAAGTGACGCTCTTTGTGTTTTAAAAGTTGTCGGCGTTTCCTCCAAACCAAAGTCATATTTTCGGTAATCTCTTGTGAAATCAACATTCGGTCAATCATATAACTTCAAGCCACTTTCAACTTTTCCGCCAACGCCGAAATAAAAGCCGGATTATCGAGCATATTCATCGTAATTACTTCGTTTTTCGGCTGATCTGCATTTTCGACAAATTGGCGTAACGCTTGATTTATTTGGGTTTGATAAGGCAGACTTCCTTTATTGGCGGCTTGTTCTTTAAAAAACTCGACAATATCAGCATCAAGCATAATGCTCACGCGGCTTTTGCAATCTTTCAAAGTTAAATTTTTCAGATGTTTGCGATGGTCGCCGTTGACACGCTTTAAGCCTTTTGATGTTGCTTCGGCAGACGTTTTTAATTCGTTACCACTTTGTGTTTTGTTCATATTCGTTTGTTTCCCACTCGTCCGATTTCCAAGCGGTGATAAATCTGTCTTGGTTTTCGGAAATTGTATAAACCAAAGTAATTAACCCGTAATATGCGGTCATTCCGATAATTTTATAACGAGTTTCTTCTGATGTGGAATGCTCTAAATCTTGAAAATCAACTGCAAACGAATCGTTAAAAATGTCTAAAAGTTTTGCAAAATCAATGTTTCGTTCGCGGATAACTTTATCTCGTTTGTCTTCATCCCAAATCATCTTCATATTATACATACTTTGTGTGTATTTAGAAATGATTTATTTGTATAGTTATTGATGATATGTTGAGTAACTACCGAATATTTATCGGTGGTTGACGAGTTGAGCCTTGATAGATTTGCGTTGAAAATGTTAGATTTATGCGATTATGATTTACTTCACTTTCACCGAAACCGAGAAATTTGTTCGTCAAGCGTCAAAAATTTTAGACGAAGAAATCGTCAATTAGTTACAATTATTTTTGTGCACACATCCCGATGACGGTGATATAATCAAAGGTTCTAACGGTATTCGCAAAATGCGTTGGTCGGCTTCGGGCAGAGGCAAACGCGGCGGTGCAAGAATTATTTATTACTACGCCGTCAGCAACGAAAGAATTTTGCTTTTGGACATTTACCCGAAGAATGAAAAGAATGATTTAAACGCAAATGAACTCGAAATTTTGAAAAGAGTTTTGCAAGCGTGGCTGGAGCAAATATAATGAATAACAATGATTTAGGAGAATTTAACTTTGCCAAAGAAACAACCGTTTCTGTCGCCGAACGTCCGAAAAAAGAGGAAGTTTTAGCCGTTTGTTTAGAAACCGATGACGACAAATTGTTGATTCCGATGAAGATTTACAAAATCGGTCTGCGTGGCGATAAAGTCCGCGTCATTGATGAAGACGGCGAAACCGCAATCTATCCGCTCGATTATTTTTTAGTCCTGCCGCTTGCCGATGAAACTTTGCAGGTAATTGAACAGTATCGCCCGAAAACTCACGAGATTGGCGAAATTGTTTTGGCTTAAATCTGATTTACGATTATTGATGATGTTTTGAGTTTGCCGGAGAGATTGCCGAATATTTATCGGCGGTTGAAGAATTGAAAAGCATCTTGGTTAAGTTGTGATTTTCACAACTAAGCGGCAAGAGGTTTTCGATTGTGTTTAGAAGATTTTACGTTGTTTTGCCACGCTTTATCCAAAATGGCTTCGTCTTTTTTATCTAATTGCGGCGGATTTTCGACAGATTTTTTATTGTCGGAATCAGTAATCCCGCCGCTTTTGGCTAACATTTTGTTATATTCGGTTTTTGTCATAAAACTCCTTTTTCTTTCAAGTAAGTCTGCCAAATTTGATAAGACGTTTTGCCCTTGTCTAACTCAAAAATCATATCACGACCTGAGCCGTTTTGCCACCACCAAAATTTTCCGCCTAATTTGAATAATTCGTTCAAATCGCCGGCAGTTTTCAGCGAATCGGGAAGTTTTGCCTTTTCTTTTTGGGTTAAAGGTGCGTTAAAGCCGAATCTTGCCCAAACGTAATAGCCGATATTTCCTTGGTCTTTTTTCCCTGCGGCAAAAGTTCGGATATAAGCAAACTTGAATTTTTCGGCTTGGAAAATTTCTCTCGCCAACGAAATTAAACCTATTTTCTTCGGGCTGTCAGGCTGAGTTTGAAAAACTTCATTTTTGATGTAAAGCACATTATCCGTTGTTTTCCCGAAAATGCGGACTTGCTCCAAAATATATTTATGCTTGATTTGGGCGAGGAAAGTATTGTTTGCATACTCTGAAATTTCAACCGTTGAGCCGTCGATTGCTCCGACAAGCAAAGCAATTTCCGGATCGGAAACGCTTTGCCCGATAACATTTTCAATTAATTTTCGGATAAAGTTTGAGCAACTGATTTTTATGTTTTGAGGTTGATAAATCATCGGTAATAATTATAACACTTTTCAAATTGACCGCGAATCGGACCGGGAATTAAAGGATTTATACGGCAATGTCGGCTATACGATTATTGATGATGTGTTGAGTTTGCCGGAGAGATTGCCGAGTATTTATCGAAGGTTGACGAGTTAGGAAATGGATAATGGAAAATGGAAAGTGGAAAATAAAAGGCGATTGCGTGATAACCAAGTGCGATTGTGAATTAACAAATCGCTAAAGCAAAATTACGACTTGCGACTGCGAATTTACAACTTGCTAAAGCTAAATCACGAGTTGCGACTACAAGATTACAGGTTGCTAAAGGTAAATCACACTTTGCAGAAGCTAATTCACGACTTGCTACTGCAAGATTACAAGTTGCTAAAGTGAAATCACAACTTGCAGGAGCTAATTCACGAGTTGCGACTGCAAATTCACAACTTGCTAAAGCGAAATGACGAATTGCGAAGGTGAAATTACCATAGAAATCTTTACAAACTTAGTCCGTTTGCGGACGATAGCGTTAAGCTACAGGTGAAGCACCGCGAAACCTGTAGTTCTGACAAAGAATGATTCAGAGTCCGTTTGCGGATGATAGAATTTTTCTGCCGCCTGCAAACAGGCTGTCGGTTTTTTGCGTCAAATTTCTACACGCTCACGCGTGTAGCTTTACGCTTTTGTCCGCAAACGGACTTAGGAAGTTGCTTCAATTCAAAATGCAGCCAAACCGCTTCGTCAAACTCAAGATAAATCGGGTTATCAATCGCCAATTTCTTTGAGCCTCCGATGAAGTTCGCGGTCTTTTTCTAAAATGTTTCGGCTTATTTCCTGTAAGTCCTCGCGTGGCGGACGAATAAACGTGCTTTGAATTCCGCCGTCTTTAACGGTTAAACTAACCAGCGTACCATCGGCAAAACCTTCTCTGTCGCAAATATCTTTCGGCAGACGCAAAAGCCAAGTATCTTTAACCGCGTTACCGTTTGGCATATCAACCGATTTAACGGCTTCTAAATCTACAACTCCAAACATAATCTTTCCCTCAGAAAATAATTTTAACATCATTACTATATTTGTTGAAAGTGTTTTAGTTTTATGAATTGCCGCGAGTGGAAACGTTGACAGTTAAAAGAAAGGCTTGAGCGGATGAAGATTTTTTTCAAGAAAAAAGTTAAAACGTTTTTTTTAAGTTGTCACTATTTAACAATAATCTGTGTTTTTCTTGGAGGTTGAATTGCTTTTTTGCTTTAAATCTCCACAATAGTATCCTAATATTTCCTGCGTCAGCATTATTTTTTTGATGACTTTGAAAATATATTAAAGCGTCTTCCATGGAACTTATTAAATCAATATATTTAGTGTCAATATTTGCAGATTCAAAAGATTCTTTTATTTTTTCGTTTAATAAAATAAAATAGAATGACCAGTCTTGTCCATATTTTAACTCGAGTTCACTACAGGCTGATTTAATTAGATTAAAATCAATTGCCTTATAAATATCAACCACAGGCTTAGTAAAAGTTTTTTCATATATTAATTTGTTACAGTTTTGAAGATATTGCAATAATAGTTCAAATTTTGGATTAATATTTGTATTAAACACCTCTCGCTTATCTTTTTGAATAGAAAACTTTACTTCTTTGTTTTTAATACGATAAGTTAGAAAAGTTGATATAAAACTACCAACAAAAGCACTAACTGCTGTAATAGCCGCGATAATAATTTTTTCGTTGTCGAGAATATCTTTTAGCTCCATTTTACTTAATATTTACTTCTCTCATGTAGTAGTGTTTTGCCTAGATCTTTATATTTTTTATAGATATTCCAAATCCTTCTTACTTGATGACCTTTACTAATTGATAAATCATTGAATCTCTCTTCCAATAAATCATCATGAAAATCACTTGGCACTAAGTTCGTTAATTCAGTATTTAATCCTCTTTCATTTTGAATTTCATCAATTTCTAATTCTGAAATGAAGAATCGTTCAGGACGATAAATATAGTTTGTAAGATAATTTTTAATACTAGCTTCATGTGAACTGCAAACTCGCTCCATAAAAAAACTTTCTGTCGCGGAAAAGTTTTTTTGGTAATATTTCCAAATACTGCCCTCTGGCAGTTTTTTTACCTCAGATTCTATTTTAGGTGCAATTGAGTTAGCCCAAATATGAATATGGGTTTGGGTTTGATTCTTTACCAAATTAAAGATTCCTTCTACATATTTAAGAGCCTCATCAATTCCCATCTCTCTCAAGACTTTGATTTCTAAAGGACTATTATTTGGCTTGCACAAGATTCCATAAAAATCAATACTTATCATTATTGATTCAAAAAAAACTTTACCTTTTCCATTTAATCTAATGAGTGCATCATCTTTAATATTTTCATAATTTTTCTCTATTTCAACAAAATTTTGACTTAATATTGTGTTTATTGCAGTATCTTGATATATGGTAACAAGTTCCCCTTGTTTAGCTTGAGATTGGTATAAATGAAATACATATTTTCTTAACTCCTCTGTGTTGACATTGAATATAAGTTGAAAGTCAGTAACAAGATCTTTAAAATATCTTCCGCTAGTTTGATTGTTTAAATAAATTAAGAGAAGTCTATAGAAACAACATTTTTCGTCAATTGACTCCTTCTTGATGCTCTGAGCTAGTATTGGCATCAGGTGTTTTGTTGATTCTTGCTCCCAAAGATTTTGAATTATAACTCCTCTTAACAACTGAGTATCAATCCCTTCTAACAATCTAACTTCATCATTATGACACTTACTTTTTAAGTGATCAGTTAATTTAATTGCAGAAGCTATTACTGTGTCAAAAATCAACCTTAAACTCTCATTACATAAATTTTTGATATTAAGTGAATGTGAAACTTGAAGTGACTTATCAATCCAAACGGAATTAGTTACTTTATTGAATAAATTTAAATCTTTTAGTATTTCCTCATCATTGAATTGATTGATACAAATTTGCTCCAACAACTTTATTCTTTTATCAAGAACTTCAAATACAAACGTCTCATTTATAGTTTCATTACGATTTAATTTCAAATCAATAATATTATAATCATTCTCACCAAGCGGTATTAGTCGAATTTTTTTTGCTCCTGCACCTTCAATCTTAATTCTTTTAATATTTTCGTCTCTTATAGCTAAAACTGTTTTGATTGATATTTTGCCAACTTGTGAAAACGGAAATTCTAAATTTCTATTAATGCTTTGCGTTATATCTACAAGACTGTCAAATAAGATACTTTTAATGAGTGTTAAATCCAATCTATCCACGTTATCTATCGCCATTACAAAGGTTTTTCCATTTCTGCCTAAATGAAAGAACATTGAAACAATGTGTTCGCAATCTAGCAAATTAATAAGTTCATTTGTTTTCTTCTCATTTAATAATTTGAATAATTGTTCTTTATGAGCGTCTTTTTCTAATCCTTCTGGTATCTCTAAATTTGCGTGAAACTCTCTGACTGCATCATTAAATGGAGGTCGGCATAATACTTCTGTTGCAAATTTTTTTCTAGCGTTGAGTTCGGAGTGGAAATGATCTCGTACACTTTCAAAAGTTTCATCAGACTCAAATTCTGCATTGTAAGTATAATTCACATAATTCTCACCTTTAAAAATTGCGTATTGAAAATTCTCAATTATAATTTTCAAAAAGGATTCTTTTATAATTCCAAATATTGCTTTTTTTACTGATTCAGGAGTTTCGCCATATTTTATCAAAGCAGCGTCTTGTTTTCTCATATCAATAATAAGTCCAAAACAATCTTTAGTATTTTCAAAGAAATTACGAATAAATGTGCTTTTCCCACTCCCCACATGTCCTGTGACAATAGAAATACTGGCATCGCTTGTAAGATAATTCAAAAAAGTTTCTTCTTCCGCAGTTCTTTTGGTATAGATATTTTTCCAGAACATGTTTCTAGAAATAATTTTTTGAATTTCAGATTGTAAAGAACTGTTATCAACCTCAAACTGTAATACAGCTTTGGCTACGCTCAAAAATGTAGAGTTCATATTTTTATTTATTATTATTTTTTAGCAAATCATTTCGCATTTTTCTTAAACGCCAAACCGCTAATCTGCTTATATTGCGGGCTTGCCGCACCAAACACTGATTTAATATATGTCTTTACATCTTGGGCAATTTTTACTAAGCCGTGATCGTTGTTGTATAAGATTTGGTTGCGGTTGATGCGTTGGTTGGCGAGTGAAACACTTGAATTGACGACCGCCGTGTTTTTGGTGCGTAAATCGTTTAAGGTGTTGTTTAATGAATCGGTTTTTAAGTCTTCTTCGTTGGGTTTATGCTTCGGATTATTTGCCAAAATACTGACGACTTGGGCGAAATGTTCGGTTTTATTGTCGAAACTTGTTTGCGATGCGGAATGTGTTTTGATTGCTTCGCCGGCGGTTTTCGGTTCGGGTTTCGCCTTCGCACGCTTGCCTTGCATCTTACGGACAAAACTTTTTGCATCGGTTAAGTCAAGTGAATCTGCACCGCTGACGGCAAAACTGCTGACGGCACGAGTCGAAAGTTTTTCGGCTGCATCAAAGGCAATCTCGCGTTGGTTGGTGGTATCTTTCCACTGCGAAAAAACTTCTTGGATAGAAGACTGCGATGATTTTGCACTATTTAGTATGGAAATCAAATTCGGAAGTTTGAGTTCATCGTTTGTCGGGTTATGCGCCGAACCGAGTGTGGTTACAACATTGGTTAAAATCTCAAAATTCGCCGCGTTTTTGGCGTGTCCTGTTTCACTCACTATGGTAGTTCTCCTTGGGCTTGAAAAAAATATCGTGAAAATGCTTTGTGGAAACCATTATAGACGCAAAATTTCATTTGTCAAGGATGATTTCAACTCTGCAAAAGTTTAACTGCTTCGCGTCCGCACTAACCAAAGTCATATTTTCGGTAATCGCGTTTGAAATCAACATTCGGTCAGTTATGAACTTTAAGCCGCTTTCAGTTTTTCCGCAGCTAATTCGGCAAAACTTTGTAGGTCAAAACCTCTAAACTTTCGTTCAAAAATATCGCAAATTCGCCGCGTGTAAACAGTCGCGTGTCAATTTTGAGTTTCGGAAAGTTGACGGGCAACGCCTCTTCGCCGAAAATTTCTTGCCAAATTTCGATAAGTTCGTTGTTTGAAACAACGGAATCGGCGTTGAAATTTTTGTTTTCGTTGACCAGGGCAATGTTGTATGTTTCCAACAAAACTCTGACGGAATCCGCGAAAGGTTGTGAATCGTCGAAATCTTTTATCTCGTTCGTGTTCGCTAATTTATTTTTGTTAAAAGGTTTATAAAGCCGAATTTCCTTCGGATTTATGCCCGCAAGTGTCGCCCGATTCGACAATAAATCGAGCGTTTTGCGTAAAAATTCGGCAAACTCGCCGCGTGTCAAAGTTTTTTCGCCGTGAAAGTTTTTGTCGGGCAAACCGAACGCGATTTTGTCGTTTTCCGACAGATTCAAAACTGCTTCGTAAAACTTGTCGTTACGTTTCAAATCGGCAAAATCTTCAATTTTCGAGGCGATAAAGTATTCGGTATTTTCAGTTCGGGCGAAATTATAAACGATTAAACCGTCTGTTTTGCGGGGTTTATCGTCGCACATTGCGGGAATATATTTCGCTTTCTTGGCAGCTTCGAGTGCCGAATTAAACAACAAAGGGTTGCCGGAAATTGCTTCGGCGGAAACCACATCACCGTTTTCGTCGATCAAAATTTTGATTTCAACCTTGCCGAAAGCCTTTGAAATTTTCGCTTCTTTCGGGTAAATCGGCATCGGTAAATCGATCGCTTTTCCGCCGACAATAACTTTACACGGCGACACGGTTTTACTTTCCGCCGGCTGTTGAGCGGAAACAATTTGTAAAAACACCAATATCAAAAGCATCGAAAAAATCACTTTCTTTGCCATAATTTACTCCGGTAAATCTTTCAGATGAAAAACATAATACATCAAGTTGTCCGCTTTTCAAGAAGTTTTTTTGTTAAAAATCGATGAATTATGATAATTTATTCGTTATGAACTTATTTGAAAACAGCGATTTGTTGGCAAGCATCAGCGAATTTTTGAGCGAAGATTTAGGTCGCGGCGACATCACCACGCAATCAACCGTTTCGCCCGACGTTCGCGGAATCGGTAAATTTTTAGCGAAAGAAGACTTGGTAATTTGCGGTTTGCAGGTTGCCGAAGCCGTGTTTTTACAGCTCGATTCGGAATCGCCCGACCTCGAAATTTTGCATAACGAAGGCGACGAAGTTACCGCCGGAACCGTGTTTGCGACCATGAAAGGTTACGCCGATGTTTTACTGAGCGGCGAACGAGTCGCGTTAAATTTGATTCAGCGAATGTCGGGCGTTGCCACGCTGACCCGCCAATATGTGAAAGCAATCGAAGGCACAAACGCCAAAATTGTTGACACGCGAAAAACTACGCCCGGACTCAGAATGTTGGAAAAATATGCGGTTACGGTCGGCGGCGGAAAAAATCATCGACTCGGTTTGGACGACGGCGTTTTGATAAAAGACAACCACATCGCACTTGCGGGCGGTGTCAAAGAAGCAGTTTCGGCGGCGAAAAATCACGTCGGACATTTGCACAAAATCGAAGTTGAAATTACAAATTGGCATCAACTCCGCGAAGCAATCACCGCCGGTGCCGATATTATTATGATTGATAATCAAACGCCGCAAGAAGCGCAAAAGTTGGTGGAAATGTCGCGCAATCTGAACGAAAATGTGTTGATTGAAGCATCGGGCGGAATGAGTTTGGAAACCGTCCGTAGTTATGCCGAAGTCGGTGTGGACTTAATCAGCGTCGGAAAATTAACGCATTCCGCGCGGGCTTTGGACATTAGTTTCAAAATCGGTATTCAGTAGCAAAAGGCAGTAAAACAGAATTCGGAAAGCGGATTTTAGCGGTGCCGGTGTCCGCTTTTCACTTTTCATTTGCCGACTATGACACTTGCGGAAAGTGTAACAATCGCTCGCACCTTGTCTGAAAGCTGCGTCAAACTGATTTCATTATGAAAAATAACATTTTGAAACTTGGCGTAATTAACATTCTTTCGGTAATTTTGACATTGGTTTTCAGTCAAATTATTTCGGCTCAAGGCAAAGCGGATTCGCCGTTTGATTCGGTCGTTACAATTTATACGGTTGCAAACGGCACGGAAACCGCAGTCGGTTCGGGTGTTATTATCGACGCAAACGGCTATATTTTGACCGCTTTGCATTTGGTTAAATACGAAAATAATCTGCGAATAAAGTTGCTGAACGGCGAAGTTTTTGACAACGCGAAAATATTTAATATCGATGAACGCCGAAATGTGGCGTTACTCAAAATTACCGCCACAGCGTTGAAAGTTATGCCGAACGGTCGTCCGGAAGATTTGAAAAGCGGTAATATCTCGATTGTTTCAAATTCATCAGGGACGATTTTACGCGGCAGCGACGCTACTTTTATCAGTTTAACGCTTGCCGATACAATTTCGGGCGCGGGAACCGGCTATCGTGTTTTATATTTTGTAACCCGATCGAACGATAATCTTGTCGGCGGACTTTTGTTGGACGAAAAAAATATTCCGGTCGGTATCGTAACAACCAAAGAAAACTCCAAAGGAGAAAATTTTGCCGTGCCGATTTCTGCGGTGTCAGGGTTGATTCAACCATCGCAAACTACTCGAATTTTCGAAAACAAAACAATCTTTTCGTATGGTTACGTCAGAACCGATGAGCGTCCCGCGTTGGAAAAAATTCCGCAAACTACTGTCGAAAATCCGTATCGCGCCGTGTCTGATTTGGACGCAACGGGTCCGGGTTCGGCAGGTTTAGACAAATCTTCGCCGAAAGAAATTCTGAAAACCGCGAAAACTGTTTATGTTGACAGCGACACTTCGTTTTTCAAATCCGAACAGTTGGTCAATGAATTGATGAAGCGAAAGGAAGTAAAAGATTGGGGTTGGACGTTTGTTTCCGACCGCAAATTGGCGGATTTAATTATTGATATTGACCACGAAATTTTCACTTATAAATTTACGTTTCAAATGAAAAGTCAACGGCACGGAATAATTATTGCGGCGGGCGGAGTGATCATTCTCGACGGTAATTTAGGTTCGGATAAAATGGCAAACGATGTCATAAAACGAGTAAATACCGTGCGTAACGCGGCGGAAATAACTCCGAAATAAAAACTTTTCATCGGTTAAAAGTGTTATAAACTAATACTTTAGGCGGATTTAACAAGTTCGTCTCGGATATTTTTTCAATAAAATCCCCGCAAAATCGGAATTAACCGGTATAATGGAAGATACCTAACAAAATTATTGAAAGGATTAAAACAATGAAAACCAGAAAATATGCAGTTGACGAAGTATTGGAAAGTCAATGTTCGGCGTGCGGAAGCGAGCAAAATCACACAGTTGTCTCAGTTACAAAAGCAGGTCAAATCACTAAATCAAAGTGCGATGTTTGCGCTTCGGTCAGCACCTATAAAAGCGGCGTAAAAGTTTCGGTCGGCGGTTCAACCAAAGTCGGAAGCCCGTACGACATAACCCGAAGCTATAAAAAAGGTCAAACAATGTTGCATTCAACCTTCGGGCAAGGCGAAGTTACCGCTCTTATCGAACCGCAAAAAATCGATGTTTTATTCGGCGATACGGTCAAACGGTTGATTCACGCGCGAGTTGCCCAAAGTTAAAATAAAAAACGTTTATTATCCGGAATGACTGCGAAATATGCCGAAAGCGTGTTTCGCAGTCATATTTTATTGTACCAATGATTCAAACACTTGACGAAAAAACGCTTGTAACAGCTTGCGAACACTTGGCATGCGAACATTCCGAGCTTGCCGAAATTTATCGAAAACACGGAACGCCGCCGCTTTGGCAACGCGAAAAAGGTTTTGCCACACTTATTCATATTATTTTGGAACAACAAGTTTCGCTTGCTTCGGCGAAAGCGTGTTTCAATAAACTCGGTCAAAAATCGGTTAAAATCACACCCGCAAATTTGTTGAAATTATCTGACGCGGAACTCAAAATAATCGGTTTCAGCCGACAAAAAACTTTGTATGCGCGGCATTTGGCGGACGCGATTTTATCGGAACAAATCAATTTAGAAAAACTGGAAACGCTTGCGGACGCAGAGGTTAAGTCGGAATTAAAAAAATTGAAAGGAATCGGTGATTGGACGGCGGACATTTATTTACTGATGGCGTTGTTGCGGACGGACGTGATGCCGAAAGGCGATCTGGCGTTGCATATTGCGTGGCAAAAGTTGAACAATTTGTCGCATCGCCCGACATCGGACGAATTTTTGATAGTTGCGGAACGTTGGAAACCGCATCGGGCAGTTGCGGCAAGATTGCTGTGGCATTTTTACTTGAACGAAAAGAAGCAAAAGGCATAAAATTCTTTATCGAGCGGGGTTTCGTTTTTTCGCGCCGCTTAAACTGCCCGCGCAATCGTCAAAACATAAACTTTTTTCGCGCCGCTTTTCTTTAATGCTTTCGCGCAATTTGAAACCGTCGCGCCCGTGGTAAAAACATCATCGACCAGCAAAATTATTTGGTCTTTTATCAGTTTCGGGCGTTGAACTTTGAACGCATTATGAACCGACATTGCCCGACCTTTGCGGTCCATTCCGCGACGATGTTTTGCCGTGTGAATTGTCCGCACCAGCGAAATTTCGTCTGAAAGTAAACCTGTTTTTTTGGCTAAATCGGCGGCTAAAATCGCGGCTTGATTAAAAGTTCGGGCGGCAAATTTCTCGATTGAAAGCGGCACGGGAATAATTTTCGTAACATCGCTGAACCCTGAGTTTTGAAACGTTTCAAGCAATAGTTTTGAAATTTTCGGCGGCACAAACGGCGTTGTTTTAAGGTTAATAATCGAACGTAAAAACGCTTTTTCGTAAATTCCGCAAGCAATCGCTCGGTCGTAAAAATGTTCGTTGCAACGTTTACAAAAGTTCTTAAATTCCGAAGCCTTTTCACGCAAAAACGCGCCGCATTTTTCGCATAACATTTCGTTTCCGGCGAAAATCCGCGTCTCGTTCCAACAATCTTCGCACGCTTTTCCGTCGGCGTACTTTTCAACGGATTTTTCGCAAATCTCACACGCTTGCGGATACGCGAGAGTCAAAATCGAGTTGGAAATTGTTGAAAACATTGCGTAACCATCCGTCATTTTTGATACGGAAAATTATTGATAATCGTAAACGCTCGATAAAGTTGTTCGGTCAAAACAACGCGGGCGGCTTCGTGCGTCAGCGTCAGGCGTGAAAGCGATAAGCTAAAGTCTGCCTTATCAATAACTTCCGAAGATAAACCGGCAAAACCGCCGATGACAAAAGTAATTTCTTTGACACTTTCGTTTTGCAAATTCTCAATTTTCTTTGCCAAATCGGGCGAACTCAGTTCTTTTCCGACCACATCCAAAACGCACAAAAACGAATTCGCGTTCAAAGATTCTAAAATTTTCTTGCCTTCCGAATCTTTCGCGCCGTCTTTTAATTCGGTGATTTCAAATTTCACGAATCGACCGAGACGTTGCAAATAATCGTCTTGCAACGCCAGCCAATTTTTATTTTTAGTTTTGCCGATCCAAATAAAGCGAAATTTCATTTTATCTTGAGCAAAATTTTCGACAGGTTTTCGCCTAAACTTTCCAGTTTATTTTGCACAAATGCGGCTTTTGCGGCACCGTTTTCATCAAAGGCTTCGTGTGCTTTTCCGAGTGCGAATTCGTCCGGCAAAACGTGAACGCCCATTGAGGCGAGAATCGTCCGAACGTTCGGCAACGCCCGAATTCCGCCCAGTCCGCCGGGCGAACAACTCAGTAAAACTGCAAATTTTCCGGCGTAACAAGCACCCGCGCCAATCTCGTCGCGAGGACGCGAAGTCCAATCGATATAAGTCTTTAGCGTGCCGGAAATACCGCTGTTATATTCGGGCGAAGCAATCAAAAAGCCGTCGTTTGCCAACATTAAATCTTGTAATTTAATCGCGTTTTCGGGCAAGCCGTTCGCGTCTTCAAGATCGCCGTCGTAAAGCGGCACGCTGAAATCTTTCAGGTCAACAACAGTTACTTCGGCACCTGCTTTTCTCGCTCCCGCGACCGCAATCGCCAACGCTTTTTTGTTCAAAGAATCCTTTCGCAGACTTCCCGCGAACGCCAAAATTTTCGGTGAATATGTCATAATAATTTCAGATTTCAAATTCCGCATCGTGTGAAATTTAGAATTTGCAATTAAAATGAGTTTGCCACGATTGGCGAAAAAAATCCAAAATGATTAGAAGTTTCAAAAATACGCGCCCGAAAATTCACGAAACGGCGTTTATTGCCGAAAATGCGGTAATTATCGGCGCGGTGGAAATCGGCGAAAATGCGAGTATTTGGTATAATTGCGTTCTTCGCGGTGATGTCAATTTCATCAAAATCGGGGCGCGAACGAACGTCCAAGACGGGACGATTATTCACGTTTCACGCCATGATTTTCCGACCGTGTTGGAAGACGAAGTTACCGTCGGACACAGCGTTACGCTGCACGGTTGTTATGTTGAACGCGGTTCGCTGATCGGAATCGGAGCAATAATTTTGGACGGCGCGAGAATCGGAGCGAATTCGCTGATTGCGGCGGGAAGTTTGGTTACGCCGAATACGATTATTCCGCCGAATTCGTTCGTTTTGGGTTCGCCCGCGCGAGTAAAACGCGAAATGTCGGCAGAAGAAATCGGCGGCGTACAGAAATTTTGGCAGAATTACGTGACGCTTTCCGAAGTTTACATAAAAGGCTGAAAACAATGAGATTAACTGCTTCGATACTAATTTTCGGCACTCTGTTTTTTGCCGTTCAAACGTTTGCGCAAACCAAAGATATGCCGAATTTATTTAAAATCAACGACAATTTTTATCGCGGCGGACAACCGACCGAAAACGGACTTGCGGAACTGAAAAAACTCGGCATCAAAACAGTTATCAATTTGCGTACAACCGGCGGCGAAGTTTCAAAAGAAGAAATCGCGGCGAAGAAAATCGGCTTGAATTTTATCAACGCGCCTTTGCATAATTGGTTGAAACCTAAAAATTCTGAGGTTGAAAACATCTTGAAACTTATCAACGAAGCGTCGAATCAGCCTGTTTTTCTGCATTGCAAACGCGGTTCCGACCGAACGGGAACAATCGTTGCGGCGTATCGGATTCGGTTTGAAAATTGGACAGAAAAGCAAGCCGTGAAGGAAGCGAAAACATTCGGTTTCGGCTGGTGGCAAGTTTGGATGAAAGATTACATCGAAGATTATTACCGTGATTTTAAGCGGGAAAAGTAAACTTGGAACAGATATTTTCCCGACAAAAGCGGTCTGTTAATTTTTCGGACAATCTTGTAAAACCAATAAACATCAACGTTTGCACTACTTTTTAGCGGTTGCGGATTGCTTAATTTATCGAATTTGAAACAATATGGCTTTCGTCCAATTCAACAATCAACATATTATTTTCGATTAAAATCGGTTTCGGTTTCGGTTTCGCGTCTTCTTCTTTTTGTTTGTGCAAGGCTTTGGTCGAATACATCGCGACATCGGCGGCAATCAAAACGGCATCAAGTGTTTCGCCGTTTTTCGGATACGTTGCCGCGCCGATGCTGACACCGACCGTGGCAAACCTGTCGCCTTCCACGGGCAACGCAAACCGGTTGACGGCGTGTTCGATTCGCTGAATCAACTCTTGAATTTCTTCGTTGGTCGTTTCAGGCAAAATTGCCACAAATTCATCGCCCGCGTAACGCGCCAAAAAGTCGTATTCGCGAAGCTGCGAACGCATTACTTTCGACACTTCGCGCAAGACGGCATCGCCGACTTTATGCCCGAATGTGTCGTTTACTTTCTTAAATCCGTCGAGATCGATCATCAAAACTTGGAATTCGTTTCTTGACCGATAAGCTCTGGCGACCTCTTTTTCAAATTGGGTTTGCAAACTTCGCGCGTTCGGCAAACTTGTCATCGGATCGGTCAGCGAACGATTTTCGGTTTCGGCGTGCGAAATAGATTTTGAAATGGCATCGGCGGCGATTTTTGAAATCGTTTCCAAAAGTCGCATATGTTCGGCTTCATAATTTTCGAGTTCGGCTGAATAAAGCGAAACTGCGCCAATTAAACGATTTTCCGCCAATAACGGCAGCGAAGCCATCGAAATATAATCGGCAACCAAATTATTTTCGTAAAATGCAAAGTCTAAAATCGGACTGATTTGATGAACCGGCATTTGATGTTTTAAGACGGAACCCGTTGCCCCTTGGTTGATGCGTATTTGTTTGCCGATGATTGCAAAAGCATTTTCACCTTCGACGTGAGTCGCCGTCGCAAACTGTTTGCTTTCGTCCAAAATATAAACAACACAACTGTCAAACGGAATAAGTTCACCGAGTTTTTTGGTGAAGAGTTCAAGCGTTTGTTGCAAACTCAAAGACGCGCTGAAAACTCTCGCCAATTCGTAAAGTGTAAAAACTTCTTTGTTGGCGTTTTTAATTTGCTCGATATAACCTTGTTTTAATCTGCCCGTCGGCGATTCGGTTGTAATCAGCGGCTCGCCTTCGGTTATTTCGACCGGCGGATAATCTATTTCTTGGGCGGCAAGTTCGGTTTCAAAGTTATGCAGATTCCGCATAAAAATATCAATCAATTTCGGGTCGAACTTTGTGCCGGCATCATCCAGCATAATTTTTCGGGCGTTGTCTCTGGAAACGGCTTTTCGGTATATTCGTTCACCGCGAAGCGAATCGTAAGCATCTGCAATAGACAAAATACGAGCAGTCAACGGAATTTTTTCACCTTTTAACTTACTCGGATAACCTGTTCCGTCCCAGTTTTCGTGGTGATGACGAACAGTTGCCACGACCGGATAATTAAAATTAACCTTTTCCAAAATTGCGGCGCCAACCGTCGGGTGGATTTTCATTTTCTCTGTTTCAGCCGGCGTAAGTTGACTCGATTTGTTCAAAATATGATCGGGAATGGCAAGTTTTCCGATGTCGTGAAGCAACGCGCCCATTCGCAAGGCTTGCATTTCATCTTCATCCAATCCCAAAACTTCGCCCATTCCGCCCGCAATAATTCGGACTCGTCCCGTGTGTCCTTCGCCAATCCGGTCGCGGGCATCGATTGCCGTGGCAAGCACTTCGACGGTTGCCAGATGAATTCGTCCCGCTTCACGAATTTCCTTTGTTTTTTGCGACAAAGTTTGCGCTTGAAAGTAATAAGTCAGATATGAAACGATTGAAATCGGGACAAAAACCAAGCCGAAGGAAATTCCGAAATTAGCCAAACAGAGATAAGTAAGAAAAGCCAAAAATAATCCGCCGACATAACTTATCAACCTTAGTTGGAAATGAGATTTTAAGACCGAGAAAAATGTGGCTTCGGATGAAAGCGAGAAAAATAACGAAAACAAAAAAGTGTTGGATGCATAGTAAATAAAACACATTAAAACCGAAGCTGAAATAAACGATATAACTTCAACCGAAGCATCGGCAACCGCATTGCCTTCAAAACCCGCAAATACTTTCAAACAAAAATAAAAGATTTCGGTTGCCGCAAACGAGGTACAAATATTTACCGCCAAAACAAACAGACGACTTTTTTTATTGATGTGAATCAGTTTCCAATAAGCGATTGTTGAAACGGTCGCCAAAAAAACCGCACCTGTTACTCCAAACCAAATGGCAGCCAAAAAAACGGCTTCCTCTTTGAACCAAAATATCAATTTGGTACCCGGAATTTTTATTTGCATCTGACTGAGGACAAAAAATACTAACGAAGTAACCGCTAAAAAGCCGATTTGATTGAGGTTAAATGAAAAAAGTCCGAAAGATGCAAAGAGAAGTATGGCGACGCTTGAAATGACAGGCGCGAACCAAAGGATTTTAGTTTGAGTGTTATATTCTGAAAAGTTAAAGTTTTTCACTATTTAGAATTAAAAAGCCGAAGTCGGCATAAATGAGTTTAGTAATTCAGACTTGCAACCTGCGAACAACAGCCGGAAATATCTAAATAAACTAAGCAAATTTGCTATAATGTTCAGATGCAAAATAATCGGGAAATCGTTAAATGTTTATTTTCAGATCAAATTTCATCGGATAAGCCGGAACATATTTTGTGGCAAAACGCCGAAGCTGTTTATTTGACAAAAACTTGGTCAAATTTGAAGGTTGATAAAAGCAGACATGCCGAAGCACGGTTGGTTTGGAATAAGCAGTCGCTGTTTGTTCGTTTTGAAGCGAGTCAAACAGAACCGCCGATTATTAATTCTACAATAGATAAGACTCGAAAAGCAATAGGTTTGTGGGAAAAAGACGTTTGCGAAATTTTCATTGCCCCAAACGTTGCCGAACCCGAAAAGTATTTTGAGTTTGAAGTTGCTCCGACCGGCGAATGGATTGACTTGGCGATAGCTTGGTCGCCCGAAAAACGTGAAACCGATTGGAATTACCGATCGAATATGAAAGTTGCGGCTGAAATTCTCGAAAATAAAATAATTTTGACGATGGAAATTCCGTGGACGGCGTTCGGCAGGGTTCCGAATATCGGCGATATTTGGGCGGGAAATTTGTTTCGGTGCGTCGGCGAAGGCGAAACGCGCGACTATTTGGCGTGGCAGCCGACCTTGACCGCCGCGCCGAATTTTCACGTTCCGACCGCCTTCGGAAAAATCGAGTTTGTCGGACAATGAGATTCAAAACTAAATTTTCAAAGTTGTTTTGCACGCTGATGTTGCTTGCCTTTTATTCGCTCGCAAACGCTCAGGACGAAGTTATCAAAATTGATACAAACCTTGTCGCGTTTGAAGTTACGATAACTGATAAAGACGGCAAAGCGGTTCGCAATCTGCAAAAAAACGATTTCAAATTGTTTGAAAACAACGAAGAACGCGAGGTTGATTTTTTTGAACAGTTAAAAAAAAGTGAAGTCGGTCGTCCGTTGACGATTGTTTTCGCGTTGGATGTTTCGGGCAGTATGACGAACGAAGAGTTGCTCAAACTTCGCGTTGCCTTGAAACAATTTACCGATAATTTGGCTGATTATAATTCGTATTTTGCCGTGATGACATTTGGAATGGAAGTCAAAACTCTGCAATCTTTTACGAACAAGCCCGAAAAACTGGAAAAATCTTTCGACAAATTTTTGAAAGATCGCGACGGACTTTCCACTCACGCCTACGATGCGACCGACGACGCAATTCGCCTTATCAAACGAAAATCACCGAACATTCTCAAAGGAAAATTTCCGAAACGCGCCGTTATTTTGATTACCGACGGTTTTCCCGTTGGCGACACCGTTTCGCCCGCAACCGTGATTGAACGCGCAAACGACAATGAAACAAGTATTTACACGATTATTGTGCCGTCGTTTTCACGTTTGCAAGGCAACAAAAAACCGCTTCCGACTCCGTTGGAAGTCAGCGGTTTAGTTGAAAAAACCGGCGGAAAATCACTTTACGCCACTGCCGGAAACTTTGAGCCGATATTCAAAGCGTTAGCCGAAGAAATTACGGCATCATATCTTCTCGCGTTTTATCCGAAAGCCGAAAAAGGTAAGCAATCATCCGTTCGCATTGAAACCCGAAAAGGCTTGCAAGTCAAACAAAACAGAACAACTTATATGATTTCAAATTAAATTTTTCAAATTGAAATTCGGAGTCCGCAAGGTCGAAACCGATTAAAATCCGTCGTCGTCGTAATCGTTGTAATCATCATAATCCTTGTAATCGTCTTTTTTATTCGTTACATCAAGTTCGATCGGGTCGAGTCCGACCAATTCCAAATTTACACCGCATTCATCACAAGAAAAAACATCTCCTTGCTCGGAATCAGCGTCAACAAAAATGTCGTCATGACATTCGGGACAAGCTACCGTTGGCATTTTTTTACTCCAAAATCAGTTATTAAAATTTTTTCAAGCAACCGGAAAAATTGCTTGCGCATAAAATACGATAGCAAATTTAACGTTTTTGACAAGATTTAAGTAAGGATTTATGTTAATTTTTTTTGATATTGTATGAAATTTCCTTTCAAATTAGCGGATAATAAACTTTTTGACGCGGTCGGCTTCGGGACAAACGCCGTCGATTACTTGATTGTCGTGCCTGAATATCCCGAAAAATACGGTAAAATCCGGCTTGCCGAACATTTTAAAATGGCAGGCGGCGAAGTTGCGACGACCATGTGCGGTCTGCAACGTTTGGGTTTGAAAACGACTTATATCGGACGTTTCGGCGATGACCGCGAAGGCGAATTTGGTTTGGAAAGCCTTAAAACCGAAGGCGTTGATATTACGTTCACCGAAAAAATCGCCGGTTCGCGCACGCAAATTGCTTACATTATCATTGACCGCAGAAACGGCGAGCGAACCGTAATTTGGGACCGCGACAAAAAACTCGGATACACGGACGACGTGCCGTTCGAGGCGGCGACAACGGGCAAGATTTTACATTTTACACCGCACGACACAGCGGCTTGCGGACAAACGGCAAAAGTTGCAAAGCAAGCAAACACAATAGTTTCGTGCGATATTGACAATGTTTTCGACGGCGTTGAAACGTTACTCGGCGATGTTGATATTTTGATTTCAGCGCAAGAATTTCCCGCGAAACTTGTCGGATTAACGGATAAAAAACTTGCGTTGCGAGAACTGAAAAGTCGTTTCGGTTGTGCAATCGTCGGAATGACTTTGGGTGAAAAAGGCTCGCTTTTATTGTGCGAAGATTCATTTATCGAAACAAAAAGTTTTGCCGTGCCGAACGGTTGCAAAGACACGACGGGGGCGGGCGATGCGTTCAGAGTCGGGTTGCTTTACGGCGTTTTGAAAGGCGAAAGCGTTGAAGATTCGGCGACCACGGCAAACGCGACGGCGGCGTTAAAATGCCGTGAAATCGGGGCGAGAACCGCGTTGCCGAACGAACAAGAATTGTTTGAATTACTGAGTTTTTCAAGTTAGGAAAGTCTTGAAATGTTCGTGTAAATGTTGTAATAAAAGAGTTTCGCGTGTTTCATCGACAACCGCGAACCATTGCGGAATATCGTTTATTTTTGCTAAATGCAGTTCGCTGTTTTTTTTCGACATCCCGAAATGCGAAATTTTACCGAAGGCGAGAGCGTTGCCGCGCATAAATCCGTCGCTCGGCGTTCGCGTCCAACCGATTTCGACGGTCAGGCATCTTAAGCCGTATTGAAACCGCAAAAGCGAACCGACAACGCCGGCTTTATTCATTTCAAAACGATGTGGACTTTCGTTCTCGATTTTGATATTTACGCCTTTTTGCAAAAAAATATGTGAAATTTCGAGCATTGTTTCAAATAACCAATTTGAACTTTTTGCCCGAAGCGCATCGTTGGTTGCCTTGAGTTTAAGGTATTCGGCAACATCGTGATTGCCCGAAATTTCGGCTTTGGTCGTTGCGTTTTCAAGCATTTGTTCCCAAATGTCATTGAGTTCATTCATTATTCGAGCATAAAACTTTAGCTTGAATAGTGCAATTTTATGTTATTATTTGGTCAGTTAAACCTTATTTTTTTTCGGAAGTAATTTTATGTCAATCAAAAGTTTCTGCTCATTTTTAATCGTCTCGCTGTGTTTATTCAATTTTTCGGCAACCGCGCAAAAGATTAAACCAACGCCGAAACCGACTCCGAAAGTTTCAAAAACTCCGCCGAAATCGACGGCAAAAACTGAAAGCGAACAATTTGCCGAAGCTCAGAAAATTGCGGATATTTCGGAAAAAATAAATGCGTTGCGAAAGTTTAAGGCAGATTTTCCGAATTCGGAACTGATTGTCCGCGCAGCCGAATTGATTGTCAGCGCGTATGCCCGACTCGGCGACGAAAAACTAAAAAATAACGAGACCGAAGAAGGTGTGAATTTTTTCAAACAAGCGGTCAAAGAATCGCCGGAAGTTGTTTCCGATCAACTTTTCGTCAAAGTAATTTCGCAATTTCCGATCAATCTTTTTTATCGCGGACAACAATCCGAAGCGCTTGAAATTGCCCGGCTGATTGAACCTAAAATCAGCGGAAGCGCGAAACAATTATTGGGTTTGGCGACTTTTTATATCGGCATCGAAGACGGTCAAAATGCTAAAAAACTCGCGGAAAAAGCGTTGGTTATCGAACCGAATTCGTTTAATTGTCATCAAACTTCAGGCTTGGCAAATCGGCTTTTATTTGAATTGCAAGAATCCGAAAATGCTTATATGAAAGCGCTTGAAATCGAGCCGACATCGGTTGTAACCAAGCGAAGTTTGGCGGAAATGAAGCGAGCATCGGGCAAACCGAACGAAGCCGAAACGCTTTATCGAGAACTTTTGGCGACCAATGCGGATGATATTTCGGCTCAAGCGGGTTTGATACTTTCGCTTTTCGACGGAGAAAAACAAACTGTTGCCGAAAGCGAACTTACCAAATATACCGAGAAAAATCCGAACGATTTTTACTTATTGGCGAGTGTCGGATATTGGTATGCGGCACACAACAACAGCGAAAAAGCGATTGAGTTTGCGAGCCGCGCCGTTTCGCTCGAACCGCGTTTTGTGTGGGGACAAATCGCTCTTGCGCGCGGGTTGCAAAAGCGTCCGCTGGAGGCTGAACGAAGTTTGTTGGTGGCAGGGCAATACGGAAATTTCCCGACGCTGATTTACGAATTGGCGACTGCCCGCGTTCAAGCCGGATTTTACGAAGAAGCCGTAAATGAACTGAAAAAAGGGTTTATCGTTTCGCCGACGGGTTCGATTCAGACAAAACTCGGCAATCGGGTTTCAAACGAAGCTAAGACTTTTATCGAATTATTGTCGCTCGAACGCCGTGTCGGTATTCTGCAACCACTCGCGGCGGACAGTTTGGAAAACGCCGAACGGTTGAAAGGTTTACTTGGTTTTTCATTGAAATTAGAGGCAAATCAGCCGAACGAGGACGAAATAAAACTTGCCGTCGATGAATTTGTGAAAGGAACCGATGCCGCAAAAACTCATCGACAACTTTATGCGGCGAGTCGCTTATTGCAGAAAAAAATTGCGTTGGCAAAGGTTTTGGAATTGACCCAAGCCTCGATGCCGGGCGTTGATTTTGCCGTTAATATGTCGGATGCTTCTGCCGCGACTTTGGCGGACGAATTATTTGAAAGTCGGCAAACTGCTTTTAATCGCGGCGGAACAGTTACGGTTCCGACAATTCCAAAGCAAATTTTGACGAATATTTTGCGTGGTCGAATCGAAGAAATTACAGGTTGGACATTTTATCAACAACAAAAATATCCGGAATCGATTGTTCGTTTGAAACGCGCGGTCGGGATTTTACCCGACAAAAGTGTTTGGTTGCGAAATGCTCAATGGAAACTCGGCGCGGTTTACGAAATAAACGGAAACCCGAAAGATGCGCTCGAATTTTATATCAAAAGTTATAAAACGAGTGAACCGAGTTTTGCCAGATATACGATAATCGAAGCGCTTTTTCAAAAAATTAACGGAAATACGGATGGTTTGAAAGACCAAATCGGCGAAAAACCGGCGGGATTTGTCAATACCGTTGCCCAAGTTGAAACGCCGAAAGCCAAACCAACGCCAACCGTTGAACCGCCGCCGATAATTGAAAACACACCGACTCCGACACCGCTTCCGACCGTTGAAACTCCGCCGTCGCCGGTTGAACCAAAAACTGAACCAACGCCGAAAGCTGAGGAAATAACGCCGGTTCCGCAACCTGTTCCAACGCCGACCCCAAAGCCGAAACCTTTGTTTTCGCCGAATGTAATTGTGGTCGGACAAAAAAAGCCGAACGAAACCCCGAATGCAACGCCCGATGATTCGCGTCCGCGTGTGATTAAAGGCAACTGTTCGCTGATTCCGAGTCAAGATTTTGTGTCAATTTTAAGTAACGGCGGAAGATTAGGCATTTTACTGACAATCGAAGGAGACGGGAAAATCAAGGAAATTACGGGAACTTCGAGCAGCAAAGACGATATTGACATTACTGCCGATTCGGAAATGGTCAAAACTTCAAATCGTATTTTCTATGTTATTAAATCAATCAGCGAAAAAACGGGCGAGTTTAAAGTTGTTTTTGAATCGCCGTGCGGAAAAAAAGAAATTGCGGTCAGAGTTCGTTAATTGAAAGTAAATCCCGATTTTTCAAAATCTAATATTTTTTTTTTATGGTTTGCAGCGTTCACCGAAGCGTTATAAACTCTAATGTTTTATGAGTTCAGAAAACAAAACTAATTACAGAAGCGGTTACGTTGCCTTGATCGGGCGACCGAACGCGGGAAAATCTACGCTGTTAAATTATTTGGTCGGTGAAAAAATCGCCGCCGTTTCAAATAAACCGCAAACCACACGCCACAAAATTCAAGGAATTGTTTCACGCGACGACGGACAAATTGTGTTTGTTGATACGCCCGGCGTTCATAAACCCGGTTATTTGCTTAATCGGCGAATGATGTCCGCCGTTCACGATGCGATTTATTCGGTTGATTTGGTCGTGCTGTTGCGCGATGCCAGCGTTTCAACCGGAAACGGCGATAAATTTGTACTCGATTTGGTCAAAAATGCGGAAAAGCCTTCGCTTTTAGTTTTGAATAAAACCGATAAAGTTAAAGAAAAACACAACTTATTGCCGTTGATGGAATTTTATCAAGCCGAACACGAGTTCAAAGAAGTTGTCCCGATTTCTGCTCTGAAAGGCGATTTAATTGACAACTTTCTGACCAACATCATCAAACATCTGCCCGTCGGCGAACGTATTTTTGAAGACGATGAAATGACCGACCAATCAACGCGGATAATCGTCGCGGAAATGGTCAGAGAAAAAATTCTGCAATCAACGGGCGAAGAAATTCCGTATGTAACTGCCGTTGTAACTGAAAAATTCGACGAGACAAACCCGAACGTAACCGTAGTTTATTGTGCGATTTACGTTGAACGCGATTCGCAAAAACGAATTATCATCGGCAAACAAGGCGCGAAAATCCGTGACATCGGCATCAGAGCCAGAGAAGACGTTGAAAAACTTATCGGTAAAAAATGTTATCTGCAACTTTTTGTCAAAGTTATGGCAGATTGGCGAAACCGCGAACGCGATTTGGACGACATCGGGATCAAGGACAGAAAATAGGACGAAGAGACTGAGAGAAAACGAGATGAAGAGATTGAGAGACGCGAATTATTTTGCGTCTTTCTTTTTTTTCGGCTTTTTTTGCAAAAATCTTGTTTCATACTTGCAACGTTCGATAGTCTGTGATAGTTTTGTTTCATTGATGCAACTGATTGTCTTTGAAGGCAAGCATTTAGAGAATAAAAGTTAAGGTTATAACTTAAGCAAAGGAGAAACAAGTAAATGGAAGTCAGATCAATTCCCGAAGGTTATCGGACAATAACACCGTATTTGAAGGTGAAAGGCGCGAAAAATCTGATTAAATTTTTGGAAAAAGCATTCGACGCGAAAAATATGCGTCAATCGTTGCGTCCCGACGGAAGCGTGGCAAATGCGGAAGTTTTAATCGGCGATTCGATGATTATGATTGCGGACGGGACGGAAACTTGGAAGCCTTCGCCGACCTCGATTTATATGTATGTCGAAAATTGCGATGCGGTTTACCGAAAAGCGGTTGAATCAGGAGGCGAATCTTTGTTGGAACCGCAAAATATGTATTACGGCGACCGAAATGCGGGTGTCAAAGATTTTTGCGGAAATTCGTGGTGGATCGGCACACATATCGAAGATGTTTCCGATGAAGAAATTCAAAATCGGATGGAAGAACAGGTTGCAAACGCATAGCGTAGCGGTGAAATAGAAGGAAAAAATAATATGATTATACCATCAAGTTTTGCAAAATCAGTTGGAATGTGGAGCGGTAGCAATCGCCTGTATCTCTTGGAAGAAGGTCCGGGAATTGAATCGGTTTCAAACGCCTGTGTCGGTTTAGAAGCCAACGAAAACTTTCTAAAGATAAACTACGATTGGGTTTACGAAGACAAACCGCAAGAAGGATTGATGCTTTTTAATGTTGGCAAAGATTCGACCGTGACATCCGTTTGGATTGATTCGTTTCATCAAAGCGGAGCATTTATGAACTGTCGCGGAACTTTTGAAAACAACAAAATTTCTGTCAAAGGAAATTATACGCAACCTGAATATGCAGATTGGGCTTGGCGAACCAACCTTGAATTCGTCAATGAAAATTCATTCACTTTTACAATGTATAATGTTTCACCCGATGGCAAAGAAGATGTTGCGGTTGTGGCGAAATTTGAAAGGAAACAGTAGAAAAAAGGAGAAAGTAAAATGATTAAACAAATTAACAAACCGAAAATTAATCCATTAAGCCGTGTTCCGCGTCAACAGCGTTTGGTAATGGCGATTCGCGGCGGTGCAGGCGTGGGCAAAAGCCATTTTATTCGTTCGATGAGCGAGGCAGGTTTGGGCAAACTTTGCATTTTTGACACCGAACGAAAAGCTCGTTTATTGCGTGGTGTCGGCGTAACTTTTGATGCTTTGGAAATCGAGCAAACCGATGAATTGCCCGAATTTATTGATTGGGCGATAAACGGCGAAGGTCTCGAACAAGATTACGGCTGTTATGCGTTGGATTCGTGGGCGGCATATTTCGGGGCAAAACACAGCGAAATGTTGCAAGCCGTACGCGACCGCACAGGCGATTCGCTCGCCCAACCAACCGCCGAGGAACTTGCCGCCGACCAAATGATTTTGCAATCAGTTTTGCGAAAACTTTGTATCGAAAGTGGGAAATGTATCGTCATCGCCGACCAAATTCCCGCCAAAGGCAAAGAAGCCAAAGAAGATAATGAAATCGGGCGAGTTTTGCCGATGACCGCCAGCGGGTTAGAATACTTTGTCGATGTCATGATTGAAGTCAGTTTACAGGAACGCGACGGCGAAATTTTGCGTGTTTTCCAAGTCATAAAATCAAACTCGCCGATGTTTGAAATCGGTTTTGAATTGACCGGAAACGTCACGTTCGCCGATTTTCTAAACGTTATGCGCGGCGAAAATTCGACCGAACTTGCGTTTGAAAAACCGCAACCATCAAAAGTTTCGGAATTTATTGAAACTCCGAGTAATGTCTTGTCGTTTGAAACAAAACTGACGGTTGACGAATTGATTGCAAAAGCGGTGGCGAACGGTTTCAAAAAAGCTGATATTATTACTGCTTCGCGGATTTATCACAATCAGCCGAACATTTATCATCTTTCAAATGAACAGGTTACGGACTTGGACAAACGAATGACTGCTCGAATCGAAAAAACGAAAGACGATTCGGCGGAAATGGTTGCGGCAAAGAAAAAAGTTGCGTAATCAAAGGAATTTCGCGTTTTGAAAAGTGCGAAAAATAACGAAAAAGGGGAAGAGTTTCAGCAAACTTCTTTTCCTCTTTTTTGTTTCAGCGTCAAAGTTTACGGAGAGAAAATTTATGTTGAGAATAATTATCGGAGCGATTATCGGCTTTGTGGTTTGGATAATTTTATTGTTAATCAGCGACCAAATTTGGTTGGCAATCTCGCCCGATTGGTACGGCAAACATCAAATCGAAATGGTTGCGACAATCAATCGTAAAATGCCTTTTACGGCAGATTCGGCAATTTTAATCGTTGCCGTTGCCCGAAGCGCGATTTTTTCGATAATCTCAGGCTTTATCACGGCTTTGATTGCGAAAGAAAGGTTTAAATCGACTGTCGGATTAGGAATTTTATTACTTGCTTTCGGTATTTTTGCACACTTGATGATTCTGAATAATGTCCCGATTTGGTATCATTTTTTAATTTTGCTGCCGCTGATTCCGTTGACAATTTTCGGCGGAAGTTTGGTGAAAACCGAGTTAGAACAACGAAAGGCGATAAAATATCGCGGATAATTTATCGCTGCGGTTATTTGTTTAATACTTTCTGAAACCTAAAATAAAAATATGTCGTATAATCAAAGCGTTATGACAGCAAAAGCTATTTCAATGCAAAATGTTACGAGTTTATCGGATGCCGAATTGATTTTAACCGCGATTTCCGGTCGCGAAGTCGGTTTTGAAGAAATTGTGCGGCGTTATCAGCGTCCGATTGTGAGCTATATTTATCGAATGTTGGGCAATCAAGATTCGGCGTTGGACGTTTCGCAAGAGGTTTTTATCAAAGTTTATAATTCGCTCTCGAAATACAGTTCCGAATATAAATTTTCAACGTGGCTTTACAAAATCGCCCATAACGCGACGATTGATTTTATCCGGCGAAATTCGCATCACACGCAAAGTCTGGAGATAGAAAACGAAGACGGAGCATACGAATTTCAGCTCGAAAGCAAGCGTCCGACACCCGAACAAGAACGCGAACGAACCGAATGGCGAACCGAGATTGAAGGCGTTGTCAACCGTTTGCCGAACGGCTATCGTGAACTTATTTTGCTCCGCCATTCGCAAGATATGAGTTATGACGAGATTGCCGAAATTACAAATTTACCGCTCGGAACAGTCAAAAACCGGCTCTTCAGGGCAAGAGAAATAATGCGTGAAATGTTTGTGGAAAAAGGAATTACGAGCGTTTAGAAAAAGACGAATTCAAAACGAGTTTTGAAATAACAGATGTCAAATCGAATACTTACAACTGAAAAAACCTGTCCGAGGACGGAAGTTTCAGCTTTTCTTGACGGCGAACTTTCGGCGCGTGACGAGCAAGATTTTGAACTTCATTTGTTGGTTTGCGAAAAATGCACGGACGAATTACGTTCGCAAAAACAGATGTTATGCGCGTTAAGTTTAGCATTTGATGCTCCGCCTCACAGTTTTGAACTGCCGCAAAATTTTACTAAAACGGTGGTTGTCAGAGCCGAAAGCAATGTCAGCGGTTTGCGAAAGCCGGAAGAGCGAAGTCGAGCGTTTGTTTTATGTCTGATTTTGTTTGCGTTTGTTATTTTCGGACTTGGTGAAAGTTTGGGGAAAGTTGTTTCCGTGTGGACTTCATTAACCGAGCAAATCGTTGTCGTTATTGGTTTTACGATAGATTTGATACTTGATATTTTTACCGGTTTAGCCGTAATTTTACGAGCTTTGAGTCAAAAATTTGTGTTTGACTCGCAAACTTCCACAGTTGCATTTTTCGGACTTTCGGTTGTCGTGTTTATCGCTTTCTCACACATTTTATTTCGTCATCATCGTGCATAGAAAAAGTGATTTTACAAAACTCTTTTCAACTTGGTTTATCGCGTTTATCGCAAAGTTTTCGCTTCGCTCTTAAACTTTGTATTTGTACAAGCCTTTTATTTATAACAATTTACAGTCAAACTCAGCCAACTTTTACAACCGAACAAGATAAAATAATAATCGAAGATGCGGGCGAAAACGAAACTTTTGCATTAGGCAAAACTATTGTCATTCGCGGCAAAGCGAAAGAAGTTTTGGCGCTTGGCGGCGATGTCATCGTCGAAGGCGAGGTTTCGGGCGACGTGGCGACCATCGGCGGTTCGATTTACCAAGGAAAAGATGCATTTATCGGCGGCGATGTGATTGTTTTCGGCGGAACTTATAAAAGTGATGTCAAAGAACCGAAACGCGGCGAAGATAAACGGACGATTGCGATTGCCGTTTACGAAGACAAATTGCGTGATTTGATGCAAAACCCGCTCCGGATTTTTGCGCCCGATTTTTCGGCGACATTTTTTGCGTTACGGATTGTGGCAATCCTATTTTGGTTCATCATCTCGCTTTTTATCACGACAATTGCTCCCGGAGCAGTCGGGCGAGCGGTTGCCGGATTTCAACTTTCGACACTTCGCGTTGTCGGAATCGGATTTCTGGCGGTGATTATCAGCACAATTTTCGTGATGATCGGGCTGAAAGTGTTGCCGAGTGTGGTTAGCGCCATAGTCGGTTTGATGATGATTTTTCTCTTGTTGTTGGCGTATGTTTTCGGGCATACGGTTTTGCAAGTTGTGGCGGGAAAGATAATCAGCAAAAGAATTTTGCCGGAAACTTGGCAATCGGAATCGATTTCTCTCCTTATCGGCACCTTGATTTTGACGGTTTTTCTCTCCGCTCCTTATATTTGGACATTCGCTTTGTTGACGTTAATGTCCGTCAGTCTCGGCTTAGTTTTAACTTCGCGGTCGCCGAAAAGTTGACTCGTGCGTTATTCGGTTAGCCAAACGGCTGCAATGATTCGATTTATTTACAAACCCTTTACAAATCTTTACAGAATTCACCGTAAAAACCGGGTCTAATCAATAAAGCAAAGCAACTTTCAGTGAAATTGTTGCGTATAGACTACGGCAATAAAATTCAGCCGAAACAAAATTATTATGCGAAAAATTATTTACTTTTTAAGTTTGATGTGTGTTTTGAGTGTTTCAATCCTTGCTCAAGGCGTTGACGGAATCAAAGGAAATCTTGCCGCCGGCGAGGTTTCGGCGATAAACGCGACGGAAAATAAAATCAGTTTGCAAACCAAAGACGGTGCAATCGATGCGATTTTATCCGGCAAAACCGTCTTCAAACGGATTCCGCCGGAAAATCCGACCTTAGCCGCCGCCGTTGCTTCGACGCTGGCTGAAATCGGCATCGGCGATAAAATTTTGGTAACCGGGTTAGTCGCGGACGATAAAAAATCGCTTCCCGCCAAAACCGTTTACCTGATGACGAAATCCGATATTTCCAAAAAACAAACGACCGAACAAGAAAAATGGAAAACTCGCGGAGTTTCCGGCAAAGTTACGGCGATAAACTCTCAAACCAAAGAAATTACGATTGGCGTTCGCAGTTTTGCGGGTGAAAAACCGTTGATTTTAACGCCGAACGAAAAAACAATTTATCGCCGTTACGCCGAAGATTCGGTTAAATTCAGCGATGCGAAAATCGGTAACTTTAACGAAATAAAGGTTGGCGATCAGCTTCGGGCAGTCGGAAATAAATCCGACGACGGTTTGAAAATGACCGCCGAGGAATTTTTGACAGGTTCGTTCCGCATGGTCGGCGGAAAAATTACCGCCATCGACGTTGCCAAAAAAGAAATCACGATTAAAGATGCGCAGACAAATAAACCGCTCGTAATTATTGTCAACGACGGCGTTTTGCTCAAAAAATTTCCGGCTGAAATGGCTCAAATGATGGCGCTGCGATTGGGCGGCGGAACTCCGCAAGGCGGAAATGTAACGGTTCGCCCGCCAAATACCGGACAACCGACGACACCTCCGGGTGGCACTCCGCGACCGAACGGACAAGCCGGCGGACGCGGCGAATTCGACGATTTATTGAACAATTTTCCGAATATTTCGCTCGCCGATTTGAAAATCGGTGATTCGATTGCGGCTTCAAGCGCGGCAAACGCCACGCAAAATCGCGTTACGGCAATCAAACTTGTTTCCGGCGTTGAGGCATTTTTGAACGCTCCGCAAGCCCAAGCCGGCGGACGCGGACAAGGTGGCGGAAGCGGTTTCAGCATTCCGGGTTTGGACGGCGGTTTAGGCTTTTAGATTTACCGAGCAATCACTATATTTAATTCACGGATTGCTCGCTTTATAAAATCAGGTACAGAGTTATGAAATTATTAAAATTATTGGCAGTTATAAGTTTTTTATTTATAAGTTCGAGCATTTTTGCGCAGACGAACGGAACTTTCAGCGGAAAAGTCGTCGATGACCTCGGTGCGACGGTGAAAGGCGTAACCGTCACAATTATCGGTTCCGACGGCAAAGAAAAAAACGCGATTTCAAACGGACAAGGCGAATTTCAAATCAACGGACTTGTTCCCGGCAAGTATGTCGTGCGGGCAAACGCAACGAAATTTGCTCCGTATGAAAACCCCGAAATTGAAATTGTCGCGGGCGAAAAGCAAGAAATTGTGATTTCGATGACGGTCGCGGGTGTCCAAGAAGATGTCACGATCGACAACGCCAACCAAGTCAATACCGATGCGGATTCAAACGCCGGAGCGACCGTGCTGAGGGAAAAAGATTTGGAAAGTTTGCCCGACGATCCGGACGAACTCGAAGCCGCTTTGCGAGCCTTGGCGGGACCAAGTTCGGGACCGAACGGCGGACAATTTTATATCGACGGATTCACCGGCGGACGAATTCCGCCAAAAGAAGCGATTCGTGAAATTCGCATCAATCAAAATCCGTTTTCGGCGGAATTCGAGCGACTCGGCTTCGGTCGGGTTGAAATTTTGACCAAGCCCGGTTCGGACAAATGGCGCGGGCAAGCAAGCGGTAATTTTAACGACGAATCATTAAATTCGCGTAATCCGTTTGCCCAAAATCGCGCTTCGAGCCAAACGCGCGTTTACGGCGGAAGTCTCAGCGGTCCGATTCAAAAAGGTAAATCATCGTTTTTTATCGACGTTAATAATCGTCAACTCGACAATACCGCAATCATTAACGCCACGGTGTTAAATTCGGTAAACGCGATTACGCCGTTTCGCCAAGAACTAACCGTCCCGACTCGCCGTTTAACGGTCAGTCCGCGTTTCGATTATCAAATAAACGAAGCCAACACACTTGTTTCGCGGTACACTTTTACGAAAACAAATTCTAAAAATCAAGGTGTCGGCGGTTTTTCGCTTCCTTCGCGCTCGTCAATCTCAAAAAGTTTTGAACACAACGTTCAATTAACCGAAACGATGGTCGTGAACGCGAAAACGGTCAACGAATCGCGGTTTCAATACGAATATAATCGACGCGAACAAGTCGGTGATAATTCGATTCCGACCATCAATGTTTCAGGTTCGTTTACCGGCGGCGGGGCAACCGTCGGGACAAATTACACCAACAATAAACGTTGGGAGTTTTCAAATTTTACGACCACATCGCTCGGTAAAAAGACGATTCATTCGATCAAATTCGGCGGAAGAATTCGCGGTATAAACGTTGAAGACAGGTCAGAACAAGGCTTCGGCGGAAGCTATACATTTTTCGGATATTTAGACACTGCCTGCACAATAACGACAACCAATACTTGCCGCATCTCGCCGATAGAGCAGTATCGACGTAAAGTTTCAGGCAGTACAAACTTGTCCGATAACCCGAACCAATTTATCATCACGGCGGGAAATCCGATTGCCAAGGTTTCACAGTTCGACGCGGGAATTTTTATTACCGACGATTGGAAAGTGCGAAAAGATTTGAATTTGAGCTTTGGTTTGCGTTACGAAAATCAGACGAATATCGGCAGTAAATTCAATTTTGCTCCGCGCTTCGGCTATGCGTATTCGCCCGGAGCAGGTGGCGCAAAGCCTCCGAAAACAGTTTTTCGCGGCGGTGCGGGAATTTTCTACGACAGATTAGGTGAAAATTATACGTTGCAACAAAACCGGTTCGACGGCACTCAGCAAAAACAATTTATCGTCAATAACGGGTCGTTGTTGCTCGGTCAGCCGATTTTTACGGCAACCGGCGTAACGAACGGTTTAACGGCGGCGCGGATTGGGGCGTTTGATCCTTCGTCCAATACAATTCGCCGAGTTTCAAACGATTATAAAGCGCCGTACACAATTCAAGCGGCGTTCGGCGTTGAGCGTCAACTTCCTTTTAAGACTACGCTCAGCACTTTTTTTATTGTTTCACGCAATATCAATGTGCTTCGGGCGAGAAACATAAATGCTCCGGTTTGTCCGCCGAATACGGCTTGCCCCAACACAATTTTGCGTCCCGATCCGACCAAAGGAGCGATTTATCAATATGAATCGACCGGATTTTTGAATCAACGACAACTGATTTTGAACTTTAACACAAACGTCGGCAATAAAGTTACGTTGTTCGGAAATTACCGACTCAGTTGGGCAAAAGGCGATACCGAAGGCGGCGGCTTTTTCGGCGGTGGCGCGGCGGCTTTTCCTGCTTACAGCTACGATTTAAGCGGCGAGTACGGCACTTCGCAAATCGGTGTCAAACAAGGTTCGTTCATCGGCGGTTCTTTTGCTTTGCCGTGGAAATTTCGTCTGAGTCCGACGATTATCGCAAGTTCCGGCGTGCCGTTTAATATCACGACCGGCGTTGATTCTAACCGCGATACGGTATTTACCGAACGACCGACATACCGAGCCTTGGCAACGGCGTGTCGAGCCGAAAATATAACGGCGAAATGGTGTGATGTTTCGGGTATTTCAAATCTCGACGCGACGATTCCGCGTAATTACGGACGCGGACCCGCAACTTTTAACGTCAATATGAATTTGAGTAAAACCATCGGATTCGGCGGAACATCTGCCCCGAAAGCCGCAACGACAACCGATTCGCAATCGGGCGGACCACGCGGCGGCGGCACAGGCGGTTTCCCCGTCGGCGGCGGCGGACGCGGCGGAGAAGGCGGCGGTGGCGGCGGACCGCGCGGCGGCGGATTTGGCGGCTTTGGCGGCGGTGAAAACAAACCATACAATCTGACTATCGGAATGAGCGTCAATAACGTTTTCAACCGCAACAACAAAGGACTTCCGGTCGGAAGTTTGAACTCGCCGCAATTCGGGCAATCGGTCGGCACAGGCGGTTCATTCGGTTTCTTTGGCGGCGGCGGATCGAATTCGGGTAATCGCCGAGTAGATTTGTCGCTCAGATTCAGCTTCTAAAAATATATAAGAGGCACAAATTTGCAAATTAACGGTGCGTTGAAAACACGGTTAATTTGCAAGTCACCTTTTACCTTCAAATAAACTTGACAAGGTCTTACAAAAGGGGTTATGTTCGACAAATCAAAATAAAGAAATCTTTATTCAAAGATTAAAATGCAAAAAATTTAGCAGTTTAATTTCAAAACGGGAAGCAGCAAACTAAAGATAAATGTAGAAAAAGTATAAAAACCGGATAACAGCTCAAAGTTATGAAAATTAAATACCCTCGAAGATACACCGCAAATCAAGCACATCGGCTTGAACTTAGCGGTGTTTTTCGTTGTTTAGAAAAAGATTTTGAATAGAAAAGCAAGGTTAGAAAGTTTAGTCGGTTGTATAACTTAAAGCCGAATAAAACACATAGTTCTTTGATTAAATTGATTTGAAAGGAAAAATAAATGCCCGCCGATGACTGGAATCATCAACGGGCGAATTTGTTATTCTATCAGACTAAATGTCGTCAAGATGCAACAAACAGTAACCGCATTCTACTTCATTCAGTTACACAAAATCAAACACAATCAGATATTTTACAAACGTTGAAAAGAGGCGAAGTGTCTTTTTTCAACCAAACGTGAGAGGAAAATATGACTCGTAAAAAATCACCGTCGAAAAATACCGTTTCAACCGAAATGAAACAATCCGTTCCGACAAGCAATAAACCGTTCTTCAAACCGGGTTTAATTCTCGGCACTTTGCTGTTGGCAACTGTCGCGTTCGGGGCATTTTCACAATGGCGAAACACAACAGAGAGCAAAACCGTCGTGAACTCGGTCAATCCTGACGGAACCGTTTCGAGTGTTGCGATTGCTCCTGTCGCCACGCCGACTCCGCCCGAATACGGAGCGAATAAACCTGCCCGCGAATATGTGTACGGCGGCGGAAAACTCTTGGCGGTTTCCGAACCTGCCCGGATTGCTCCGACTGATTTGGCTGTTTGGCGGATTTCGACCGGAACTTGGTATGTGATGGGCGACACGGGAGTTTTTACGGCTCAACAATGGGGTTTATCGAACGATTTACCTGCCCCCGGCGATTACGACGGCGACGGTAAAACTGATTTTTGTGTGTTCAGACCAAGCACCGGAATTTGGTATGTAATGCAAACCGGTAGCAATAATGCACCGGCGACCTATGCTTTCGGACTAAGCGGCGACAAACCTGTTTCCGCAGATTTCGACGGCGACGGACGAACAGATTTGGCTTTGTATCGGGCAAGCAATCAGACTTGGTATGTTTATAAAATCGGTTCGGGAATTGTCGCCACCCAACAATTCGGTTTAAGCGGCGATGTTCCCGTACCAAGCGATTACGACGGCGACGGCAAAGCCGATTACGCAATGTGGCGCAGCAGTACGGCAACTTGGTGGATAACTGAAAGCGGAAGCGGCAACACAATCTCGACACAATGGGGAATCGGCAGCGATAAACCTGTGCCGGGCGATTACGACGGCGACGGCAAAACCGATGTCGCAATTTGGCGAAACGACAATACTTGGTATATCCGCCAAAGTTCAAATAATGCGTGGTTAACCGTTGGTTGGGGAATTCAAACCGACATTACGGTACAAGGCGATTACGATGCAGACGGCAAAACCGACGTGGCGATTTGGCGACCTTCAACCGGAACTTGGTATATCAGAAAATCCGGCACGGGAACAATGAGAGCCGAACAATTCGGACAAAACGGCGATACACCTGTTCCGGCACCATACCGCAGATAAGTGAAAAACGAAAAGTGAAAAGTGAAAAATAAATGCAGAAACACGCACGTCAGTAAGCGTGTAACCACACAGAACCACACGAAATCGAGGACTAAAGCAATGACTAAAATGATGACCGCGAAACGAACCTTAACGACGATAAAGAATAACCTGCCGACCAATCAGTTTATGGCGATATTTTTATTGGTAACGCTGTTGATGCCGATAACCGCACCTGTTCCGGCGTGGGCATACACGCTCAATCTTTCGCCAAATACGAATAACGGTTTTGAATTGACCGCACCGCAACCGACTTTGGCGGCTTCTACTTTAGGTTTTGCTAACGATTTGATGAGCAATTTCGGGATGATTACCAAAGTTGACGGATCAAACGAAAAATCAACTGAGCCGGCTGTTTCAAAAAGTGTTTTGATAAGTCGAGTTAAAAGTCTTGAAACTCAATTTTCCGAAGATGAAAAGACGGTAAAAGTTGGTGAAAGTCTATCGCTTTCTGCCTTACCGACGGATGCTAAAGGAAATGTAGTAAACGGACTTGCTGTCGAATGGAAATCCTCGGACACAAGCATTATTGCAGTCAACAGAGGAGAAGCGATTGCTTTGCAAATTGGAATAGCAACACTTTCGGTTAACCTCGGTAAAGTTGAGAAAAAAACGGTATTTAATGTTGTCTCAAACGGTAACCCGAATCAAAAACCAATCTCTGTTTCAAACGGAGTAATGCTTCCGGGAAGTAAAATTCTAAAAACTAATGCGATTGTTTCGCAAACTCCGTCGCCGAGACCAATACCCGGCAGAATTGTTTCTACTTCAAGTTCGGCTGCTTCACCAACGCCCGATCCGGAGGTAACGCCAACGCCGGCACCTGCGCCAACGCCCATTTGGAGCGAAAGTTTGTGGCGAAGTATGTTTTCGGCTAAAAATAATTTGGGTTCGCCAAACGGACAAACCGAAAACCTGAGAAGTATCAACAGCAGAAACAGAGACCGATTAGGCGCCAGTAATTTCAGTTTTGGAGTTCCCGGGGTTTCGCTTCCCGGACGCGGACTAAATGCTTCGGTCGGTATTTCTTATAACAGTCGTGTTTGGAATAAATCGACGAATGGCACAACCGACTCTTACACCTACGATGTCGATCAAAACTGGCTTTCGCCCGGATTTAATTTGAGCTACGGCTATTTAGACTATGCCTACGGAGGTTATGCAGTTACTTCGCCGACCGGAACAAGGCATTATTTGGCTCACAAAGGCGATCTTCCAAACGGCGGCGCAAGTATTTATGAGTCTGCCGACGGAGAGTTTGTTTATATGTTAGCTCCACTTGTGTCGGTTTGGGGCGATTCAACTGATATAGCTGTTACATACGCGGACGGAACATCGGTTATTTATGGTTCGGCAGACCTGAATAATCGAAAATATGCAAAGGAGATTGTTGACAGAAACGGCAATACTGTTTCTATTTCGTATTTAAACGGCAATCACGGCGGCAGAATTGCGAGCATCAGAGATACATTAAATCGTTATATTGTTTTTCACTATGACAATAACGCAACCGTTACCGAGAAAAAATTGATTTCGATTACTGCTCCGGGTTTCGGCGCAAACGGCGACCGTGAAGTGATGCGTTTTTATTACGGCGATATTCCGTTTACGCCGTACAGCAAATTCGCAGGATCTGTCGGCTACTTTCAACAAACGGGAAATCCGACGACAATTAATGTTTTGAAGTATGTCTATTACCCTGATACCCACAGAGGTTATAAATACGAATACTCCAATGTTTTCGGGATAATTTACAAAACAACTGAATTAACGGGAATGCAGGTTAATAGTCCGAATCTTGATGTTCAAGGAACGATAACAAGCGAAGGGCAATGGGTAAATTGGACAAAATACAATTATCCGGTAAATCCAAATGATATTCAGACGGGAGTTTTGTTGGATGTACCGAAGTATAACCAAAGAAGAGACGATTGGGTCGGCAGAGATCTGCCGCAACCTGCCTTGACGACATATTCGGTAGCAGAAGATTCGGTGGCTAAAACAACCACAGTTACGCAAGTTTCACCCGACGGGTTAATAAACGAATCGATTTCAAACTTGAAACCTGCGGAGGTAATTAACGGCGTTTATACCGATTATTGGGATGACGGATTAATAAAAGAAAGCTCGGTTAAATCTTCGGCAACAACAGTTTTGAGTAAGCAAAAATTTACTTGGATAGAAGGAAACGAGATAAACGGCAGAAGAAACCCGCGTTTGCAAAAACTGGAAACAACCAACGAAGCGAATGAAACTCGTGCAACTACATACGAATACGACGGTTACAATAATGCAACAGTTGTCAGAGAACACGATTTTGCGGCAAGCGGAACATTGGGAACCGAACTGCGTCGAACGGAAACAAGTTACGTTGGCGGTGATTGGGTTTCAGCCAGACTTATCAGACTGCCGAGTGAAGTTAAAACGATTGTCAACGATGCGGTAGTTTCACGCACGAGAGTTGTTTACGATGATTTGGATACTTTCGGTAATCCGGCGAATCAGCCGAATCCGGTAAATCCGCCGCCTAATATTACACGCCGTGATGATGCCGGTAATCATCGTTGGGAATATAATCCGTTTGTAAATCACAATTTTCAAGTTTGCAGTTCTTTCGGTTGTGTATGGGTTTTGGTTTATTATCCGCAAAAATTCTTTAAAGGAAATGTGACAAAAGTTACAAGTTTTTCTAATGCCACGGCAACAAATGAGGCAGACGATCCGAATGCGTCAATTTCAACCACGAAATACGATATGCTCGGCAATGCGGTTGAAGCAGGTGTAAATTGCTGTCGCAGAAAAGTTTGGACATACGACCACTATCCCAACGATTATCATTACCCGTCGTCCGAAACAAAAGGCGATGCGGGACAAGAAACCACAAGTGCAATCTACGATACCAATACGGGTTTAATGACATCCGGCAAAGATGAAAATAATCAAATAACAAAAGTATTTTATGATCCGACAACGTTGCGGCAAATACGAGTTGAGAAGCCGAACGGTGCGTGGTCAACGACCGAATACGGCGACCAAGTCTATCCGTTTCATATCAAACAAACAGGCAGTTTAGACACGAATCGAAGTGTTTCGAGTTGGAATTTCTTTGACGGACGCGGAGCAAGTTACAGAACGCGGAGTCAAACTGCGGGCGGTTATTTGTCGAGCGATGTTGAGTTTGACAGTATCGGCAGACCGTCGAAAAACTATAATCCGTACACGGTTGCAAATCTGAACGATCCGCGACCGACAACGGGCATAAAATATAGCGAAGTTACGCAAAGAGACGGATTCGGCAGACCGACACAGACAACTTTGCAAGACCTCACAACTGTTTCGGCAACATATAACGGAACGGTTACAACTGCGACTGACCAAGCGGGCAAAAGCAGAAGGCAGTTGGCAGATGCACTGGGCAGAATTGTGCGTGTAGATGAGCCTGATGCGAGCGGAAATTTGGGTGCGGCGGCAAGCCCGATTCAACCGACTTCGTATGAATACGACGGCAACGATAATTTGAACAAAGTTACGCAATCTGACGGCACGAATACGCAAATCAGATTGTTCAAATACGATTCGTTATCGCGTTTGACGAATGAAAAGCAGGTTGAAGCAACGGCAACGCTCAATGATGTCGGCGTAAAAGTCGGTGCAAGCGGACAATGGACAGGCGTTTACAAATATGATGTGCAAGGATTATTGACCGAAGGCGTTGATGCTCGCGGAGTAAAAACAACATTTGCTTACGATGGTTTACGTCGTGTTGCATCGGTAAGTTACACAGGCGAAAGCGGTTATGCAACGCCGAATGTTACATATACCTACGATGAAGTTCACAGCAATTTTTACAACAAAGGACGCTTAACCAAAGTCCAAACTGCGGCAAATGCGGCACAAGGAACGCCGGAAACAATCCAAAACTACGATTACGATAAAATCGGGCAAGTTGTAAATCACACGCAAAGTATCGGTAACCAAAGTTATAATTTAACTTACGGGTATAATTTGGCGGGACAATTAACGAACGAGAAATATCCGAGTGGCAAAGTTTTCAACTATTCGGTTGACGATTACGGACGCTTGCAAACGGTCGCGGACGCACAACGAACATATTTAAGTTCAGTCAGTTTCACGAATCAAGGTTTGCTAAGTCAAATGAATTTAGGCAACGGCACGAATGAAAGTTTCGGCTACAATGAACGCTTTCAGATGACAAGCCAAAATTTGAATAAAGGTTCACAAGTGTTGCAGAAGTACGATTACGGTTACGGTCAAATTGACGCGACAACTGGCAACCTTGATTTGACCAAAAATAACGGTCAGCTTGGCAAGATTGAAAGTTTCGTTGGAACGCAAAAGCAAGCAACACAGAAGTTCAGCTACGATTCAATCGGCAGATTATCTGATGCGAAAGAGTACAAAGGAACTGATAATACTTTAACCTACAAAGAACATTTCGACTTTGATAGATTTGGCAACCTTTACAGAAAAGCCGCGAATAACGGCACAAGCGGTCAAACTAATCCTGTTGCCTACACGCCAATCGAAGACAATCAAATAGACAAATCCACAAATAGATTTACAAGCGGAACAAACACGACCTATGTTTGCAGCCGATTGCGGATGTGCAAATAAGCAAACTTATGTTAAATTCAAACCACAAAAGGGGAAAATAAGATGAGTGATATAGGACGCAGACAATTTAACATGGGGATTCGGGTACGGGTTTTTGGTGATGGTAATGCAGCGGATTTTCCGGTCGATTCGCTCGGACATCGTAATTTCAGCGAAGTTAATGAGGCTTTGTTGATGATGGAAGCCGGCGGGGCGACTCAAACTTCCGGTGTTTCCAAACAAAGGACTTCCAATAAAGCAACGACTCGCGGCGAACTCCGCGAACATTTAACGCCAATCGCCCGTACTGCCAAAGCCATCGGCGTGGACGATGAAAGCATCAGCGAACTCTTTAAACTTTCAACCGCCAAAAATGACCAAACACTTCTTGCCACCGCTCGTTCGTTTTTGGCGAATGGCACGCCGTTAAAGGCTCGTTTTATAGAATACGGACATCCTGAAACTTTCTTGGCGGATTTGGAAGCGGCAATTAAGTCTTTTGAAAAAGCGATGGCGGAACAAGGCGACGCGCAAAATAACAGAGTTGGCGCGACTGCCTCGGTTGACGAAGGAATGGAAAGGTTGATGAAAGCCGTGAGAAGATTAAAAGCAATCGTGCCGAACATTTACGCGCATAATTCGACTAAGTTGGCTGAATGGACAAGTGCCGTTCACGTTGAAAAAGCCGACAAAAAGAAAGTCGAAAAGCCTGAGCAACCAAAGTAAAAGAGACGCGAAACAACCAAGTTTCCGAACTGTCGAGCGTCCGCCGCAAACGAAACTGCAACGGACGCTTTTATCTTAAAATTAAACCGCAAAATATAACTGCCGACTCTGAAAATAAATACTCAGTTTCAATCGAAACACATTCGGCTTTCAAATGTGAACGTACAGATGCAATCAAAATGCAGTCGAGTGATAAAAATGTCTCGACAACTTTAATCAAAAGAGCGTCGGCAAGCAATCGTATAACTTTTGCTTATAAAAACAGACAATCGGATAATAAAAATATAGTGTGAGGCGATAAAAATAGAGGCACGAAAACAATCAAAATACAATCGGTTGATAAAAATATAGTATCGGAAGGCATCGAAAGCTAAATTGACGATAAAAATGTATATTTGAAAGATAACGGAACTGAAATTAACTTAACAAGTTTGTTGAATATGCGGCACCGAGACAACGCGGAAGCAAAAATCGAGGTTATTTCGCAAGCCGACCGCTGATTCTTGCCGGTTACAAGAAACATAAATCAACGAATTAACGTAAAATAAAGATGAAGATTGCAACCGATTCGGGCTGTGATTCATCTATACCGAACGGGAATCGGTTTGCGAAAATAATTGCAGCAAAGTACAACATACTTTAGTTTGTTGCGACATTTAACCTTATTCAAGCCTGAGTTTATCGACAAGCTGAAGCGTGTCGTACTTTCGCAAACCAATTCCGTTTGGGTATATATTTTCGGACATTTATTTTTTTAGGAGAAATTATGAAAACATTTATAACTTTTGCAATTATTGGTCTGTTTGCACTTGGAATTCAGGCTCAAACCGAAACAAAGCCGAAGGTCGAGGTCAAACCCGCGACCGCGACCGACACCAAAACGCCAATCGTTGATGCTACGGAAACGCTCGGCAAAGTCGAAGTTAAAGCGGATGCTTCATCGGTCGAGACGGTGAAAAGCGCGGTTAAAGCGCACGGCGGCGAGGCGTTCAAAAATATGAAAACGCTCTTTGTCAGCGGTTCGGCGGATTTCAGCGTCGAAGGGCAAACGTTTCAGTTGACTTCAACTTTCATCACGGCTTACGCGGGCGAAAAATACCGCATCGAGTTAAATAATCCGGTTCAACCGTTCAAACAAACTTTCGACGGCGAACAAACTTACTCAGCCGGCGGACGCGGTTTGAATCTGCCGCCGCTCAACCGCATCGGTTTTCCGCTTTTGCAAAGATACGACGAAAAAGGTTTTTCTATTTCCGCCTTGCCCGATGATAAAAAGAAAAAGAAAGGCTTTCGCATCACCTCGCCCGAAGGCTATTTTACCGACTTTTTTACCGACGAAAAGAGCGGGCAAATAAAAGGTTACGAGGCAAGTTACGAAATCAACGGAAGCCAAGCGACAACCTCGGTTGAAATAGATAAATTGCGCGAAGTCGAGGGTGTGCAAGTTCCCGAAAAATACTCGCAACGGTTGCAATTCGGCACAAGTTTTACGGTTTATGCAACGTTCAGAGCAAAGGAAATTCTCGTCAATACAAAATTGATCGACGATATGTTTGCCGCCCCGAAAAACTAGACCGACAGTTACTCTTCGGCGGTCGCCGGTCGATAAAAATTAAAGCCGAAAGCCGATTGCCGAAGATTCTGAATATATGAAAGATAAAGTTGCAATAATTACGGGAAGCACCGCCGGCATTGGTTTGGCGATTGCGAAAAGTTTGGCGGAAAAAGGCGCGAGCGTTGTTATCAACGGCAGAACGCTCGACAAATTAAAGGCTGCCGAGCAGGAAATTGAAGCGCTCGGCGGGAAAGTTTTAGCCGTTCAAGCCGATGCGTCGGACGCGGAAAGCATCAACCGCATCGTCAAAGAAACGCTCGAATACTTTGGCAGAATCGACATTCTAGTCAATAATGCCGCCACGACCGGCGTTGGCGTTTCGGTTGCGGAAATGCCCGAAGAAACTTGGGACGAAGTGATGAACGTCAATCTTCGCGGCGTTTTTCTGTTCTGCAAAGCCGTCATTCCGCATCTGCAAAAACAAAATTGGGGCAGAATCATCAATATCGGCGGACTCAGTTCAAAAAATCCGTTGGCGTTCGGAGCGGCTGACGCTTGCTCGAAAGCGGGGATTTTAGCGTTGACACGATGTTTAGCCGCCGAACTCGGAACGTCAAACATCACGGTCAACACGGTGATTCCGGGACTGCAACCCGATACCGAAACAGGCAATGAATTCATTGAACGGCTCGCCAAAGTTTTTCACTCCGACAATGAAACAATTATCAACGGCACAATTCAACGGACGCTTTTAAAGCGAAACGAAACGGTCGAAGAAGTCGCGGAAACGGTCGCGTTTCTCTGCACCGCCGGCGGGGCAGCGATGACCGGACAAAATTTGAACGTAAATTGCGGACTGGCAACGTATTAAACCGACTCCGCACTATTTTTAAAGCGCCGTTTGCCTCGCGTCTCGGTCTTTGTAAAAAATATTATAATTCCATAAATTATCGGCGTAGATTTTTTTATGAAAACTCTTTACGACAAAATTTGGGACAACCACATCGTTAGTCAAGAAGCCGGCAAACCCGCGTTGCTTTATATCGATTTGCATCTGATTCACGAAGTTACAACGCCGCAAGCCTTTGAAGGACTTCGACTTGCAGGCAGAAAGGTACGCCGTCCGGATTTGACCGTCGGCACGGTCGATCACGGCATTCCGACCAAAGATTTGCACCTTCCGTTTCGCGATAAAGTCGCCGCGTTGCAGGTCGAAACTCTGCGGAAAAACGTCAAAGAACATAACATTAAACTGTTTGATTTAGGCTCGAAAGAACAGGGAATTGTCCACGTTTTCGCGCCCGAACTCGGTTTGACGCAACCGAATATGACGATTGTCTGCGGCGATTCGCACTCCGCCACGCACGGAGCATTCGGCTCGTTGGCATTCGGAATCGGCACTTCGGAAGTCGAACACGTTCTCGCCACGCAAACTCTGCCGCAACGAAAGTCTAAAAACCTGAAAATAAACATCAGCGGAAACCTGCCGTTCGGCGTTACCGCAAAAGACTTAATTCTGGCGATTATCGGCAACATCGGGACGGACGGCGGAACGGGTTGCGTCATCGAATTTGCCGGCGAAGCGATAAAAAACTTGACACCGGAAGGCAGAATGACCGTTTGCAATATGGCGATTGAAGCCGGCGCGCGAGCAGGTTTAATCGCTCCCGATCAAACAACTTTCGATTATATCAACGGCAAACGCTATGCTCCGAAAGGCGAAAATTGGGAAAAAGCGGTCGAGTTTTGGCGAACATTGCCGAGCGATTCAGACGCAATTTTCGATAAAAACATCGAACTGAATGCAGACGAATTAGAGCCGTTTGTTACTTGGGGAACATCGCCCGGAATGGTTACGAACATCAACGGTTTTGTTCCCGAAATTGCCGAAAACGCAAGCGACAACGAACGTAAAAGTTACGAACGAGCATTAAAATATATGGATTTGGAGCCGCGTCAAGCAATCACAGACATCAGCGTAAATCGTGTCTTCATCGGCAGTTGCACAAATTCACGCATCGAAGATTTACGTTCCGCCGCGAAAGTAATCAAAGGTTACAAAGTTTCGGATAAAGTAAATGCGATGATTGTGCCGGGTTCGCAAACCGTCAAAAGACAAGCCGAAGCCGAAGGTTTGGCAAAGATTTTTGTCGAAGCGGGTTTTGATTGGCGCGAAGCAGGTTGCTCGATGTGTTTGGGAATGAACGAAGACATTTTGCAACCTTTCGAGCGTTGCGCGTCAACCTCGAATCGTAACTTTGAAGGTCGGCAAGGACGCGACGGCAGAACGCATCTCGTCTCGCCGATGATGGCGGCGGCAAGCGCGATTACAGGTCATTTTGTTGATGTCCGCGATTGGAAATTTAATGTGTAGTCTCGACAGCGAAGGAAATCAACTTCTTCGCTTCCCGGACTTCCTAAACCTTCAAGACTTTCAAGCCTAAAAATCAATATGAAAAAGTTTACAAGTCATAGCGGAAAAGCGGTCGCAATCTATCAACCGAACATCGACACCGATCAAATTGCGCCGAAGAAGTTTCTTTTGTGGATTCAACGCGCAGGATTTGCCGAAGCGTTGTTTGCCGAACGGCGATTTGAACCCGACGGCACGCCGAAAAGTGATTTCATTTTGAATCAGCCGCGTTATGAAGGCTCGTCTATACTATTGACAGGAAAGAACTTCGGGTGCGGAAGCTCTCGCGAACACGCTCCGTGGGCGTTGGAAGATTTCGGTTTCAAAGTAATTATCGCGTCCTCTTTCGCCGATATTTTTTATAATAATTGTTTCAAGAACGGCATTCTGCCAATCGTCGTATCGCCAGAAAATTTGAAGAAACTGCTGGACGACGCCGAACGCGGTGCCAATGCCACCTTAACAATTGATTTGCCCTCACAAGAAATTCGTGGGCCCGATGGTGGCACGGTGAAATTCGAAATTGACGCGTTTCGCAAGCATTGCCTGCTCAATGGCTTAGACGACATTGGCTTGACCATGGAGAAGGAAGCCAGCATCACCGCTTTTGAAAAGAACAACGCCGAAAGTCATTCATGGTTGTGACCCGCCGTTGAACGCCATTGTCACCACTGTCCTTCCGGTCTTTGGCCTCATTGTTCTTGGGTATATTTTAGCCAAAGCCAATATCATTGATGCCGCAGCCGGGCGCGGCATTTCCTTGTTCGTTTTCAATGTTGCCATTCCAGCTTTTTTGTTTCGCACCGTCGCC
>JANPBM010000047.1:0-51891 GCA_031430435.1 Acidobacteriota bacterium
TTACGGCACAGCCAAGTATTTCAGAGCCAAAGTGGAAGAGTTTTTCGCAAATATCAAAGACTACAAAACAGAGTTAGAAACACTTCTAACCTGCAACTTTGGCGTGATTACTTTTTCGCAATCCAATTCCTAACGGGTATAATATCTTCGGCTTATGATCTGTTAAATCTAAACTCAATGATTTGCATAACATAGTAAATAAAATTTCAATATTATTCGACCAGTCATCACAATTTAAATACTGAAAATGTTGGTTTGCCTTTGATTTATTTTCCACTATTTGTTTTGGGTTTGAAATTGTAGAAACTACAAATTTTAGTTCTTCGTGATCAGATACATTACAAAAATGAGTGACAAGTTTAACCAAATCATTTGCGATTTCTTTTAAAACAGAGTTATTTGGAACAGATAGTTCATCAATTACAATAATTATTTTCCCTCCCTTGTTGCATAAGATTTGCGTAATGTTTTTAATCTTATTTGTTTCTTTACTGTCCCTTTCAATGTCAAATTGTTCTTCAATTTTACACAAAATTTCTTCAAGAACATTGTCAGAAGAAGTAATGTTTATTGGACTTAAATCACAATAACAATATTCTAAACTGCTATTGATTAAATTTCGGTTTACTAATGTCGTTTTTCCAAGTCCGGAGTTTCCAAATACCCATAAATTATTTAAGTTCAATGAATTAATAAATTCTTTATCAATTTGTCTTTCCAAATAGTAAGGTTCACATTTTTTTGAGTAATTATTGAACAAAACAACACTTGGTAATCCATTTTTCGGTAAGGAAATTGGCTGAGGAACTAGAGCTTTATGAATTTCACCTATTTTTCTAGAGTCTTCAATTTGGAATATTTGATTATATAAACCGTGTTCTTTAAATAGATCTATCAATTCATTTCCGTTCTTAATAGAAATAAATGGACTTTCTTTGCTATGTTCATCTGTTTTTTTCTTTTTCCAGTCGAACCACCAAGAATGCTCATCAATATCAATAACTCTTGGAATACATAAAACCCATTCTTTCAACTCATACTTATTAGCACTTATAGCTGTTTTAAATGAGTTTCTAATTTGGTCTTTTTGACTATCTTCAAATGTTTCAAGAAAAAATTTACATTGAATTACTGTAATAGGCTCAACACCTAATTCTCCAACAAATATATCAATTCCTCCATCACCTTGTTTAACCTCAACTTGGCTTACAGATTTATTAAAATATATTTTCCTAAATAGAGTTTCGCAAGCATTCTCAAAGGCTTCACGAGCACCAGCGAGATTACTATGTAAAGATTTGAAATCATTCCAGTTTCTGTTCATTTATTATGGAATTTAACTAGTATTGAGTTTAATGCAAACTATTTTTAGTTTCGAAAAAAGTTTAGCAAAAAACTATTCATTTTGCGAAATAGTTATAAGAGATATTTCATCTTGATAAATTCCAAACAACCTGACTTTTCAAACGCAGACAAACCTTGTCTTTCCCAAGCGTTTCAATCACCGCCAACATCGAAGGTCCAACGCCTTGACCTGTCAGCAAAACTCTGGCACCGTTCAATAAAACGCCGAGTTTTGTGCCGTTTGATTCGCAAAATTGTTTGACGACTTCCTGCAAATTGTCGTGCGTAAAATCTTCGACCGTTTCTAAAACTTCGGCTAATTCGGGCAACCAAATTTTCAAGTTCGGTTCTTTGCCGAGGTTTTTTTCGATTGCGGGTTTATCAAAATCAAAATCTTCGCTGAAAAATGCGCGACCTTGATTGGAAAAATCTTTAAGCGTAAAAAATCGTTGACGAATCAAGTTTATCGTGTTTTCAAACCAAGTTTTGTCGTCTTCATCGTATTCTTCTCGCCATAACTTTGCTGATTTGAGTTCGGGTTTAACGAACGGCAACAAATCTTCAATCGGCATTGTGCGGATATATTCGGCGTTCATCCAAATTGCTTTGTCGTCCGTCCAACGGCGCTCGTCGTTTGCGTCAAAATTGAAAACGGCGTTGCTGCGGTGAATTCCTTCGAGCGTAAAAATGTCTGTAAGTTCTTGCAAAGACATAAGTTCCTGTTCGGTTTTAGACGACCAACCAAGCAATGCGAGAAAATTTCTAAACGCGGCGGCAAGAAAACCTGCATCGCGGTAAGTTGTCATCGAAACAACTTCACCGTGTTTCCGTTTTGACAATTTGCCTTTATTCGGAGCTAAAATTAACGGCAAATGGGCAAATTTCGGCGGCAGTTTCCCAAGAGCTTCGTAAATTAAAATTTGTTTATGCGTATTCGTCAGATGGTCTTGCCCGCGGATAACGTGCGTAATGCACATTTCGATGTCGTCGCACACAACCGCCAAATTATACAGCGGATGACCATCGGAACGAAGCAAAACAAGGTCTTCGGTTTCGGAATAATCGCGTTCGTTTAAGCCGTAAACCTCGTCGTCAAAGCTCGTTTTGCCTATTGTCGCAACTTTCAAACGAATCGCAAAAAGTTCGGTTTTCGCTTTTTCGTCCGATTCTTCGTTCGACAAATCTCTAAACGGATTCGCCCGCATATCTAAATTTTCCTTCGCCCTTTCAACAATTCCGGCTTTCACATCGCCCGACGCTTCAACTTTCGGCGTAAAATCTCGATACGCTTTGCCTTCTTCGAGCAGTTTTTGCACAACCGCGCGATGTTTGTCGGCGTTGTTCGATTGATAAATAATTTCTTCGTCGGGTTCAAAACCGAGCCATTTTAAGCCGTCAAGAATCGAACGCGTTGACTCTTCGGTCGAACGCGCCATATCCGTATCTTCGATGCGAAGCAGAAATTTTCCGCCTGTGTGTTTGGCGTAAAGGTAATTAAATAAAGCGGTTCGGGCTGAACCGATGTGTAAATAGCCTGTCGGCGACGGTGCAAATCTTACTCGTGTTGTCATATTTTTCTACGAATCAATAAATTCGGAATCTTCGCTTTCGGTTCGTCCGTCAGCCAAAGCAAATAATCTTTGATAGACTGCTTTTGCCAAAATCCAACCTTCGCGTCCCGATATTTTTACAATTAAATCTTTTATTTTGTTTCGATTGACCAAGTCTTTGCGGCTCAGTAAAAAAACTGCGTCTTCTTGGTCTTTGAAGCGTCCGGCGATGTATTTCAAAATTACCAGCCACTCGGGTGAAATTATCGGGATTCCTTCCAACAAAACCGCATCTTTCAAGGCTTGTTCATAGTATTTCTTTGCTTCGTCGTCGCGAATGATCCAATCAACCGAAACTTTGTTATCAGAGGTCGCAATTTCGTAACGAACACCGCCTTGCTTTAAATGTCCGAGAATTTTTGAAATACGCAGAAGATTTTCAGCGATAATATCAACGTCTTTGGTCAAACGATCCGACCCGTAAAGGTGCATTGCCAAACCGCCGACCAAAGCCCAACGGACATTTTCCGATTTGGCAATTTCGCCGATTTTAAGCGTTGCTTCTAATCCGGTTTTTGTATCAATCATCAAATTTTCTTTGTTTTGCAAAGCATTTTCGATGATTTTTTTGGCTTCTTCGCTGATGATGTAATCTTCTTCGCTCATTTTCTATTTTAATTCTACTGCAAATTGTCGAAGTTGTTGAAATTGCGGATTATCTTTTCGGCAGCATCGGGAAAAAAGCACTTGCACGACTTTTATATTCGGCAAATTCGGCGTTATTTTCGTATTTTTTCTCAAGTAACGGAATTCCTGAAACATACAAAATTAAAAGAGTTATCGTGAGCGGACTGATGATTGTCCAAAAACCGAAGGGCAAAGCGAAACAAAAAATTCCCTGCCATAAAACGACTTCGCCAAAATAATTCGGATGCCGCGTATACTTCCACAAACCGGTTTGCATTATTTTCCCTCTGTTCGCCGAATTTGTTGTAAATTGTCGGAGCTGATAATCGCCGATTGCTTCGAATAAAAAACCGATTATCCGGATTATAAAACCTAAAATATCAAACACACCAAATTCTTTATTTCGGGTGTTTACCAAAATTATCGGCAACGAAATAATGAAAAGTAAAACGCCTTGCAGAATAAAAACCTGCAAATACGAGCGAATAATAAAATTTTTGCCCCAGCTTTCTCGCCACGCTTTGTACCTGAAATCTTCGCTTTTTCCGCGATTACGAAAACCGATGTGCAAAGCCGACCGCAAACCCCAACTTGTTACAAGAGTATTAACTAAAATACTGCGAGTATTGAAGTTACCGGAAAAGAAAAACGATGTCCACGCGACAAGAACAAACCCGATTCCCCAAAAAATGTCGGCAATATCGTTACGTTTTCTAATCAGCGAAACAATAAAACCGACATTTGCAGATGCAAAAATTGCAATAAATGCGACAAGAAATTCGTTCATACCGCGAATTTATTTGAGATAAAATAACTGATGGTTGAAACCGATGCGGATAAAACCATTCCCCAAATCAAATCGACGATTGTAACGGTGAGCGACCAATCTTTGAGCGTCGCCAAATTGGTTAAATCGTAAGTTGCGTATGTAATTAACCCGAATAACGCGCCGTAAATCAGGGCGTGAACAAACGAATTTTTCTCGATTGCGGGCGAAATCACAAAAACAACCAAGCCGCCGATAAAGAGCAGGTAAAAAATAATTGCGGCAGTCCAATTTATATTCGGATTGAGAAGTTGCCCGAGATTCTCGCGGTAAAAGTCTTTGGCAATAAATCCGAGCCAAATCATATCGATCGCAAAGAAAATCGGAAGCGTAATCAAGTAAATTTTTATAAACGAACCAATCATTGAAAAAAAGTGATGAACTTTAGAGGTTATACTCGTTGGTCATCACTTAAAATACTAGCAGATGCGTCGGAATTTCGCATTTCGCAACCGGTCGCAAGTTTAATTTTTCTTTATCAGCTTTTTAACCGTCGAAAGCTCGCGATCGAATTTGTTTCCAATATCGCCGGCATCTTTTTTGACAATAATATCGGGAATAACGCCTTCGTCTTTTCGGGCTTTTAACGGTGCTTGAAAAAAGACGGGAATATCGATTTCAACCGATGAATTCGGCAATCTCAAAAAGTAATAATTTCCGCCGTTGATGCCTTGTTTGTTGCCGCCCGAAGTTTGCCCGACAATCTTGGCGAGTCTGTTTGTTTTCACATAATCCAAAAATTGAAAGGTCGCGGAAGCATTGCTCGAATCGACGATAATGAATGTTTTGCCTCTGAAATTATTGGCGTAAGGCTCAACTCGCGGATAATTTTCGCGCCCGATTATTTCAAAATATGTGCTGTCGAATTCCTTAAAATTTGCCGCCGGAACGCCGTTTTTTACAGCAAACTTTAACTCGTCGCTGTATGTGTCAAGGTATTTTGCCAAATCGGTTTGAGCCGCGACATTTCGCACAAGTCGTTTGCTTTCAGCATATACGCCGAGTTTGGTTTTCGCCGAATAACGCGAAAGCTCGAAACCGACATCCATATCGCCGCCGCCGTTTCCGCGTAAATCGATGATTAGGTTTTTGATATTTTTGGCGCGAAGTTCGGCAAATGCGTTCGCCAAAAACTCTTTGAATTTAATTGTTTTCAAACGCCAAGTGATTGAGTTTTCTATCTTTAAATAACCCGTCGAATTATCTTGTATCTCAAATTTCCAACCGTCGTCGTAGGTCGGCGAAACTCCGTCGCGTTTCGTTGTTTCCGCCGTTCGTTCGTCTTTGGTCATCGTCGGAACTTGAAATTCAGTCGGCTTTTTGGTGGCAAAATCAATCGCTTCGATAGTCAAAATATCGTCTTTCAGCGGGAAAAACAGAGGGAAATATATATCGAAAAGAGCGTATCTTTCGGCTTCAAACCGCGTTAGTTCAAGCGAATTCAGACGATGTTCGATTGTCGAATTTCCGTCTGCTTTTGTTACCGTCAAAAGTTTTTCGACGATTTCTTTGACTGCCGCGCCGTTAATTTTCGTAATTTCGCTGCCCGTAGAAATACTTTTCGATGAAGCATTCGCGGTAATAATCATTTTGCCGTCGATAATTTTGAAGTAAAAAGGTAAATAATTTTTGCGGTTAAAAAGTCGATCTTTCAAATTATCGCTTTGATTATAAGGATTTGCGTAAGTGTGTCCGCATTTGATTTTGTTTGTAAATTGCGAAATAAGCACAAAGAACTCGCTTTCAGCCATCGGTTTATTAAGTTTTGCTCCAAGTTCGGTAAAATCTTTTTCGAGACTTTCGGGCGTGTTGTAACGATAAATTGCGGGATGAATGGCAATTAAAGTCTTTTTGAAAACTGCAAAATCGGCTTGTAATTGTTGAGCCGAATAGACATTCGCCGGCAAATTATTTTCGACGACTCGTTTCAACGTGTAAATGTGACGAAACTGCCACGGCGTTTTCGTTTCCTTGAGCATTGTCAAAGTGTCGTTTGTAAATGTAATCGTTTTGCGAATCGGTTCGACTTTTTCGCCGTCTTGACCGCTGCCGAGCAAAATAATTTTTCCGTCCGTTACAGATTCAATCGTAAATTCATTTTTGCCCGCAAAATACTTTTTCGCCGTAACGTCAATCTTTTCAACCTCTTGCTCTTTTATCACCTTGCCGAAATCATCGTAAACCGTCAAAACTTCTGCTGAATTTCCGTCCGCCGAAGGTTTAAATTCAATTAAAGTTTTCAACGAAACACGCGATTTACCGTCTGCGTAATCCAGATATTCGAGCGTTCCCTGCCATTTTCCCGCAACGGTTTGAAAGAAAGTTTTGCTCTGTGAAAAAGCGTCGGTCGATAAAAATGTGATTGCCAAAATTGCCGTTAAAATTAATTTGTTCATATTCTTTTCTCTGAAATAATTTTGTAAAACTATTTCAAGATTATGATTTCAAAAAATAAAAATCGCCTCAGATTACAATTTGAAGCGATTTTGTGATGATTTGAGCCGAAATAATTATTTTGATTCGTCTTTGATTAAAATCAGTTCGTTATTAACGGTTCCGCGAGCAATAAACAGTTCTTTTCCGTCTTTTGACCAAGCAAAACTGAATATTCTGCCTGATGTAAAGTTGGTCAACTGTTTTTTGTCTTTGCCGTCAAGCGAAATTTGCCAAATGTTCGGAACTCCTTCGTTATTCAAATATGTGAGCGACTTTCCGTCGGGCGACCATTTGATTGAACTCAACGAACCAATGTCAAATCTGTTTTGTTCGGCTGTCATTTTATCGCCTTTGAGCGAAAACATCTGCAAGAACGTCTTAAAATCTGTGCCTGTAACTGTTATAAACAAACTACTTGCATCAGGTGAAACATAAAACATCGATTCATTTTCAGAGCTTTCAGGTAAAACGCGTTCGGGCGTTCCGCCTTCGATCGGGACACTCATCAATTTTGATAAACCGCCGTTTTTTTCTTCTTGAGCGTAAAAAATCTTTCTGCCTTGGTCAACAAAGTGCGGAGAAAACTGATTTACTTCATCGCCGACAACGGTTAATTGACGCGCGTTTTTTCCGTCGATATCCATTATCCAAACACGCCACCGCTTTGTGCGGTTAGACATAAAGCAAATCTTTGCGCCATCGGGCGAAATCTTCGGTTCGGCATTGAATCTTGCATCAGCCGTTATTTGCCTTACGTCTTTGCCTTCGGACGTAATTTCCCACAAATTCAACTCTTCGCCTTTTTGTCGGGAAATAAGCAAATTACCGCCGGCGACTTGCGTAATGCCGGAATTACCGTTTCCGCCTTTGTCGTCCGAAGTCAACTGCCGAAGTTGTTTTGAAACCAATGAAAAACTCCAAAGGCTTGATGATGAATCGGATTTTACGGTTATCAGAGTTTTATCGTCGCCGGAAGCTCCGAGCCAGTTATATGAATTTGTATCGTTGGTTATTCGCTTTCGCTCGCCTGCGGGATATGAAATGCTCCAAACTTGATCCGGATCGCCTTCTTTTTCGGCTGCCAACGCAAAATAGCCTTGCCCGTCTTTTCTCCAATGAAAATCCGAAATAGTTTTCCACGTCGAATTTGGTAAAACTTTAAGGTTTCCGTCGGTTGAAACTTCGACAACCGCAGAATTATCGGTTTCTCCGCCGGTATTTGAGCCGGCTGACAATAAAATCTTGTCGGAAATTGGCGACCAAGCCGGATTATGCAAAAATCCATATTTGGTTTGAAGCGAATCGACAATAGCTTTTTCTTCTTTGCCGTCGGTATTTGCAAGAATCAGCGTGTCGTTTCCCTTGGTTGTGCTATGTCTGATAAAAACAAATCTTTTTGCGTCGGGAGCGAAAGAAATCCCGCTGTCCACATCGTTAATCAGTTGTTTCGATGTTCCGCCCAAAGCAGGAACTTGATAAAGAGCATTGACGTTTGTGTTTTCGGTTTCGCGAACGTAATAAACGTAATCTCCGTCGGGTGAAAAAGTGACGGCAATCACGCGCAAACGCGATTTCGGAACAATTTCCACCGAACTTCCGGTTGCCAACTGTCGCACCATAATACTTCGCGCTCCGACTTCACCGCTTTGAAAAGCGATATATTTTCCATCGGGCGAAATCGTCGGTACACGGCTTTTTCCGTCGTCGGACATCAACGAAATTTGCGGATTTTGAAAAGAATTCAAGCTCGATTTGTTGTCAACAAATGACTTAAATGCAACAAACGCTATGCTGCCAAACAAAAGCAATCCGATTAAACCGAATACTGCATAACGCAAAGTGCGATTCGGGACTGCCGCAAAAACCGGCTGACTGAGAATTTTTGTCTGAGCCGAATCTTCGTTTGTTTTCACGTTTGATTCATCGGTTCGATAAATCAGCGTTTTGGTCTCCTCTGAAAGTTGCCGCGCGCCTGATTTAATCGAAAAATTCGGCGATGACATTTCAGCGGGATAATTCAGTTCGATGTTACGCCGTAATTCTTTCAAATCAAACGCCATTTCTTTTACGGTTTGATAACGCTTGGCAAGGTTTTTCCGCAAAGATTTATGAACGATGTCATTTAATTTATCCGGCGAATGCCGAACGATTTCAGAAATCGGTTTCGGCTCTAAATGAATCAAATTTGCCAAACTGTCGCTTACCGTCTCGCCTTCAAACGGAGCTTTTCCGGCAATCATTTCATACAAAACAACGCCGAGACTCCAAATATCCGAGCGTTCGTCGATCGGCTTTCCGCGTGCCTGCTCGGGCGACATATAACGCACGCTGCCCATCACCGCGCCCGGAGCGGTTCTAATCATTTCCAAAGTTTCCTCTTCGGTTTTACCGTTTGAAAATTTAGTGGGTTTTGCGAGTCCGAAATCAAGAATTCTGACGTAACCGTCATTGCGAAGCATAATGTTTTCGGGCTTAATATCACGATGCACAATCCCCGCATTGTGGGCAATACAAAGTCCGTCCGCAATTTGTTCGGCGATATTTACGGCATCGGCGGTTGAAAGATTTGTGGTTTCGATTACTTCGCGAAGAGTTTTGCCGTCAACAAATTCCATCGCAATAAATTCGATGTTTTGCGTCTTGCCGATTTCGTAAATTGTGATGATATTCGGATGATTCAGGCTTGAGGCGGCTTTGGCTTCCTGCTTTAATCTTTGCAGACGTTCGGTGTCTTGCGAAAACTCGTCGGAAAGAATTTTTAAAGCCACGCGACGTTCCAGCGAGTTGTCAAAAGCCAGATAAACCTCGCCCATTCCGCCTTCGCCGATTTTTCTTTCAATCGTATAATGACCGAATTTTGTGCCTTTTTGCATTGTTAAATCGTTTCAATTAAGCAATCTTTCCATCTAAAAATATAATCGAAAACGCCGGATTATTCTAGCTGCTTGTGATTATTAATTGTCAGATTTTCACCCGATAATAATTTATTTGAATCGGTAAAAACTGAAACAACGCCAGTTTGAACCGCGTTCGTTATAAATGCCGAAACGCGCCGAATACTCTTTTTCGGCGATAAACAACCTCTGATTCACTTGGCAAATCAGAGGCATCTTTTGCTTATTGGCAACTAAATATAAACACCGCGAATATATTTTTTATGACAAGTATTTTTAATATTTTTTTGAGTAGCCGTTATTTCAAAAACTTTTTCTTAATCAAATTAACCGTAAAACTCAATTCCGCATCGGTTCCTTCAGCCAAATCTTTCGCCGTCGGGATAACTTTGTAGTCGGGAATGACGGTTTTTTCTTTCTTTGAGTATGGCACATCGCCACCGCCGAGAATCGGAATTCTTGCTTTAATTCTACTGTTCGGCAAAACGACATCCGCCGTTGTACCGCCGCTTCCGACTCCTGAATCCATATCGTCGCCGGGTTCATCGCCGATAAATTTAACGAAGCGATTTTGTTTATTAAGCCAATAATGCACGCTCCCGACATACGCAATTCCGGCGGAAAATGTCAATCCGTCTTGCAAAACATAGAGTTTGCCCGAAAAAGCATTCGCCGGCACGGAATAAGGTTTTGTGTCTTCTTTGGTAAATTGCGGTTTCAAGCGAAAGCGTCCGTCGGTTGTTTTTTCGATAATCGCATACGGATTATTGGCAAAAATCATCAGTTGAAACGGCGGGTTTTCAACGTATTTGAAGTAGGAAAATTTGTCGCCTTTGACATACGGCAAACCGCCGGTTTCAGTCAGCGAATTACCCGTCGTATAAACGTAAGCCATTTGCCAATATCCGTCGCCGCCGCCTTCGTTTTGTCGCACATCGACGATTAAATGCTTGATTCCCGTCTGTTTAATTTCGGTAAAAGTTTTGTCTAAAAACTGTTCGTAATTTTCTGCCAAACCTTTGTAAAACGAACCGATTTTCAAATACGCGATTTTGTTTTTGTCGTCAACAACGCGATACTGCAACAAGTTAATGTATTTGCTGATTGCTTTGCCCGTGATTTTTTCAAAGCGTTCGGAAATCGTTTGCGGCAATTCTCCTTCGATTTCAAACGTCCGGTTTTTCTTTGAATTGTAAGGAATCACCTCAATTTTGAAACGCTCAACGTCGCGATTCATCATTTGATAAAGATAATGAAATTGATAATAGCCTTGCAAATTTCCGTATTTGAAACTCGTATTTTGTCCGTTGGCGAACATTAACGGAAGTTGCTTTTCGATGATTTTGCCGACAGTTTCGCCGTTGATTGAAAGAATTTCCGTTCCTGCCGTTATTTTGTCGTTCGCGCTTGTATTGACGGCGACGAAAATTCGATTATTCAAAATCCGAATCGTAAACGGAAAGAATTTTTTGCTTTTGGCGAGCGAAAAAAGCCGATAATTTATGCCGTCTTCTTGCGGCAAAGTAATGCCGTTGTGTCCGTGGCGAAGACTCGCCATAATGTCGCGGAGTTTCAAATAATAATCTTCGGTCGGAGTATTTTCGGTCAACGAATTATAAGTTTTGTCGAATAAATCATTGAGTTCTTTTTCAGTAATAAACCAATTCAAACCGACATGGATTTCATTCAGCGAACCGCGAAAAATCTTAAAATCTTCTTGTTGCTGCGCCAAAGTCAAAGTCTTTGGCGGTCGATTATTTTGACCGTGAACACTCTGCCCGAACATACAAATTAACCCGATAATAATTGCAAAAAATGTTTTCATATTTATTGTTTGTTCGGCTTGTAACCCATACTCAAACCCGTGTCGCCCGACAATTTTATGCCGATTGTCGCCGTTTCATTGCCCAAGTTTTTGAAGATTACTTTCGTATTCTCGGCAACATTATATTCGCTTTTGTCTTTTGGTTTCAGCACGCCGAGCGATTTTCGTTCTTCATTCTCGCGTTCGCCGAAAACTTCGACGTCAACGCTGCCTTTGTTGGTGATTTTCGCGTTATAACCGGCGTGTTTACCTTCGCCTAGAACAAAGGATTGATTTTGTTCGATAGTTGTTGTCGAAGTCAAGCCGGCAAATAAATTGACACTGCCGAAGGCTTGGAAAACCCCAACCAAACCCGAAATGATAAACGCGCTTAAAATTATTTTTTTCATAAAGTTTCATTCGTCCTTTTTATTGGAACAGATGCAGATTAGCTTTATTGACAAAAGAAAATCGCCTCAAATTACAATTTGAAGCGATTTTGTGATGATTTGAGTCGAAATAATTTTTACTCATCAATATTTTGCTTTTCAGACGCAAACGAAAGCATCATTGTCAGAAAACATCCGCCAACGACCATCATCATCACTAAAACGCCGACCGCAAAAATTACGACATCCATAATTTTCTACTTCCTCTCGCTTCTGATAACGAAATAAAGCCCTAACGCCAAAATCGAAGGCACCCATAACCCGACAAAAATCCCCGAATCTTTTTGATTTGGACCAAGAACGCCAAACCAAAGTGCGATTGAAAAAAGGAACGATAGAAATGCCGCTCCAATTATTAAATAATCTGAACTTTTTAACATAAACTCCTCAAACTGAACGCTTTATAAATGAAAATGTGCGTAAATCAAGCACATTGCTACTTTTCGATTTGTCAGCAAACGCTGAAACTCCCGAAGAAATAAATTCGATAATAGATTTCTATAATATTTCCATTCGCTGAAAAACATTTATTAGATTCAGTTAAAATAGAAATTGTAATTAGTAGAGTTTATAATATCTATGTTATTTTGGCAAATCGGCTAAGATTTTCTCCAAAGTTTCACCGTCTAAGTTTTTGGCAATAATCACGCCGTTCGGGTTTATCAAAAAATTAGCCGGAACTGCTTGAACGCCATATTTGACCGCAACTTCATTTATCTGACCTTTTGTGTCGAGCAGATTTGTCCAACTTATTTTGTCAGATTGCGAGGCGTTTATCCACGCGGTTTTGTCTTCGTCAATCGAAACCGAGACGATTTCAAAATTTTTAGCTCGATATTTTTCGTAAGTTTTTAGAAAATTCGGATGTTCTTTGCGACACGGAACGCACCAACTCGCCCAAAAATCGAGCAAAACATATTTTCCTTTGAAACTTTCTAAACTTACAACTTTGCCGTTAATCGAAGTTTGCGAAAAAATCGGAGCAGTTTTGCCGATTGCGACGGCTTTTGCACCTGCGATTTTGTTTGAAACGTATTTACCGGTAACGCTCATTTTTATTAAATCGGGCAATTCGGCAAAGTCTTTGTCGAGCAAACTGTAATCGTCTTGAAAAAATGAAAATCTTTCAAAAGCATAAATTGATAAAAGCGATTTCGGATTATTTTTGAAATAAAGATACGAAATATTGATGTCCGATTTTTTCAAACTTTCAAATAATTCGCTCAATTTTTCTAAACTCTGCACATCATTTTTCTCGCCAAGTTCACCGTAGAGCGCGAAATAATTTGGTCTGATGCTGTCAACAATTACTAGGTTTTCAAACTCTGTTTGCAGCTTTGGCTTGGTTACAAAGTTGATTTCATCGGTAATCTTGAAAACAAACTCTGTGTTTCCGAGAAAGATTTTGAGCGGTTTAATTTTTGCATTGTCGGTTGAAAAAGTTGCGGTAGTCGGTTGTATTAAACTACTGCGAAAGTTGAACTTATTTGCCTTAACCGCAAAACATTCTTCTTTTTTATCGCCGATAATTTCGTAACTTACATAAATCTTTTTCACGTTACTTTGCCTTGTAACGCTTCCGGAAACTGAATAATAGAATTTATCTTGGGCAAATGAAGAAACACAAAAAACAAAGATAATTAAAGCTGTCTTGATAATCATATTTTTATGGAATTTTGATGAAATTGCCTTGCTTAAATCGAAGTTTTATATTTTTAAGCCCGTTAAAATCCTTGATTGGATTGTCTTGCAAAACCAAAAAACTTGCCTCAAAGCCATTCTGTAACTTGCCGAGTTTTCGATTAGGGAAAATAGTTTGCGGCGTGTCTTCCGTCCATATTTTCAGTATTTCAAGATTGGAAAACACACCTAATTTTTGCAAATGAAAGGCATCGTCAAGCGGCGTGCTGCCGTATCTGTCTGAACCAATCGCAATTTTTGCTTTGTATTTTTTTAGCAAACTGAAATTTGCCTTCAAACCGACATCGGTTTTTTCTCTCGATTTTGCGTCAATTACGCCAAAAAACATTGGCGCGGGAATGACCCAAACTTTTCTTTTGACCGTTACTTTGACATCCTTTTCGGTCAATAGATATTTATCGAGATTGTCTTTAGAATCAACATAATAACCGGGCAAATGAGCCATTTCGTCAACGCCGCCGTTTAGGGCAATTCGATAATCCGTTACCGTGTCAACGTGAGCTGAAACTCGAAATCCCGCCGTGTGAGCTTTTTGGACAATCAGCGGAACGAGTTTCGGGTCTAAACCAATACTTCCAAGCGGAATGTTAGGAATGTTTTTACGCTTTTGCTCAAAATCTTCGCTCGTTAGAAGATAAATTTTTATGAAATCGGGTTTGCCGTCTAATATTTTCTGCCATTTTTTTTCGAGGTCTTCGGCGGTGTCAATAATGTAGTAAGCGTCATTTTCGAGCAGACGGCTGGCTGCAACTTCGGCGATTTTTGCATCGGGAATCGTGCGGCTGTAAACACCGAGTCTGATTGCCTCGTAAATTTCTATTCCGTGACCGTAAGTGTGCGTCAACGCTCCGTGTGAGTATGAAACGTCAACGCTATTCGGCTGATTTACTTTACCTTTAACCTCTAATGCACCGCTTCGCACATCGGTCTGAACTTTTGCATAAAAAATTCCGTCTGTGAGATACATTTTGACTTGTTGATCAACATTATAAGCACCGTCGAAGTGATGACAATGTGCGTCGGCAAACGGCGGAATCACAAAACCATTTTGTAAATCAACGCTTTCATCAATTTTATTCGGCTTTTTTGTCTCAAACATTCCATCGATTGAATACATCGTTTGCCGTTTGAAAGTTTTGCCGTCAAACCATTGTCCGTTTGTAAATTCATAGGTTTTTGTTTGCGAAAACACGTTTGAAACTGCAAATAAAATTATAATTAAACCAAGATGAATGTTCTTTTTCATCGCTAAACTATACAATCTAATATCTTTAATCTGAGATTATTTTCGGTGAAACGGCGTTTTTATCGGTGAATGGGTGAAGACTATGAAATTTAGAGCGGATTATTCATCAGGATTTATGAATTGCCGTCTGCTTTAGCTGACGGAAAATAGCAATATTGAACAAGGCTTCAGCCGAATTTGTGCTGAAGCAATAAGGAAATTCATTTTTTGTTTGGCTAAAGCCGAAAGATTTTTCTAATCAGTAACCGTCAGCTGAAGCAGACGGCAATTCATATCGAGAACTGATTTTAAGCGAAGAGTTTTTTGAGAATTTGCGAACCCGAACGGCTGGCTTGAACCTCGTTGCCGTTTTTCATATACAAAATCAGGCGGCGATTGTCTTCTTCGATGCGTTCGATATGATCCAAATTGACGACTGCCGAACGATGAATTCGCAAAAATTTCTCGGCGTTAAATTTCACCGCAAAATCTTTTAGATTCGTGCCGACCAAGTATTTACTGTCTTTTGTGTAAATAATCGTGTAATCGTCATCGGCTTTGAGCCAGACAATTTCTTCGACGGCAAGCGGAATCAAACCTCGTTTGTCGCGGACGAAAATGCGATTGAGCGGCTCATTATTTGGCGTGATTATTTGAGTTGAAACAGTTTTAATTCGCCGTTCGACACGCTCGACAGTTTGGCGAAATCTTTCTAATCCGAAAGGTTTTTGCAAATAATCAATCGCTTCAAATTCAAACGCCGTCAACGCATAATCGTCAAAAGCGGTCGTAAAAACAATAAACGGTTGATATTTTATCCGCCGCAAAACTTCTAAACCTGTAATTTCGGGAATTTGCACATCGAGGAAAATAAGTTGGGGTTTCAACTCGTTAATCAACCTAACTGCCGTCAAACCGTCGGACGCGGTTCCGATAATTTCGAGCCACGCAAATTCTTTCGCAAAATCAGCCAAAGTTTGCAAAGCAAGCGGTTCATCTTCGATAATTAAAGTGCGGACATTCATAACGGTTGAAAAATTCTTTATACCGGAATTACTAAACTTGCCATAAATCCTGTGTTCGGAGCAGTTTCAATAGTTAAACTTGCCGAATCGCCGTAGCGTGTTGCCAAAATTTCACGAATTAAACGAAGCCCGAAACCATCCGCGTTCAAGGCATTTTCAAGAACTGCACCATCGCCGTTATCTTTAACCGCAACGTGCAAAAAATCACCTTCAAGATTTGCTTTAATCCAAATTTCGCCGCCAATCGCACGCGGAGAAATCGCCCATTTTACGGCATTTTCGACCAAAGGTTGAAGCAAAAAAGCAGGCAGGCGAACATCAAGTGCCGCAGGATCAATCTCCGATTTGACCTTTAATCTCTCGCCCAAACGCAGATTTTCAAGTTCAAGATAGTTTTGGATAAACGTCCATTCTTCCGCAAATAAAACATCAAAACGCTCTGTTTTTTCGTCCTTCTGCGACTGCAAAACATACCGCAGCATCAACGCAAAACGCTCGATTGCATCCTCGGCGGCGGCGGCATCAGTTCTCACCAAAGCCATCAAAGTATGCAAAGTATTGAAGAGAAAATGCGGATTAAGTTTGGCACGAAGAGCAGAAAGTTCGGCTTGTCGTTGGGCAGATTCGGCTTTCACAGCTCGCATTTCAAGTTCGGCATTGCGTTTTAATTCAATCTGCAAATTTTCATTTGATTGTCGCACATAAACCGAACTGACAATCGTCAAATACGCCATCAAACCATTGATTGATTGCCATTGCAAGGCATAATTTCCTAACCAACTAAACGCCCAAATTCCGTCCCGAATTAAAACCCAAACCGACAAATTGACGAGTCCGAAAAAGCACCACAGAGCGGCAAATAACGAAGCAACTAAGATGTGGACAATGATAAACCAAGATTTATTTCGCTGTTCCCAACGAAGTTTTTCGCAGAAATAAACAACCGCAATCCCGAACAAAACCGCCGGCAGAACATTACAAATAACGTTTATAAAAATGTTGAAATTGCTCGAATCCCAATATGAAACGAAAACCGCTCCCAAACTGAAAGCGTAAAAAAGCCAAGCCACCGAGTAATATATCCAAAATTGATGATTATTTTTCGCCATTGGTAATTCGGAGATTGGTTGCCAAAAACTAATAACTTTTGTCCCGATGCCGCTGATCGGGCGAAACAAATCTATCCATATCTTTTTCTGCCAATGCCCGATGCTTGGTTTTGCGACCATGAACACGCTCACGCCACATCTTGAAACTCGACGGCTTCATATTCGCCCGCATAATTTTGATAACCTCCGATTCGTTGATGCCGAATTGGGCTTTTATTACGTCAAAAGTAGTCCGATCTTCCCACGCCATTCCGATTATTCGGTCAATTTCTGTTTCGGTAAATTCCTTTTTCATCGTTTTTACTTCGCTATCATTTCGGCAACTTCACGTCCGGTTTTCATCGCGGCATTGAGCGACGGATACGCCGTATAATCACCGCAACGATAGGTGAATTCGTTTATTTTCAGATTATTTTCAGTTACCGAATCTTCAAAAAATTGTGGCAAAGCTTCGGGTATTTTGTAGGTATTTAAGTGTTTCCAATCATTTTTGTTGCCAAACCATTTAATCAGTTCTGCGTGAACTTTTTCTTCTGAAACTTGCTTTTCTCCAACTATATTGACCGAAACCAAAGTCTTGCCTTCGGGAACATAACCCGGCACAACGCCTGAAATTACAAGAATATGACTAATCAATTCGTCGGTATTCGAGTTGATTATGAGATATGGTTCGCCTTTCATTTTCAGCGGAAAATCACTCTCGAAATACATACAAATTGTTCCGTTAAATTCGACTTTTGACTCTTCGCCAAGCAGTTTTGCCGCCGTCTTTGCGTCAGTTGCCAACACAATTTTTTCAGCTTCGATAGTTTCGCCGTTTTCCAAATAAATCGTTTTGCCGTCAATTTTTTTAACCGCCGTGTTGAGCCGAATTTGATTTGGCGAAAGATGCGAAGCAATTTGTTCGGGAATCATCTGCATTCCATTTTTCGGAATCGCCACATCGCCTTTGGCAAACAGACTGTATAAAAATTTGAAGAAACTTGAATTGGTATCGAGTTCTTTTTCGAGGAAAACACCGCGAAAAAAAGGTTTGAAAAATCGGTTAATCATCGTTTCGGAATAACCGAAATTTTGCAGAAACGAGATAGTTGTTTCGTCAGATTTTACGGTTGGTTCGCTCGCGTTTCGGGTGTCGAGGTTTAATTGCAAAACCTTGATTTTATCAAAAAAAGTTCCGACCGGCGAAAATAATGCTTGCGGTGCCGTCAAAATATTCTTCAACGGATTCGGCATCACGAAAAAGTCGTTGCCGTTGCGAATTCTCGCTCCCGACGGCAATTTTTGCAGTTGTAAGTCGTTGTAATTCAACAGTTTTTCGGCTTCGGGATACGAGGTCAAGAGTACTTGAAAACCTCGGTCGAGCTTACAACCCATAATAATATCCGTTCGCACACGTCCGCCGATTCCGTCCGACGCTTCCAAAATCAAGGCTTCGATACCGCTGTCTTTCAAGTATTTTGCACAGGTCAATCCCGCGATTCCTGCTCCGATGATTACTGTCATATTCAAACAATTTCCTGATTTTAATTTTTGGTCGTCAAACATTTTCAGCCGATTTGTTCTTGAAATTCTTTTGGCGAAACGCCCGTAAATTTTTTGAACGCTCGATTAAAAGTGGCTTTTGAATTAAAGCCGCAGTCAAACGCCAAGCCGAGCAAGGTTGAATCATCGGCTTTTTTTAACTTTTCTTTTACTTCGTTAATCCGAAATTCATTGATAAAATCGTTAAAATTTTTGCCGAAACCGTTGTTTATGGTGTATGACAAAACGGTCGAATTAACTCCGAGTTGTCTGGACAACTCATTCAAGGTCAGATTCGGCTCAAGATAGATTTTATCGTTTTCCATTATATTTTGCAGTCCGAATTTCAATTTTCCCAATTCTTTATCAGATAAAAGCGTTTTGCGTTCTTCCGCGACCGCTTCGCTTTTAGTTTCCGAAAATTCGATTTCGATTGTCTTTGAACGCAAATATCCCGCAATCGCCAAATAATAAGTAACGACCGCCAAAATCAGTTCAAAATAAAAAATCTGAGTATAGGAAAGGTAAAAAATAAACGAGTTTGTAAAATCGAAAACACCGCCGAGAACCAACACAAACGTAAAAATATAGAGGAAATTTTGTAACCAATCAAACTTTATTTTTTCGGTGTCAGAATAATTTTCATTCAGCCACGTTCGATATTTGCGAAAATGTTTGATGGAAAAATAAAGAAAAGCGACATTCCAAATAAGTTGGGCGACAAAAATAAAGGTGTCGGAAAATCTGCCGTAATTTTTATAAAACCGGTCTTTCCAATCTAAATCGTGCGAAAAAAGAAAAAATCGAAACGTCAAATAAACAATCGTCGGCAGAAAACACAGCCAATCTTTTGACTGAAATTTACGTTTTGAATCGGTTAAATACCGCGTATAAAACCAAATAAGTACGCCGTAGCTGAAAGAAATCGAAAACGGAAAATAAGTCAGCCATTGGTTCAAATCATAAACGTTGGCAAAACCGATAAATGGCGTAATCAACGCCGAACAAAGCGCCAAAAGCAAAGTCGCGAGCCAAAAATCAGCCTTGTTTTTTTGTTGTGTTCCGCGAAAAACCAGCAAAACCGCAAAGATTAAACCTTGCAAAATTGCCACAAAACAAATTATGCTGCGCGGATTGAGAAAATCGATTTCCATAAAATAATGTGCTTTTACGATGTTAGTATTTTGTCTGTAAACCTGCAATCAATCATTGATTTATGCCGCAAATTAGAGCATCCGCGATGGTATTACGGTTTATTGCCCGAACCGTAATCGGGTAAAACTGCGCAAAATAATAGTTTTCGGCGATTTTTAACTTTCAGATGTTTACTTGCGGCTTATTTTTTACTTCCGCTCGCTAACCGATTACAATTAAACAAATTATGTCGAAAAAATTTGATGAATTAGTTGGTGTGATGCGGCGTTTGCGTGAGCCGAACGGTTGTCCGTGGGATCGTGAACAGACTTACGAATCACTCGCGCCTTATCTTTTGGAAGAAAGCTACGAAGCGTTTGATGCAATTCACGAAGCAACCGAAACAGGCGAAACAGCACATTTGCGCGAAGAATTGGGCGACGTTTTGTTGCAAATAATTTTTCATTCGCAGATTGCCGCCGAACGCGGAGATTTTACGATCGACGAAGTTGCCGAAGAAGTTTCAAACAAATTGATTTTGCGTCATCCGCACGTTTTTGAGTCAGAATCAGCCGAAAAACTCGAAACCGCAAACGATGTTTTGCAAAATTGGGATAAATTAAAAGCAGGTCAACGCAAGGCTTCGGGAACGGTTGAGAAAGCGAAAGATTCGATTTTGGACGATGTTCCGGTTCATTTTCCCGCGTTGCTCGAAGGTCAAAAGATGACCAAAAAAGCCGCAAAAGTTGGTTTTGATTGGAAAAACGTCGAGCAGATTTACGACAAATTAAACGAAGAAATCGACGAATTAAACGTGGCAATTTTGTCCGAAAACCAAACTCATATCGAAGAAGAAGTCGGCGATTTACTTTTTGTGGTAATGAATTTGGCGCGGAAATTAGACGTTGACGCAGAAACGGCGTTGAAAAAAACCAATCGAAAATTTCGCAAACGCTTTAGTTTTATCGAAAAATCTTTGAAGGAAAACGATAAAACGTTGGAAGAATCGAATATTGACGAGATGGAAGAACTTTGGATTAAGGCGAAGGGAAATTAGGCGCGAACAAACACGAAAGAAATACAAAAAACCTTTTTCAAATTTCAATCTGTATTTTTTCGCGGCTGAAATAAATTATGAACGCAATGGAACGCACAAAACAATTAGCCGCCGAATCAATCGAACGCGGCGACGCAACAGGTTGGTTTGAAACACTTTACGCCGAAGCCGACGGAAATAACAACACTATTCCGTGGGCGGATTTAGAGCCGAATAAATGTTTGGTCGAATTTGCCGAACTGACAAATTTGCAGGGAAATTCGCGGTCTGCGCTTGTTGTCGGCTGCGGTTTGGGCGACGATGCAAAATTTCTCGCCGATTTAGGTTTTAAGGTTACGGCGTTTGATGTTTCCGCAACGGCAATCGAATGGGCAAAACAGCTTCACGCGGATACGAAAATCGAATTTCACACCGCAGATTTGTTCGATTCGCCGCAAATTTGGAACAAAGCGTTTGATTTTGTGTTGGAAATTTACACAATTCAGCCGTTACCGCTTGAAATTCGTCCCGTTGTTATCGACGAAATTGCGAAATTTGTTAAAAACGACGGAAAATTGTTGGTCGTTACACGCGGACGCGAAGACGACGAAGAACCTTTGGAACTGCCTTGGGCATTGAGCAAGCGCGACTTATCGCGGTTTGCGGAAAACGGTTTGCGTGAAAATCAATTTATCGAAATGCTCGGCAACGAAGAAATTCCGGTCAGACGTTTTGTGATTGAATATATTCGTGGTTTGACATAATTTGTTATAAACCGCAAACTTATCTCTAACATTTTTAATAATTCGCACGTTTTTATTTTTGTAGATTGTGAAAAAAAGACTCGTTTTACCAAGCAAACTTGAATCAATCGACGAAGCCGTTTCAACTGCAATAAATTTTGCAAACGAAATCGGTTTTGGCGAAGATGCTATTTTCCCGATTGATTTGGCGGTGCGTGAAGTGGTGGCAAACGCCATCAAACACGGCAATAAGTTTGACGAAACAAAGCAAGTTGAAATAACGTTAGACGAAATTGACGAAGGTTTTGAAATTACTGTCCGAGATTTCGGCGAAGGTTTTTTGGTTGAAAGCGTTCCCGATCCGACAAATCCGGAGAATTTGCTCAAAGCATCGGGTCGCGGAATCTTGTTTATGAACAACTTTATGGACAAGGTTGAGTGGTTTCAAGCCGAAAAAGGCGGCACAATCGTTAAAATGTTGAAAAAACGCTGAAATCTTTTGCGTTTTAGTGATGTTATAGAATAAAATTGCAATCAAATATCAATTTCTTAAGGAGAAAATAATGGCTGAACTTAACATTTCGGAACGTCAAGCGGGTGATGTAACAATCCTCGATTTGGATGGAAAAGTAACAATCGGAGAAGGCAGCGTTGCACTTCGTACAACAATTCGTCGTCTTTTGGGCGAAGGTAAAAAGAACATTTTATTGAACTTAGGCGGTGTCGGCTATGTTGATTCGAGCGGAATCGGCGAACTTGTTTCAAGCTACACGGCAGTTCAAAAAGAAGGCGGAAGTCTGAAAATGCTGAATTTAACACAAAAAATTCAAGACCTTTTGGCGATTACTAAACTTTTGACCGTTTTTGATGTGTATGAAAACGAAGGCGATGCTTTAGCGGGTTTCTAAGATTTGTTTTTGGCAAAATATAAAGTCTGTCCAAGTCTTTCAAACCTGAAAGACTTGGTTTTTTATTTTACGAGCCGGATTTTTATATAAAATGTCGGTTCAAATTAGTTTGAAACCGGTGCGATTGTTCGTGTAATATCGACTTGTCGGATCTTTAGGAAACCTGAAAACTATCGTTATCCGTTTTCGATTCAAAAACTTGGGCGAAGTGTTATTTTGGAAATAAATTGATGAAAATTTTACTCGGAATGCCGAGCAAAGATTCTTGGGGCGGACCGATTTCAAGCGAACCGCCGTTTGCGGAGGCGTTGCGAAAAGCAGGTGAATCCGTTACCGAAGAAATTTACGTTTACGGCGATAAAGCAACCCCGACACCGATTTTCAGCCGCCTTAAAAGAGTTTTATCGACAGCGTTTCGATTCCGTAAACTATTGCAAAATAATAGTTTCGACATAATTCATTTCAACACGGCGTTTGATTTGAAAACAATTTTGCGAGATTCGGTTTCGCTTTTTTTGATGAAGCCGAAAGCCAAAATACTGTTCAAACTTCACGGTTCCGAAGCCGAAAAATTTACCGAAACAAACTTTGCGCTTCGCTTTTTGATAAATTATTTAAAGCTGAAAGTCGATGCTTTCGGCGTTCACACTTCCGAAGAAAAAGCGAACTTTTTACGGTTGGGTTTCGACGAAAAAAAGTTTTTCTACGTTAAAAACGCGATTACGATTCACGAAAATTCCGATGAAAAGTTTTCGCGTCAGATTAAAGAACCCGCTGAAGTTTTCGAGTTTTTGTTTGTTTCACGATTTATTCCCGCGAAAGGGTTACTTGAAACAATTCGGGCATGCGCGATTGTCCGCGAACGCGGTTTTAAGTTTGTTTTGCGGTGCGTGGGCGATGGTGAAATGCGGACGCAAGCAGAAGATGAAGTTAAGAAATTAAACTTGCAAGATGTTGTAAACTTTACCGGTTACATCGCCGAAGACGAAGTTACGAAACATTTTTTCAACTCGGATATATTTATTTTTCCGACTCGTCACACCGAAGGTTTTCCGAACGTTTTGTTCAAAGCCGCCGCAGTCGGAATGTCGATTATAACGACAAAAATTCGAGCGTCGGCGGATTATTTAAGCGAGAACGATAATTGTTTATTCTGCACGCAAACGCCCGAAAATATCGCCGAAAAAATTATTGAACTGATTGAAAATAAACAACTTCGACAATCAATGAGCGAACATAACATTAAATTCGGGAAAACACTTTTGCCCGAAGCGATTGCGAAAGAATTTATTGAAATTTATAAAAAAATGTAGCCGATATTTTCGGTAAAATTATGCAAAACAAAAATAAATTCGGCGATATGCCGCGTGAAGATTTCCGCAAATTCGGATATGAAATGGTTGATTGGATTGCCGATTATCTGGACAAACTTGAAACGCTTCCCGTACTTTCACAGGTTGAGCCAAATGAACTGAAGAAAGAACTTGCAGTGTCGGCACCGTTGCAAGGCGAACCGTTTGAAGACGTTCTGCGTGACGTTGACCGCGTTATTTTGCCCGGCATTACGCATTGGAACCATCCGAATTTTCACGGACTTTTTTCAACCTCGACAAGTTCCGTCGGCATTTTCGGCGAGATGCTTGCCGCAACTTTCGACGCAAAGGCGATGCTCTGGCGAACGTCGCCGATTGCCACCGAACTCGAACAAGTTACGCTTGATTGGCTTCGTCAAATGATGAATTTGCCCGATGAATTTAAAGGAATTATTTACGATACCGCGTCTGTTTCCACGATGCACGCGATTGCGGTCGCCCGTGAGCGCGCGAATTTGCGAATCCGCGAAGACGGAATGAGCGGACGCGACGATTTGCCGTTGATGCGTGTTTATTGCTCGGAACACACGCATTCTTCGATTGATAAAGCGTTGCTGATGTTAGGTTTAGGCAAAAAATCGCTGACCAAAATTCCTGCGAACGAACGATTTGAAATTGACACGGAAAAACTGCTTGAAGCGATTGAAACCGATATTGCTAACGGAATTTTGCCGCTGTGCGTTGTTCCGACGGTCGGCACGACTTCAACTTCGAGCGTCGATAATTGCGAAAAAGTCGCCGATATTTGCGAAAAATACGGAATTTGGATGCACGTTGATATGGCTTACGCGGGGTCGGCGATGATCGTTCCGGAACTGCAATTTCACGCGAAAGGCTGTGAACGTGCCGACTCGATTGTTACAAATCCGCACAAATGGCTGTTTACGCCGTTTGACCTAAGCGTGTTATTTGTCAAAGACTTAGAGCTTTTGAAACAGACATTTTCGCTCGTGGCGGAATATCTGAAAACGGACGAAGATGTTGAAAATATGATGGATTACGGAATCCAACTCGGTCGCAGGTTTCGTTCGCTGAAACTTTGGATGGTGATGCGTTATTTCGGTCAAGAAGGTTTGATTTCACGAATCCGCGAACATTGCCGAATCGCGGAATTGTTCGCGTCCCGGGTTAGAAAGTCCGATAAGTTTGAACTTCTCGCGCCTGTTCCGTTCGCGCTCGTCTGCTTTCGCGCGTGTCCGCGAAATGTCGAAAATTTGGATGAACTGAACGAGCAGATTATGAACGACATCAACGCATCGGGCGAAGCATATATTTCGCACACAAAATTGAACGGAATTTTTACGCTGCGGGTTTCGGTCGGCTCGATTCACGTTGAAGAACGGCATCTTGAAAAATTGTGGAAAATTTTGAATGAAACGCTTGAAGCAAATATGTAAGGCGGAAACGCGACCGTGAGGAAGCGTGTTTCAACTAATATGTTCACACGCTCGTTCACACTCGCGTTTCTGCCTTTTAGCCGATAATCCGCCGAACTGCTTCGTAAACTCCCGCGAATTTTATAACCTTAATCGCCGAGTTTCTCGCAAACTCTTTCATTATCGGATAGTTTGAAACTGCAATATCAATAAACATCAACCATGTTGCTTTTTTTACTCCGAAACGCTTAACATCTTTTTTGTAGATTTCTTCCATGTCGCCAAGTGATGTTTCGCGGATATTTGCGGGAAGAAAGATGGCAGCAATGAAAAGTAAATATTTTTGTAATCTATTTTTGGTTTGTAACTTTCCTTTTATTAACTGATGTTATGCAAAATCCCAGCCGTTGGAAACGGCGACAGCGTGTAGCCCATAGCGAAAAGCTATGGGTAATTTGAAAAACATCTTCAAGCCCGTGAAACGGGCGACAGATGTTTGCTTCTGTCGCAATCTACGATAGCTTTAATTCAAATTTACTATTCCCACAGCTCACGCTCCGGGCTACACGCTGACACCTGCTACGCAAACTGATTTTAGTCGCTGACGGCGACAAATATAATAGCGTCGGGTAAAGCGAATGGTAATGAGCGACACCCGACGAAACCGGTAGTCAAAGGTTTCGACGCGGTAAGTGTCGAACAAATGCTTGATTACTATCTGCTTGGTTTTTTGCTCACTTTCAGCGAGCAAATGTTTTGATATTTCAACGCAGGGTTTCATTCGCTTCACTCATTTCACCCGACGCTATTATATTTGTCGCTTTCAGCGAATTTAGAAATTACTTTTGCGTAACAGCAGTTATTAAATTTACATTTTTCTTTGACTTTTTAACATAAACATAAGAGGACACAGAAATTAATGACAATATACTTAAAGTCAGAATAAAAAATTCCAAAAAACTGTTGCGGCATAAACAACACGGCACAAAGAATGTTTTCAACGAATCACCGGCGGAAACAGGTACGGCAAAATCATTGACAGTAACTTTGCTCGGACGCGAGGTAATATCGTATGTCGTAATTTCGGCAAGATTTATCGGTCTAAATTCGTAAATAGACATCAATTCAGTTTCGCGCTAAAGTCAGATTTTTAACAAAACTCAAATCACCGCTTGCGTTGATTTTTATGTTACCGATTCGTTTGTTGGCGATAACCATATTTTTCGGGTACCAAAGTGTAATATACGGCAAATCTCTTGCCGCAATTGTCTGTGCTTTGGCGTAAAACTCTTTTGCTTCCGCTTTATCTTTAGCGTTTATCGCACTTTCAATTGTTTTATCAAACTCAAGATTTGAATAGCGACTGCGGTTTCTTCCGCCCTGTTTTACGTCGGGCGATTCTTTCGTTTGAAATAAATCCCGCAAGAAAATCGGATGTTGATTTCCGCCTGCCCATTGTGAAATTGTCATTTGAAAGTTACCTTGTTTCAGATGGTCTAAAAGTGTGTTTAATTCCAATATTTCAATTTCAACATTGATGCCGACAGCTTTCAGCATTTCTATAATTACTTGCGAATATTGGGAAACGGCTTGATTTCCCGATGAAATTTTAAAGTTAATTGGTTGACCTTTATAGCCTGATTCTTTCAATAATTTTTTCGCTTTTATCGGATTAAATTCGTATTTGATATTTGCCGAATACGCCCAAGATTGTTCGGGTAAAACCGAATGTGCGATTTTTGCTTGTCCGTTCAAAAGTTTACTTATTATTTTCTCGCGGTCAATTGCATACGCGATTGCCTGACGAAGTTTTACGTTTTTAACGGTTTTTGCTTTGACGTTAAAAGCAATATAACGAATGTTAGAGCCTTCGGACTCAATAACTTGCAGGTTTGGATTCTTTGCTGATTCGTCAAAAGTATTAACGGAGATATTAGTCGGATTTGCAGCAATATCAATTTGTCCTGCCAACAACTCTGCCCGCAAAGCATTTTCATCAGAAATGGTTTTGATAATTACTCTCTTAACTTTCGGCGAACCTTCCCAATAATTTTGATTGGCTTCAAGTTCAACCGAACTGCCGATTTTGTCAAATTCTACAAACTTAAACGCACCTGTCCCGATTGGCGTTGAGTTTTGCAAGTCTAAACTTCCTTCGGGAATTATCGGAATTGCAACAAGGTTGGACAATGTTTGATTTATAAATTCAAATCTGCGAACTTTTATCGCTAAAGTGTTTGAATCCGGCGTTTCGATTGAAAGAATATGCGGTTGTTTTTTGCCGTCAACCGTATCAAAAAATGAACCGGCTTTATAACCGTCCGATTTAATTAACGCATCAAGCGTGTATTTCGCGTCAGCCGAGGTTAGAGTTTTGCCGTTATGAAACTTAACATTTTCATTCAAAACAAAGGTTATCGTTAAGTTTGCATAATCAATTTTAATCTCTTTCGCCAATTCGCCGGCATATTCAAAATTGTCGTTTTTTGTTACCAAAGAATTGTAAATCAATGTGCGAAGACGATCAGCCGCCGCGTCCGGAACAGTTGTCGAAATTGTATCGAGACCTGAAAACTTATCGGAAAGTGCGATTTTTACCGCACCACTTTGAGCAAACAAATCTGCCGATAAAACTAAAATTGTGATAAAAACCGCCGCAATTATTTTGCCCATAGTGCAACAATATTATCACACTTTCAATAACTCAAAAGCTCGCTCTATTTAAATCAGCGACGATACGACGCAGATTTTGCAATTCGGTTACGCGAAAAGAATCGGTTTGGTATATTGGAACGGTTCAAAGGTTCTGCCTTAAGGCTCAAGAATTTCCCCTAAAGTCTCAGAAGTTTATTGACAAGGCTCAAGAGTTTTCCCTTAAGGCTCAAAGGTTTATTGGGAAAGCTGAGAAGTTTATTGGAGCGGTTCAAAGATTTATTGGAGCATCTGAGAAGTTTCTTGGAACATTTCTAAAGTTTATTGGAGCGGTTTAGAAGTTCTGCCGCGTACCGCAGAAGTTTATTGGAGCGGTTCGGAAGTTCCTTTAAGCATTTCCAAAGTTTAGTGGTGTACCGCAAACATTCATTTAAACATCTGAGAAGTTTATTTATGTGGCTGACAACTTCGCTGAAACATTCAACCAATTTATCGGCGTGGTTGAACGGCTGATTGAAGTGGTTTAGAATGTGGTAGGTCTTACCGAGTATTTAAGATGGATGAATTAAAACAAAAAATAAAGACGTTAGCAGAGGTTTATTCAGCAAATTTGAAAGAAAAAATTGAGGCAAGAACAGAAGAAATGAAAGCCGATGATAACTCTCATTATCTTATTTATCGTGTGTTAGGAATAACAAACGAACAAGGTCAACTGATTGATTCGTACCAAAACACCGGTTATTTTCTTTATAAATATGCCGGTTCATTTTTAGAAGAAGCAGCAACGCTTTGTTTTAAATTACAAATTTCCCTACGGAATAAAGACGAAAGTAGAAAACACAATCGGAGAAAGACCTAAATTTTTTGAAATTGATTTTTTGAATGAAAATGATGCTATAGAAATTAAGTGGAGAGATGCAACTACAGACGGCGATCATATTACAAAAGAACACACCAGAGTCAAAGTAATAAAGAAACACGGCTACAAACCGATTCGTATTATGTTTTACTATCCACAAAGAGAACAATCAATCAGAATTCAAGAAACATTAAAAACACTTTATGCCGGCATTGAAGGCGAGTATCATGGCGGCGACGAGGCTTGGGAATATCTGAAATTATATTCCGGAGTTGATTTAAAGGCTATTTTAACACAAATTGTTAGCGAAAGAACTCTTGAAAAAAATGGAAATTAATAAAATCATTCACGGAAATTGTGTTGAAAAACTTAAAGAAATTGAAGCCGAAAAAGTTGATTTGATTTACTTTGACCCACCTTTTTTTACCCAGAGAAGACATTCGCTGACAAATAAAAACAATTCTAAAACATACAATTTTGATGATAAGTTTGATTCATTAGACGATTATTTACGGTTAATTGAAAATGTATTGGAACATTCTAAGAGAGTTTTAAAAAATACAGGAAGTATTTTTTTACATTGCGACAAAACGGCTTCACATAATATCAGATTAGTTTTAGACAAGGTTTTTGGCAGAGAAAATTTCCAAAGCGAAATTATTTGGTCATACAAACGTTGGTCGAATGCCAAAAAAGGGCTTTTGAATTCTCATCAAATTATATTGTTTTATTCAAAAACTATTGACTTTAAATTCAACACAATTTACAAGAACTATTCGGCAACCACAAACCTTGACCAAATTTTACAAGACAGAGAAAAAAACGAAAACGGAAAGTCTGTTTATAAAAGAGACGAAAAAGGAACTCCTATATTGGGGAAAGAGAAAAAAGGAGTTCCGCTTTCCGATGTCTGGGAAATTCCGTATTTAAACCCGAAAGCGAAAGAAAGATGCGGCTATCCCACACAAAAACCAATTTTATTGTTAAATCAAATAATAAATATTGCGACGAATACCGGTGATTTAGTCTTAGATCCGTTTTGCGGAAGCGGGACTACTTGTGTTTCTGCAAAATCTTTAAAAAGAAATTACATAGGAATTGATATTTCCATTGACGCTGTTGAACTAGCGAATAGCAGACTGGAGGAAATGATAATTTCAGAATCTAATTTACTAAATAAAGGCACAAATGAATATCTTGAAAAAACTGAAAAAGAACTTTCAATTCTTCAAAATATAAATGCTTTTCCGGTTCAAAGAAATTTAGGAATTGACGGGTTTTTAAAGGAACATTTTGCCGGATTTCCTGTCCCTGTTAAAATTCAAAATGAATATGAAACTATTGAAGACGCAATTGAAAAGTTAGAACGAGCTTCAGATGGTAAGAATTACAAAGCCAAAATTTTAATTCAGACAAAAGATACGGGCATAAGCAGACTATTTGGGATTGAAACAGATATAACAATCATAAAATCACTTGAATTACAGGTAAAAGAACTGGCAAACAGAAACAAAAAGCCTTTAATTTCTGTTTTCCAATATGGCGGTTTAGGATATTCCTAGAAATTTTACACTTAATTGTCAATTCATTAGTCAAGCACCTAAACTAATTCAACCCTAAGTTCTGTCAACTTACGCCGAATAAATCTTCGTCTCGTTCCGCAGGTTTATCTGCAAAATTGCGGACATTCGGTTTGATAATATCCAAGCCGAAAGTTTACCGAAACATTTGAACAATTTATCGGCGTAATTGAGATAACGTCTGATTTACAAATATGAAACTGTTTTTTGCAGAAACACGAAACGAAAACGGCAGAATCATTAATCTTCGAGATGTAAAAGCCTATCTGTCCGACAAAAATGAACTCGTCATTTATTGTTGCGACATAAACAACACGGCACAAGAAATGTGGGGCGATTCGGGCGTTGAATTTTATCTGATTGTCAGCGAACAAAATAAATATAAATTGGCTCGGAAGCTCGGATTAACGCAAAATGAAGGTTTAATCCAAAAAATAAAAAACGTTTTCGCATCAAAGAAAGACGAACTGTCAAACGAAAAGTTGTTGGAAAAAATATACGCCGAATTTGGCGAAGAAGACGCTTGTTTTGAAAATATAATGCGATATTTTGAAAGCAACAACATCGAATTTAACTACCAAAGATGGTAATCAGCTGACAACTTTCCCGAAATAGTTGAACAATTTATTGGCGTGGTTGAACGGCTGATTGAAGCGGTTTAGAATTACGAGATAACAAAATGAATGAACAAAGAGCCTTTGATATTTTACAAAAAGAAAAACTTGGTAAGTATATTTATGCTTTACGTGACCCAAGAGACGGAAAAATATTTTATGTTGGACAAGGTATTAACGACAGACTGTTTGAGCATTTTAAAGAATCTGAAAATTGTTTAGATTTAAATAAGTCTTTCAATCAGTTGAGCAGTAAGGTTATTCGGATTTTGGACATTTGGAAAAACAATGAGGATGTTGAATGGATAATACTTTCACATAATTTGCCGGACGATAATTATGTTTCAGATTGCATAGAATCTGCAATTTTCGACTGTCTTTCAGAATCACAAAACGGAGAAACTCTAAATGAAGTTAGTCCGCCAAAATCTTCAAGGCTTTTGCCTAACGACTTGGAAGCTATGGCTGCTGAATTCGTTAACCCAATAATCGCTTATAAAAATGTCTTTATTTTCCCAATTCAAAACCTTTTAAACAAAGGCGTAGATTCTTATAACGCAACCAGAACCATGTGGTCTGTCCATGAAAAATACCGCACACTTAAGAAGTCTTATGCTGTTGGATTAAAAAATTCAGTATCGAAAGGAAGTTTTGAAATAGACTCGTGGGTTAGTGTAAAAGGATTTAACAAGTATGAATTTATTTCTGACGGACATCCAAAACCCAACAATTACTCACCAATGCTAAACAAAAATTGGAATAATGTATTGGCGAAAGCTAAAGGCTTTTGGCAAAGAGGAAATTACCTTATTGTTGAATTCAACGGAGAAGGCAAATTTAGAATTGTCAGAGGTTCTCAAGATACCGCAACTTGGCACGATTGTAAATGATTACGATTCTAACGAAACTGTATTTCTGCCTATTGCCTTCCCACTACTGCCTACTTCCCCTAAATCTTCGTCCCGCCCCGCCGTTCCGCAGGTTTATCTTCAAAATTCCTGACAATCGGAGCATCGTCCATTTTTCGTTTCATAATTTCGCCTTCGGAGTGCCATTTTGCCCATTCGCTTGGGGCATCAAACGTTTCGCCGCCGTGTTTGGTCAGGCGTTTGCGGATTTTGCACATGACGGGCGTATTTACGCCGACACCCGAAATTATCGCTTGTCCTTTGGTCAACGCGGGCAGTTCGGCGAGCATCGCCCGTCCCGCACCTTCGACCGTTTTGGCGATCGTATCTTGGTCAATCGGGTTGACGATTCGCATAATAATCTGCGTCATACATTGCGATAAAACGTCTTGATCGAGTTTGCCCGGACGCTGTGTAATCAACCCGATTCCCACGCCGAATTTTCTGCCTTCCGACAAAATCTGCTTCAAAATATTGGTCGAAACAACCGCCGCTCCCGCCGGTGCGTAGCGATGCGATTCTTCTAACAGCGTGAAAACAGGATAGTTAATGTAGTTTTCACCGCTCGAAACTGCTTGGCGGACAACATCCATTCTCGCCTTGTTGATTCGCCGCAGCAATGACGCAACGATAACCTGCTGTTCGTTTTGTTCGATGTCGGAAAGCTGCAAAACCGTGCATCTGCCGGGTTTATAAAGTTCGTTGAGCGGAATATGTTCGTTGTTGGTGAAAATTCGGTTGCGGTCGCCGAATCGGTTGTCCAAACGCCACATTAAACCGTCGAGCGAGGCGACATTTGCGTTATCGCCTTTGTCCGAACTCGTTTGCCGCATATTGGCTAGTGCATCTTCCAAATCGGCATAAACCCAATTTTCGTTCTTGCGTCCGCCAATCATTGTCCGAAACGCGATTGACAAATTATTGAGCATTTTGTCTGAAGTTCCTTCGGGCAGAAGATATTTCAAATCGCCTTCGGTAAGCGTTGAAAACCGCACTTTTATCGTTTCGGGTTTATAGATCTTCACTTCGGGCTGATAATTTGCGGTGCGGTATTGCGGATCGGATTGTATCGCCGTAAGCGTGTGATATTCGCTGTGCGGATCAATAATCAGCACCGCCGCACCGTTAAAAGGTCGCATCAATTCTTCGATCAAAACGCCCGCCGTGTAAGATTTTCCCGAACCTGTCGAAGCCAAAATCGCCAAATGCGTCGAGACAACTTCTTTGATTGAAAGCACAATCGGAACATCGCCTTCTTTCCGCGTCAATAAACTTCCGATGTGAGCCGAGCCGATTTCTTCCGAAGTTTTCGGCGATAAAATATGTGCTAAATTTTCGGATGAAGCGAGAAAAATTTGGTCTCCAGCGTTCGGCGGAATTCGCGGATTAACAAAATCTTTCACAATTTCGTCAAAAAATCCGACAGTTTCCACCGTAATTTCGTAAAGTTCCGTAATGTCGTTATCCAAACCGATGAGCGACGAAACCACGCTCGGCGAAGTATTCGGATCGGCGAGAAAAGTATCGGGCAAATTGCGGACAAGTTTGCGAGATTTAATCGTACCGATAATCTGCCGCGATTTTTCGTCTTCATTCGCCACATAATAAACGAATTCGCCGATTCGCGTTTTGCGATTATCTTTGGTAATAAATAAATATTCGTGCGGAAGTTCGCCCGGACCTTTGACCGTTCCAATGAGTTTATCTGTCATAACTTCGTGGATTATAACATAATTTAATACTGTTCAGAGTTCAAACTTCAGTTTGCCGAACCGCGAGCGAAGCAATGCGGTTTGAGATTACAGCAACGCTGAAACGTAAGCAGCAAACTAAAATTTGAACTCTAAACGAAATTAAAATTAGCCTTAACCGCGTAAAATGTTGTAAAATGTTTTTAGCCGTTTTTCGGCAAACTTCTTACCTCTAAAACACTTATAACTTCTATGTGCGGAATCAACGGAATAGCTTTTTCAACTCGGTCAAATCGTCTGATTGACGAAAATATGTTGCGTCAAATTCGAGATGTTCAGCATCATCGCGGTCCCGACGATGCGGGCGAATTTTTCGACGGGCAAATCGGTCTCGGTCATCGCCGGCTTTCGATTGTTGACGTTTCACACGGCTCGCAACCGATGTTTAATGAAGACAAATCACTCGTAATTGTTTACAACGGCGAGGTTTACAATCACGCCGATTACCGCGAAGAACTTATCGCCAAAGGTCATATTTACGAAACTCATTGCGACACGGAAACAATTTTGCATCTTTTTGAAGAATACGGTGAACGTTGCGTCGAAAAATTACGCGGAATGTTTGCCTTTGCAATTTGGAATCGGGCGAAAAAAGAACTTTTCATCGCCCGCGACCGTTTGGGCGTAAAACCGCTTTATTACGTTCATGACGACAAAGGAAATTTATTTTTCGGCTCCGAAATCAAGACGATTTTAGAAGCCGCCGCCGTTAAACCCGAACTAAATTACAACTCTCTGCCTGACCAATTTGCGAACCACGGAACATCGAAAGACGAAACGCTTTTTGTCGGCGTAAAACGACTTTTGCCAGGACACACAATGCTTTGGGCAGACGGAAAACTGTCGATTAAAAAATACTGGGACATTTCGTTTGAGCCGAAACACGAGGTAAAAACAGACGCGGAATACATCGAAGAATGGCGAGATTTGTTTCGGCACGCGGTCAAACTTCGCTTGATGGCTGACGTTCCGCTGGGAATGTTTTTGTCGGGCGGAATCGATTCATCGGCAATCGCGGCGGTGATGTCAACGATGGTTGATGAACCGATTAAGACGTTTTCAGTCGGATTTGCGGAAAGAGAGGCTAACGAATTTGAGTTCGCCCGAATCGTTGCGGAACGTTACAAAACCGATCATCACGAAATCACGATTACTCCCGAACAATTTTTCGCGGAATTGCCGAAACTCGTTTGGCACGAAGACGAACCAATCGGTTTTATCGCCTCAGTTCCACTATATTTTGTTTCAAAACTCGCCCAACAACACGTTAAAGTCGTTCTGACCGGCGAAGGAAGCGATGAAATAATGGCGGGATACGGTCGTTACGCAAAGACTTTGCAACTGCTGAATTACGGCGAAAAATACGAATCTGCCACGCCGAAATTCTTGCGTTCAATTATAAAATCGGGAGCAAATGCAGTCGGCGGAAAGTTGACGCGGACATTTTTAACACGCGATAACGACATCGAAAATATGTTTCTCGACAACTTTGCGATTTTCGGCAAGACGATGCAAACAAACCTCTTTTCGGCGGAAACGAAATCTAGGATCGGTGAGCAAAATCCGTATTTTTATCAAAACGAATGGCTTGCAGAAACCGATGCGACCGAAATTTTAGACAAACTTTTATACGTTGATTCAAAAACCTATCTGCACGAACTTTTGATGAAACAAGATCAAATGTCGATGGCGGCTTCAATCGAATCTCGCGTTCCCTTTCTCGACCACAAATTGGTTGAATTAACCGCGAAAATGCCCGTTAATATGAAACTTCGCGGCGACACGACCAAGTTTTTATTGAAAGAAGCGATGAAAGGAATTTTGCCCGACGAAATTTTATATCGCCCGAAAATGGGTTTTCCCGTTCCGGTCGGCAACTGGTTTCGCGGTCAATTTAAACACATTGTCGATGAATATGTTTTGAGCGAACGCAGTTTATCACGCGGAATTTTCAACGCCGATTTTGTCCGCGAAATCGTCGCCAAACATAATGCGGGCGAAAATCATGATGAAAGATTGTGGTCTTTGGTCAATTTTGAAATGTGGCAGCGAACATTTTTTGACGGTGAAAATTTAGATTAAATATGTGCGGAATAACCGGATTTATCGGTGAAAAAAATCGTGAAACTGCCGTTCGGAAAGTCGGTTTGATGCTCAAAAAATTAGAGCATCGCGGACCCGACGACGAAGGTTTGGAAGTTTGGGGAAACGCCGTTTTAGGACATCGGCGGCTCTCGATTTTTGACCTCAGTTCCGCCGGACATCAACCGATGATGTCGCCGGATAAGAAAATCGGCTTGGTTTTCAACGGAGCAATTTTTAACTTTCGCAACCTTCGCTCCGAGCTTGAACAAAAAGGATATGTCTTTATAAGTCAAACAGATACGGAAGTTTTAATCCACGGTTACAGCGAATGGGGATTTGATAAACTGATTGAAAAATGTCGCGGAATGTTTGCGATCGGGTTGTGGGACGATGAACTTAAAAAGTTTTTTCTCGTCCGCGACAGGTTAGGCGTAAAGCCGCTGATTTATTCTTTTGAAGCCGGAAAACTCGCGTTTGCATCAACCGTCAGAACGCTCAAAAACGCCGGCTTCGGCGGTGATTTGGACGAAAACGGAGTCGCTGAATTTTTGGAGTTCGGATTTATCACCGATGAATTTTCAATTTATCAAAACATCAAAAAACTTCCGCCCGCAACAATTCTTGAATGGTCAAACGGCGAAATAAAATTGCGTGAATACTGGCAACCGCCAACCGCGTTCAACGAAAAAATCACGTTTAACGAAGCCGTCGAAGAAACCGAAAGGCTTTTTTTGCAAGCCGTCGAAAGAAGGCTCGATGCTGATGTTCCGGTCGGTTCTTTGCTCAGCGGCGGCGTTGATTCAGGCTTGGTTTGCTGGGCGATAAACCGTTTGGGCGGCGACATTACGGCGTACACGGTTGGAACGCCGGGCGACGCTTGGGATGAAACTTCGGCAGCTGTCGCAACCGCGAAAAAAATCGGAATTCGACATCAAATTTTAGAAATGTCAGCCGACGCGCCGCCGAATATCAACGAATTGACGCAAGCCTATGCCGAACCGTTTGCCTGCGCGTCCGCGTTGGGAATGTTGAGCGTTTCAAAAATTGTCAAAAAAAACGCCACGGTTTTGCTGACGGGCGACGGCGGCGACGATGTTTTTCTCGGCTATCCGGAACATAAACATTTTTGGCTTTCACAAAAAACTGCGAATTCTACGCCCGATTTTGCGAAAAATTTGTGGAAAAATTTGCGTTCAAGCGTTCCGAAAGTCGGCGCTTTGAAACGGGCGACAACTTTTTTGGATTTTGTTTCGGGCGGACTTGCCGCCGTCGGTCAAGTTCGTGACGGTTTGCCGGTTTATCAAAAAAACGGACTTTTGGGCGACAGATTAAAAGACACGCAAATTTCACATCGGCAAATGAATTGGTCAAGCGATTCGGCAAATAATTTGCTCAAAGAATTTTTGGATTACGACCGCAAAACCAGATTTGTCGGCGAGTATTTGCCGAAAGTCGACGGCGGAACAATGTTTCACGGACTCGAAGCGCGATCGCCGTTTTTGGACACGGATTTGTGGGAATTTGCCGCCTCGCTGCCGTTCTCGATTCGTTTGCGCAACGGAACTTTGAAAGCGGTTTTACGCGAAATTGCTCGCCGCCGAATCAGCGAAGCGGTGGCGACAGGAAAAAAACAGGGCTTCGGAATTCCGGTACAACGTTGGATTCTCGGTCATTGGCGAAAATCGATAGAAGAAGTTTTTCACGACTCGTTGCTCGAAAAAGAAGGTTGGATAAACTCGGCGGCAACGTTGAAATTGCTCGAAAAATCCGTCAAAGAAAATTTCGCGCCGCGTCAATTATGGTTTTTATACGTTTTGGAATCGTGGTTGCGGTTTGAAAAAGAGCGGCAATTCTGCGAGGTTTCACAGGGAAAATGAGAACAAACATCCTTCAACTTATCGGCAGTTTTAACCAAGGCGGTTCCGAAAGGCAAGCCGTTCAACTGACGAAACTTTTGCATCGAGACGACAAATTCGGCGTTTTTTTAGCCACGTTGAACGATCAAGGAACGTTGCGAAAAGAGATTGAAGAAATAAATTTAGACGTTGCCGAATTTAAACTTTCGGGTTTTTACAACGCCAATATGCTCAAGCAAATGCGGCGATTTAAGTCGTTTGTGCAAGAAAATAAAATCAGGTTGATTCACACTCACGACTTTTATACCAATATTTTCGGAATGTTCGCGGGGTTTTATGCCGGCGTTCCGGTTCGAATTGCGTCAAAACGCGAAACTGCGGGAATGAAAACCGCGAATCAAATTTTGGTCGAACATCAAGCCTTTCGCGTTTCGCATAAAATCACGGTAAATGCTGATGCCGTCAAGAGTTATTTGATTAAACAAGGCGTTAATTCAAACAAAATCGAGACAATTTACAACGGTTTGGATTTGGAAAGATTAAAGCCGAAAAGTAACCTCAGTCGAACGGAAATTTGCGACAGCCTCAGTTTGCCGAACGATAAAAACATAAAATTTGTTACAATCGTGGCAAACTTGCACCACGAAGTTAAAAACCATCGAATGTTTTTGCAAGCGGCAAAAATTGTCGCCGAAGAAGTGAAAAATGTTTGCTTTGTGATGGCAGGCGAAGGCGATTTAATTCCCGAAATGCAAAATTTCGCCCGCGAACTGGGGATTTCGGAAAATTGCCGATTTACCGGACGTTGCGAAAAAGTCGCCGAACTTCTTTCAATTTCAAACATCTGCGTCTTGAGTTCGACCAACGAAGGTTTTTCAAACTCGATTTTGGAATATATGTCGGCAAGCAAACCCGTAGTGGCAACCAACGTCGGCGGCGCAAGCGAGGCAATTACCGCAAATGAAACAGGTTATTTAGTTGAATCAAATGACTTTACGCAGATGGCAAAACGTTTGATCGAACTGCTCAAAGACGACGCTAAAGCCGGAAAAATGGGCAAACTCGGACGAATAAAAGTTGAAACCGATTTTTCGACAACCGCCCAGATTCAAAAGATAAACGCGCTTTATTTGTCCCGACTTAAACGGCAAAAATGACGGAAAAAACGGTAAAAATTTTGATGATTGCCCCGGCTTTACCGATGGTCGGCGGGCAAACCGTGCAAGCTCAAAGATTGTTCGGCAAATTAAAACTCGAACCGAGTATTAAAATAGATTTTCAGCCGATAAATCCCGCTTTTTTACGACCGTTGCAAACCGTAAAGTATGTCAAGACAATAGTTACCGAAATAAAATATGTTTTTGATTTACTGCGGAAAATACCTTTTTATGATGTCATTCATGTTTTTTCCGCCGGCGATTCAGGCTTTATTTTCTCGACTATTCCACCGGTTTTGGCAGCAAAATTGTTTAATAAAAAAACTATTCTGAACTACCGCAACGGCGGTGCGAAAGAGCATCTTGAAACGTGGAAAAAAACTGCTCTGCCGACCATTAAATTGTTTGATAAAATAGTTGTTCCGTCGGGTTTTTTGGTCGATGTTTTTGCCGAATTCGACTTAAAAGCGACTTCGATTTTTAATTTTACCGATGAAGAAAAATATGTTTTTCGTGAACGTAAACAACTGCAACCGATTTTTCTGTCGAATCGAAATTTTGACTCGCTTTACAATATTTCTTGCACCATTAAGGCGTTCGGGTTGATTCAAAACAAGTTTCCCGAAGCAAAACTTTTGATTGTCGGCGCCGGCGAAGAACGTTTGAAACTTGAAAATTTAGTCAAAGAATTAAGCCTGAAAAATGTGGAATTTTACGGACAAATTTCGCCCGATAAAATGCCGGAAATGTATAATAAAGCCGATATTTATTTGAATTCGCCGAATATCGACAATATGCCGAACTCGATTATTGAAGCCTTTGCGTGCGGCATTCCGATTGTTTCGACCAACGCCGGCGGTATTCCGTATATCGTTAAAAACGGCGAAACGGGCTTGCTCGTGAATGTCAACGATCATTTTGCAATGGCGGAAAAGGCAATCGAATTATTGGAAAATTGCGATCAAGCCCAACGAATTTCCGCGAACGCGCACAAAGAAGTTAAAAAATATGCGTGGGAAAAAGTCAGAGAAATGTGGCTTGAAACGTATCTGAATCTTTCGGCAAAATAGTTATTTACCGAGATAAAAACTCCAAATCGTCCAAATTATAATGACAAATAATCAAACAACCTCAAACATTCTTCGCGGGCAAGACATTTTGTGTTTTTCGCACGATTGGACAGGCGATCCACTCTCGAAAACTCATCTGATGCGAGTACTTTCGCGTGATAACAGAATTTTGTGGATAAACGCCATCGCCAACCGAATGCCGACTGCTTCGAGCAAAGATTTGTCGCGTATCTATAAGAAATTAAAGAGTTTTACCGAACCGATAAAAGAAGTTGAGCCGAATATTTTTGTGATGAATCCGCTTGCAATTCCGGCTTACGGCTCAAATACAGTCGTTTCGTTTAATCAAAAATTCCTTGTTTCGCAAATAAAAAAAGCGTTGAAAAAACTCGGAATGAAAGATGTTATCAATATGGTTTTTAATCCCGCGGCGGGAATGATTGCGGGAAAACTCGGTGAAAAACAGCAAATTTATTATTGCGTCGATGAATATACTTCGTTCACGGGCGTAACCGACGGCTTGCGCGTGATTGAGGAAGATTTGTTTCGCAAAAGTGATTTGGTCGTGGTTTCGGCAGAAAAATTGCTGACCGATAAAAGGCAATTTAACGAAAATACGTTTTTAATCAGACACGGCACAGATTGGAAACATTTTCGCTCCGCGTTGGCTGATTCAACGAAAATTCCCGCTGAAATTGCGAATCTGCCGAAACCGATTATCGGTTTTCACGGACTTTTGGCTGATTGGGTTGATTTTGAACTTATCAAAAAAACGGCGGAGCATTTCAAAACCGGTTCGGTTGTTTTAATCGGCAAAATCGCGGTCGATGCCGAGAAAAAAATTAAAATATTGGACAACATTCCGAACATTCATTTTTTGGGACGCAAGCCTTACGCGGAACTTCCGGCGTATTGCAAAGGCTTTGATGTTTCACTTAATCCGTTTGAAATCAATGATTTAACACTTGCCGCAAATCCTTTGAAAGTCCGCGAATACTTGGCGGCAGGTTTGCAGGTTGTTTCAACCGACATTCCCGAAGTACGAATTTTGAAAGATTGTTTGGTCGGCGAAAGCCACGAAGATTTTATTGAAAAAATTGAGTTTGCGTTAAATAATCCGAAGCCGAAAGCGGAAATCAGCGACGCAATTTCACACGAAAGCTGGGACGCGAAAGTTGACGAACTTCGTGTCATAATGGCAACGTTGAAACGATGAGATTGTGAGACAGTACGACTGAGAGATAGAGAGATTCAGGCAACAATGAACAATACCGAAAAACCTAAACGACAACGAAAATCTCTTCGCCTCTTCGCCTCTTCGCTCCTTTGTTTTATCGTTATTTGGATTTTAATCGCTCCGCTTTTCGCCTATTTTTTGGTTGTGGAAAAACCTGTGGAAAAGTCTGATACGATTTGGGTTTTAGGCGGTTCATCGGCGTATTCGGAGCGAACAAAAAAGGCGGCGGAACTTTATCGGTCGGGAATTTCCGATAAAATTTTTGTAGTTGACGATGATGTTCGCAGCGGTTGGAACGACGGCGAAAAAAGAAATTTACCGTTTTTTGAAATTTCAAAACGCGAACTTATCGCCAATGGCGTAAACGAATCGGCGATTGAAATTGTCAAACCGATTGGCGACGGCACAAATTACGAAGCAAAATTATTTGCCGAAAAAAACGCCGATAATCGTATAAAGTCTTTGTTGTTGGTAACTTCGCCGTATCACACACGGCGCGCATTATGGACATTTCGGCATTTTAATCCCGAAGTTGAAATCGGCGTTATTCCGGCGGAAAAGACCGAAAAAACTCCGACAATTTATTTTTGGTGGCTGTCGCCGAAAGGTTGGAGCGATGTTTTCGGCGAATATTTGAAATTTATCTACTATTGGTTATCTTTCTAAAGGACAAGGAAAATTTTATGCAAGCAACAACCGACGAAATCAAAAAGTGGGAAAGCGTTGAGGTTGAACGAAGTGCAAGCGAAGCCGAACGCCGCGAGGTCGAAAATTTACGATTGGACGAAGAAAACATTCTGCGATATATGTCGCCGGCGGCAGAAACGCCGTATTCGCTTGAGTTTGCCTATTATTTGCTCGGTGAAGTTCGCGGTCAAAAGGTTTTAGATTACGGGTGCGGCGCGGGGGAAAACAGTACTTTGATTGCCCGTCGCGGCGCGAAAGTTTGCGGAATAGACATTTCGCCGGAACTTTTAGACCTTGCAAGTCAACGCTTGAAAGTACACGAAGTCGGCGAAGATGCCGAGTTTTTGGTCGGCTCCGCGCACGATTTGCCCGTTCCCGACGAATCGATCGACGTGGTTTTCGGAATGGCAATTTTGCACCATTTAGATTTGGAAATTTCATCGAAAGAAGTTTTTCGCGTGCTGAAAAAAGGCGGACGGGCAATTTTTCTCGAACCTGTCAGAAACTCGAAATTGATGTGGTTTATTCGCGGACTGATTCCGTATCAACAACCCGATTTGTCGCCGTTTGAACGTCCGCTTTCAGATGCCGAGCTTGAAAATTACGCGAAGAATTTTACAAATTATAAAAGCCGAGCGTTTAATTTGCCGTATGTAAATTTGGTCGAAGTGCTGACAGGACAAAGCGAAACTTTGCTTAAAACCATCAAATTAGACGCTAAAGTGTTGAAAGTCTTACCGTTTTTAAGTTATTACGGAACCGTCAGAGTCATTGAAATGACAAAATAATTCAAAATTAAGAATTAAAAATTAAAAACCTGCCGACTCTCACCTGCAATTCTCCGCTTCGTTGTGGTAAATTTTTACTATGCCGAACGTTCCTGATTTTGACCGCGATGAAGCCGTTTTGACGGAAAGCGAAACGCGACTCGAAAAACCGAAACTTTACAAAGTAATTTTGCACAACGACGATTATACGACGATGGAGTTTGTCGTTTTTATTTTGCGCCAAGTATTTCTGCGTTCCGAAGAAGAAGCGCACGAAATAATGTGGAAAGTTCACGAAAAAGGTATCGGCATTGCGGGAATTTATACGTTTGAAATCGCAACAATGAAAGCCGAAAAAGCCGTGAACATTTCACGTTCGCGGGAATTTCCGTTGCTTTGCACGGTCGAAGAAGAGTAGTTTTGTAAGCTGTTATTTGTTTGTTATTTTATATCTTGGAGTTTAATTATGAGAATCACAGAAATATCGGTTGAAGGTTTGTTCGGGACATTTAACCATACAATTCCGCTCAACCAAGAAGACAGGATTACAATTCTGCATAGTCCGAATGGTTTTGGAAAAACATCAGTATTGCGTTTGATAGATGCTGTATTCAATTCAAACTATTCTGCGATTAGAAGTGTCCCATTTAGTAAATTTATAATTTCATTTGATAATAAAACTATTTTGACTATTGGAAAATCAAATCATAAAAAGAATGGCAGGTCTGAAATTTTCTTTAAACTGATGCAAGAAAAAAAAGAACTGGAAAATTTTGAACTAAAATCTTTAAAAGAAACTGACAAGAGATTTTATGAGTTAGAAAGAACAGCCAGAAGAATACCACATTTAGAAAGAATTGCTCCAGATCAATGGTTAGACCTGCGAAACAACGAGATTATAGAATTAGAAGATTTACTATTTGAAAATCAGCAAGAACTTTTGCCTGTTTTGTTTGATCTTCTTGAAGAACCAAGACACAGAAAATCTCCTGAATGGCTTGCAAAAATTCAAACACAAATAAATGTGCATTTCATAAAAACTGAACGCCTTAGTTCGTTATCAAATAATTATAAATACAAAAGGGACAGGGAAGATTCTTATTTTCCATTACAACCTACCGTAACAAAACACTCGGAAGAGATAAAAGACAGCATTAAAACAAAAATTGGCGAATATGCTTCACAAACACAAAATTTAGAAAGAACTTTTCCTTTTAGATTGGTAGAAGGAATATCTTCAATTAACCTGACCCAAGATAGTTTAAAGGCGAAACTGACAGAAATTGAAAAAAAAAGAAAAGAGTTAATATCTACTGGATTGTTAGAGGAACAAACACAGACAGAAACTTCACATTTCATTAATAAAATAAACGAGTCTAATAAAGTTGCACTAAGTCTGTATGCCGAAGATATGAATGAAAAATTAAAAATTTTTGATGACCTTGCTAAAAAAATTGAAATTTTTAAGAAGATAATTAATTCACGTTTTAAATATAAACAAGTGCACATAAATAAAGACAAAGGTTTGTTTTTTCTCACTGATGATGGGGCGAATTTAAGTTTAAGTAACTTGTCTTCCGGTGAACAACATGAGTTAGTTCTGTTTTATGAGTTTTTGTTCAAAGTAAAAGAAAATTCGTTAATCTTAATTGATGAGCCAGAAATTTCGTTGCATGTTGGATGGCAAATGCAATTTTTGAAAGACTTAGGAATTGTAACCCAAAATGCCAAATTTGATGTTTTACTCGCAACGCATTCGCCACAAATTATTAATGACAGATGGGATTTAACTGTTGAATTAAAAGGAAAACTGCAAAATGCCTCAATATGAGAGAATTTCTTAACGAACATACAATTGCAGACACAATCAAACTAGCAAGACAGTTGCTTTCGTCAACATTTCTGATTGTTGAAGGTGATACTGACTCACGATTGTATAAGAATTTCTTTGGAAACAATGATTGTCAAACTCAAGTTGCTCATAATAAAGACAATGCAATAAAAGCCTTAGAGATTTTGCAAAAAGATAACGTAACCGGGGTTTTGGCTATTGTTGATGCAGATTTTGACAACTTGGAAGCCGAAAATCAAAATATTGCAAACTTATTTTTAACTGATTTTCACGACCTTGAATGTTTGATACTAATTTCACCCGCTTTAGAGAAAGTTTTATCTGAGTTTGGTTCTGAAAACAAAATAAATAAATTCAGCCAAAATATTAGAGAAACACTTTTTGAAATTGGCGAATTTATTGGTTATTTGCGTTGGATTTCAATTTCAGATGGACTAAATCTTACTTTTGAAGGATTAGATTTCAGCAAATTTATTGACAAAAAGACTCTACAATTTGATTTGAATAAATTTATCACAACTGTTAAAAACAAACCGATACCTCAAAGATATGAGATTAATAATGCTCATATAACACAGCAAATCCAAGATTTAGAATCACAAAAGCATGATAAAAAACAGGTTGCTTGCGGAAAAGATTTAGTTGAAACTTTTTCTCTTGCTTTGCAAAATGTTTTAGGGACAAATGGTCCAAAAGAAGTTGCGTCCGAAATAATCGCCAGAGATTTACGCCTTGCATACGAGTTTGAGTTTTTTATTTTGACTAATTTGTATCAAAATATAAAAGAGTGGGAAACACAAAATATCCCGTTCAAAGTTTTCAGATAAAGTTTTATGTTGACAAAAGAATTAGAAGAAACACTTGGATTAGCCGTTGACGAAGCGGTTAAACGCAGACACGAATACGTGACGTTGGAGCATTTGCTATACGCCTTGTTGAGCGACAGCGTGGCGAACGATGTATTGAATAATTGCGGGCTGAATTTCGATTTACTTCGCAAAGGTTTAGACGATTATTTGAACGAAGTCATCGAATCGATTCCGGTAGGAATCCAACTGATGCCCGAACTTACTTCCACTTTTCAGAGCGTTATTCAATACGCGATGAGTCAAGCCGAAGGAAGCGGACAAAAAAATGTGGACGGCGGAAACATTTTGGTCGGATTATATCAATCCGACCAAAGTTTTGCAGTATATCTGCTTTTACAGCAAAAGGTTACGCGGCTCGATGTTCTGAATTATCTTGCTCACGGAATTTCAAAACTCGACGGAATCGGCGATCCTTTGACCGCCGGCGATGAAGATGAATCCGATGTAAATCCGAATCAGCATCGCAAAAAACCGCTTGAAAGTTTCACGGTTGAATTGGTCGCCAAAGCCGAACGCGGCGAGATTGATCCGATCATCGGACGCGAAAAAGAGATTGAACGCACAATCCAAATTTTATGTCGTCGTCGCAAAAACAATCCGCTTTACGTTGGCGAACCCGGAGTCGGAAAAACAGCGTTGGCTGAAGGTTTGGCGCTGAAAATTCACGAAGGAAACGTGCCTGAAATTCTTTTGAACGCAAAAATTTTCGCTCTCGATATGGGAGCAGTCGTTGCGGGAACACGTTATCGCGGCGATTTTGAACAACGTTTCAAAGCCATTATTCTTGACCTTAAAAAAGAAGAAAACGCGATTTTGTTTATCGACGAAATTCACACGATTGTCGGTGCCGGAGCAGTTTCCGGCGGTGCGATGGATGCATCGAATATTTTAAAACCCGCACTTGCAGCCGGCGAACTAAGATGTATCGGCTCAACCACTTACAGCGAATATAAAGCCGCATTTGACCGCGACCGAGCATTGGCGCGGCGTTTTCAAAAAATCGAAGTCAACGAACCGACAGTCGAAGAAACTTATCAAATTTTAAAAGGTTTGAAGAAATTTTACGAAGCATTTCACGGCGTAAAATACTCGGACGAAGCCTTGAAAGTTACCGCCGAACTTGCCGCAAAATACTTGAATGACCGATTTTTGCCCGATAAAGCAATTGACATTATCGATGAAGTCGGGGCGGCGATGAAACTTTTGCCCGAAGACCAAAGACCGACTCAAATTACCGTTCAAATGGTCGAAAACACTTTGGCGCGAATGGCGAAAATTCCTCCGAAAACGGTGGTCGCGGACGAAAAAGACAGACTAAAATCGCTTGACGCAGATTTGAAAAAATTCATTTACGGACAAGACGAAGCAATCGAAAAAGTTGTTGCCGCAATTCAAATTTCGCGGGCGGGTTTATCGCAGCCGAATCGCCCGATCGGTTCATTTTTGTTTTCGGGTCCGACGGGCGTGGGCAAAACCGAGCTTTCCAAACAACTCGCAACTGAACTGGGTGTTGAGTTTATCCGGTTTGATATGAGTGAATACGCCGAATCGCACACGGTTTCGCGGCTCATCGGCGCTCCGCCCGGATATGTCGGTTTCGATCAAGGCGGTTTGTTGACCGAAGCGATTATGAAAACGCCGCACGCCGTTTTAGTTTTGGACGAAATCGAAAAAGCGCATCCTAATTTGTTTAATTTACTTTTGCAGGTGATGGACAACGCGACGCTGACCGATAACAACGGCAAAAAAGCCGATTTTCGCAACGTGATTTTGATTATGACGACTAACGCGGGTGCGCGAGAACTTTCGAGCGGCGGACTCGGTTTCCGCACCGGTTCGGCGACCAAAGGCAACGCGAAAGGCGCGATCGAACGAACTTTTACGCCCGAATTCCGCAATCGTCTGGATGCGTGGATTCCGTTCAAAGCGTTGGATATAAACATCATCACGCTTGTCGTGGATAAATTTATCAACGAACTGAACGGGCAACTCGCTGAAAAACGAGTGTTGGTAAATCTCACCGACGCGGCGAAAGTTTGGATGGCGAAAAACGGTTTCGACGAGAAAAACGGGGCAAGACCGATGGCGCGTTTGATTCACGAAAAAATTAAACAACCGCTTGCCAACGAAATTTTATTCGGCAAATTGACTGCCGGCGGAAGCGTTTCGGTTGATGTGAAAGACGAAGAATTAGTGTTGAATTTTTAGGTAACGCGATGAAATCAATTCAATTAAAAATTGTAATTTTGCTCGGCGCTCTTTTATTAACCTTTTCGAGTTTCAATTTCGCGCAGAAAAAACCGCGTGTCGTCCCGAAACCAAAAGTTGAAACTTCGCAGGTTCAAGAGCGAAATGTTCGGGCGGAGCTTAATTTTTTGGCGAGCGACGCGATGCAGGGACGCGGAAGTTTTTCGCCGTTTGAATGGATTGCGGCACAATATATCGCTTCGCAATTAGAACAATTCGGGGTTGAACCGGCGGGCGAAAAAGACGCGGACGGCAACGTTACTTATCTGCAAACGGTTGATGTGGCGGGCAGAAATTTTCTGCAAAGTTCGACGTTAAAAGCCGGTGAAATTTCACTTGAACAAGGTAAAGATTTCGGCGTTTTCCAACTTTCGACAGACAAATTAAGCGGTGAAACTCAAACATTAAAGTTTGGCGAGCAACCGAAAGCCGGCGCGTTTGTGTTGGTAATTCCTGCGGAAGACGAAAAGCTCGATACTTTTTTTGAAAATATAGACAAGTTTTTTGCCGCCGGCGCAAAAGCGGTTTTTATTGGCGAAACAAAAGAAATTCGTGAACATTGGGCGGATTTGCAGTCAAATAAAATCAGTTTATCGAAACGCGCGGGAAATATATTTGTTGTTTCAAAAGATGCTTTGTCGAAACTTGCCGAAGGAACAAAAGTCGAATTTACGGGCGAATTTGCCGAACCGCAAAAGCAACATACTTGGAACGCGGTCGGCAAAATTACGGGCAGCGATGCGAAACTTTCGCCCGAAATTATTCTTTTATCGGCTCATTCGGATCATCTCGGCGTGCGTCCGAATGCCGAAGGCGACGACAAAATTTTTAACGGCGCGGACGACGACGCTTCGGGTTGCGTGGCGGTTTTAGAACTCGCACGGGTTTTATCGAGCGGAGCCAAACCCAAGCGAACAATCTACTTTGCGTTTTTCGGCAGCGAAGAAGCCGGCGGTAACGGAGCAACGTATTTTGTCAATAATCTCGCGTTTCCGAAAGAAAAACTCGTCGCTAATCTTGAGTTTGAAATGATTGGTCGTCCCGATGCGAAAGTAAAACCGGGTGAACTTTGGCTGACAGGTTACGACCGCTCGAATCTCGGCGCGGAACTTGCCAAACGCGGTGCAAAACTGGTCGCCGATCCGCATCCCGAAGAAAATTTCTTTCAGCGTTCAGACAATTTTACGCTTGCCCGACAAGGCATAATCGCCCACACCGTTTCGAGTTACGGCTTGCATAACGACTATCATCACGCGAGCGACGAAGTTAAACTGGTTGATTTCGGACATCTGACGCGAGCCGTAAATTCGATGGTAAAACCCGTCCGATGGTTGGTCAACACAGATTTTAAGCCGAGTTGGAACGAAGGGAAAAAGCCGTAAGTAAAGTTGTAACGAGTGAAGCCAATGAAACCCGATAAGATGTTTAAATAAGCCTCCTCACCCGCTGAATAAATCGTTGAGTCGGTTAAATAACCTTCTGCGACAGTTAAAGAAACTACTGCGATAGTTAAATAACCTTCTGCATCAGTTAAATAAACTTCTGCATCAGTTAAATAAATCGTTGTCACAGTTAAATAAACTTCTGCATCAGTTAAATAAATCGTTGTCGCAGTTAAATAAACTTCTATGATAGTTAAAGAAATCGTTGTCGCAGTTAAAGGAATGTTTGAGTCGGTTAAATAAAATTCTAAGATGTTGCCAACCGCGTTACGGCATTTGACAGCAAGCAAAAGACTTAAATACAATCACATATTGGTTTTACGCCAAATCAATTCTATAATTCAAGCAAATGAGTGAATCGGTCGAACAAACGAACAAACTGCTTGGTGTCGAAGTTTCAAGCGCCAAACTACACGCTGTTTGTCTGGACAAACAGACAAATACGGGCGATTACGATTCGCAAGAATTGAACCGCGAAGCCGAAGTTCTGCCGCAACTGATCGAGTTTATTAAGGAACAACAAACCAAATTCGGCAATTTTTCAAAAATCGGCGTGGCGGTTTCAGGGTTGATTGACAGAAAAACAAATCGTGTGGTGCTTTCGATGCGAAATCCCGAACACACCGAAATAGATTTAGCCGCCGAAGTAAAAAAAGCGACGGGTTTAGAAGTTGTTTTGGAAAACGACGCAAATTCGGCGGCGTACGGTGAATTTATGCTCGGAGCAGGCAAAGGAAGTCGGGATATTTTTTACGCGACACTCGGCGCAGGAGTTGGCGGGGCAATAATTTTCGACGGTAAACTCTGGCGCGGAAACACCGGTTTTGCGGGCGAATTCGGACATATCGTGATTGATGCGGAAGGCACAAAATTAGAAGATATTGCTTCCGAAGCAGGAATTATCAGGCGCGTTAATAATCGTTTGCAACAAGATTATACGTCGTCGCTCAAGAATTTCGATAAACTGAGCGTTTCCGATTTGGTCAACGAAGCAAATAACGGCGATGATTTTGCCGCAATGATGCTCGAAAGAACCGGAAACTTTGTTGGAATCGGAATCGCAAGTGTGATAAATTTACTTAACATCGAAAAAATCGTCATTGGCGGCGGAGTGATGCAGGCAGAAGGATTGATTCTCAATCCGATTATTGAAAGCGCAAAAAAATTATCTTTTGAACCGTGTTTTTCGGCGACCGAAATCGTGACCGACGAACTTGGCGATAAAGCCTCTTCAATCGGAGTCGCTTTATTGTCCGACGGTTAAATAACCGCCGCGAATGCACAGTTTTATTAAAAACAAACGGTTGATATTTTAACCTGAGGCATTCTTTGCGAAACTTGGTGTAAACCGAACGAACTTGGCGATATGAAACTTTTTTTGAAACGAGTGTTGTTTTTGCTTAAATCGAATAAGTTAATTAGTTTTATTAAATAAACTTATTTTGTGAAAACTTGCACAACCGTCCGGAACAAAGTAAAAATCTAATGTAGGATAGTGAAATGTTTGCAAACATAACGGTTGCAAACTGTTCTTAAATAAAACTTTTAGTAATAAACCTAATGCTTAATTTTGCAAAATCGCAAATTAGGGTTGGGCGAAATGTAATTTATGGCACAAGTATTCAATCGAGGAGCAAATAGCATCGCAAAGGCAAGTATTGTCGTGGCGATTGTCGTGGCGGGTGTCGCGGGTTTTGTGGTAACGAGAATCGCACGTTCTTCGTGGATTACGGGACAGTATTTGGAACGCCAGCAACCTGTCCAATTCTCGCACAAACACCACGTCGGCGACGACGGCGTTGATTGTCGGTATTGTCATACATCGGTTGAAACATCGTCATCGGCAGGATTGCCGCCGACGCAAACCTGTATGAATTGCCACACCCAAATTTGGTTGGAAAGCAATTATCTCGAACCAGTGCGGGCAAGTTACCGCGACAATAAACCGATCGAATGGCAGAGAGTTCACGATTTGCCCGATTACGTTTATTTCAATCACTCGATTCACGTTGCGAAAGGTGTCGGCTGTTCAAGTTGCCACGGCGATATTGCCAATATGCCGGGCATTTATCAGGAAAGTACGTTGCAAATGGAGTGGTGTTTGTCGTGTCATAAAAACCCGACTCCGAACCTGCGTCCGAAATCGGAAATTTTTAACACAAGCTACGATGTCGCCGGTCAAGATTACGCCGATCAAGAGAAAATGGCGAAAGAATACAGAATCAGAAGTCGGGCGTTGATGACAAGTTGTTCGATGTGCCACAGATAACAAAGGCAAAAGTAAAAAGGTAAAAGTAAAACCTTTCAGTTGAGGAAAATAATGGCTAGTAAAGACAGTAAACTTAACTTTGCTCAGTTGCGAGAGAGAATTCTTTCGCAAGGCGGAAAAAACTATTGGCGAAGTGTCGAAGAATTTGCCGAAACACCGGAATTTGAAGATTTTGTGAAAGGCGAATTTCCGCTCGAAGCAGAAAATTGGGACAATTCCGTCAGTCGCCGTAATTTTATCAAAGTTATGGGAGCATCGCTTGCCCTTGCGGGGTTGAGCGGGTGCGTTATTCAACCGCCCGAAAAGGTTGTGCCGTACGTTAAGCAAGCCGAAGAATACATTCCCGGCAAAGCTCTTTACTATGCGACCGCGATGACACACGGCGGAACGGCGACGGGACTTTTAGCCCGCAGCAATGATTTTCGTCCGACCAAATTAGAAGGAAATCCTTCGCACCCGCAAAGTCTCGGAGCAACCGACGTTTTGACGCAAGCCGCGCTTTTGGGAATGTACGATCCCGATCGTTCGCAAGAAATTACCTATCGCGGCGAGCCGAAAACTTGGGGCGAATTCGTTAAAACCGTTCGAGCTTCGTTGGATGAAAACCGCAAAGACGGCGGAGCGGGAATTCGTTTTCTCACGGAAACGATTACTTCGCCGACCGTAATTGCTCAGTTCAAACAAATTTCAGCCGAATTGCCGAACGCGAAATGGTTTCAATACGATCCGCTTAATCGGGACAACGCGACCGCAGGAGCGAAAATGGCTTTCGGGTCAGCCGCCAACACGATTTATAATTTCGATAAAGCCGAACGCATCCTGTCGCTCGATTCAGACTTTTTATC
>JANPBM010000048.1:0-31005 GCA_031430435.1 Acidobacteriota bacterium
GTTAGAAAAAGGAAAAGAGGTCATAATCTAAAGTGCAGACTCAAAGTCTCAGTTTGTCTCACAGACTCATCTCTTCCAACAATTATCAAGCGTCCAAGATAATCGTTAAGTAGTCAACTTTCAACATACAAGTTTGTTGCTGTCTTTAGTAACATTCAAGCTAAAGTTTACCGACAAGCTGAAGCGTGTCGTACTCTTTTGCAAAATGTTCCTGCAACGTTTGATGCCGAAAACGCCAATGTCCGCCGTCTTTCTCTAAAATCCTCGCTTCGGCGGCTAAATCTAGGAAGGTTGCGTATTTTAGCGGGATTGAGCGTTCGAGATAGAGGCAAAGGCGGAGAATACAATGGCGAAATAAAGGTATAAACATCAAAGCAAAAAAAGCAAATAAAAGTGTAATCTGTTGTAGAATTGAAATTATAGCGTCATAACGAATTAAATTTGACAGATAAGAATACTGATCCCGCTCAATCATAAAAATAATAAATAGAAAAATAGAGGCGACTAAATTAATCGGGAGACCACTGTTCATCCTTTGGTAAGGATTCTTGATACGAGCATAATAAGAAACAAATTTCGAAAAAGTGTAGTAATGAAAGAAAAACATGAAAAATGAAATTGTGACCCCAGTTACAATACCTTCCACTAAACCACGAAACAGGGAAACAAAGAAACAACTGAATAAACCTAAAGAGATAATAGATTTACTCACCTTACTAAAGAATGGGTTTTTAAATGGGTTAGAGAAAACAAACGTCATCCTATCTTCAGGATTAATAACAGTTTTACCTATAACTAAACCGAAAAATGCTCCGATAAAAATGCCATAGACTGATGCATTTAATATTAGACTTGAAGCACCTAGTAAAAGGCAAAAGATGAGTTTATAAACCCAATTTTTTGCAAGGAGATTAGGTTGAAGATAAGCAAATTCAAAATCAACCAACCCTCTTTTTTCAATTAACTTCGCCAACCAACCAAGCCACTTCAAAATCTTCGTCTTATTTTTCTCAAATTCGTTTAATTTGTTCGCGTGTTTAAGTTTGCTTTCAATAAATTTATTAAGCAAATACTTTTTGATTTTTAAAACACTTTTAGTAGGATAATCTTTTTTATTGAGTAGATGTTTATCAAAAACCTCAAGTGCTGTAGTGAAATAAAAAGGTGTGTTGAGAACACTCAAAAACACTTTATGTTTTTTTATTATTCCCAGTAGATTTGTAGCTGCGATACTGCTTTCGTTATGCTTTGCTGCTTCGGTTAAAGCCATCTCAATATCTTTTTCAGTTAAATCCAAAACTTCAACCTTTGCCGAAACAGGTGCGTCTTGGTTGGTTGCTGTTTGCATTTGAGCAAACTCTTCGCGTCGGCAACAAATCACGGCTTTGCGTCCCATTCGCAGATAATCGTTGAGTGAATCGAGACATTTTGCACGTTTATCAATCGCAACTTCAACATCTTCATTGCGGGCGAGTTCGTCTAAACCGTCAAGTAAAAAGATGATGCGGTTTTGCTCCAAAAGCGTTCGGGCAAAGTCTTTTGATAAACCATTGCCCGCATTCAAAACATCAATCAGCCAATCGTCAAACTTCGCGTAATCGGGCGACCACGAAGCAAGGTTGAAAATAACGGGAAGTTTTTGGTCTGCTTTGCAATCTTTGCCGAGCAATTCAATCGCAAGTTTGAGCAGTAAAACGGTCTTTCCGCTTCCCGGACTTCCGACGATCAGCAGACGACCTTTTTGATTAAACGATTCTCTAATCGCTTTGAACGCTTCGTCAACATTTTTATTGGTTTGATAATTAACGCTAAACGGTTCTTTGTTTACTTCCAAAGTGATTTCAAAACGACCGTCAAGTTTGCTCTCGTAACGCTTTTTGTAACGTTCCGTGAGCGAATCGAAAAGAAGTTTAATGTCAGGTTCAAGGTTGTCGGTGAGTGTTTGAGGTTCTTTTTCCGCTTTAGCTTTGATTGCTTCGTAAATTGCATAAATAAAAGCAAATAATAAAATTGCAAGTAAAAAATAGACCAATCTTGTCGTGGTAATAAAAGGATAGTTTTTTTGTAAATATTCACCAATTTTTCCGCCGACCATTTCAGTCAGCAAATCTTTAACGGTAAATAAAATAAAGATTAATACGGCTAAAACTATTGGTTTGAATGTGCGAGAGTTTAGAAGTTTCATACTCAAAACTAAAATAAACCAAAACAAACAAATTTTCAAATTCAGTCCGTTTGCGGACGTAAGATTTAAGCTATACGCGTGAGCGTGTAGAAAGCAAACGACACATACCTAAGCCTGTTTGCAGGCGACAGTTCTGCCGTCCGCAAACGGACTGTAAATCTTTCTTGTCAACGACTACACGCTTACGCATGTAGCTTAACGCTATCGTCCGCAAACGGACTAAAAACCGCTGATCCGCAAAGAAAAAAGCGTCCGAAGCTAAACTCCGAACGCCTTTTCATTCTCAATTCATCATTCATCATTCACCATTCACCATTCACCATTCTCAATTCATCATTCACAATTCATAACCTTGGTTTGTTGACGGATTGATTCTTGGTGAATTGCTTCCATCATATCGACGATAAACTGTCGCGTCAGTTCTTTTTGAGCGGCTTTATCGGCGCGGTCGTTGATAATTTCGTCCCAGCGATTTGTCTGCAGAATCGTGATGCCGTTGTCGCGTTTGAATTCGCCGATCTTTCTCGCAATGTCCATCCGTTCGCCCATAATTTCGAGCATATAATTGTCGATTCGATCAATTTGTTGTCGCAAAGTTTCCAACGCATTTTCGGCGTGTTCGTCCAAACCTGCTTTTCTGACGACCAAACTACGCAGAATTTCGCCCAACCTTTCCGGCGTAACTTGTTGTGCCGCATCACTCCACGCATTATCCGGATCGCGGTGAGATTCAATCATCAAACCGTCAAAATCCAGATCGAACGCTTTTTGGGCAACCGATTGCAACAAATCTCTCGCTCCGCAAATATGCGACGGATCAACAATTATCGGCAGTTCGGGATTTAAACGGCGAAGTTCGATCGGCAATTCCCACATCGGTTTATTGCGATATTTCGTTTTTTCGTATGATGAAAATCCGCGATGAATCGCACCGAGACGCTTGATGCCCGCTTTGTTGATGCGTTCGATTCCGCCCATCCATAATTGCAAATCGGGGTTGATCGGATTTTTGACCATCACGGGAATATCAACGCCTTTAAGAGCATCAGCGACTTCTTGGACAGAAAACGGATTCACGGTCGTTCTCGCTCCGACCCACAAAATATCGATTCCCGCTTTGAGTGCATCGTCAACGTGCTGACCGGTCGCAACTTCAACAGTCGCGGGCAAATCAATTTCTTTCGCCGCGTTGACCAGCCACTCTAAACCGCTTTTGCCAATGCCTTCAAACATTCCCGGACGAGTGCGCGGCTTCCAAATTCCCGCCCGCAACGCGGAAATGCCTTGACCTTTCAGACGAACGGCGGTTTCCATCATTTGCTCTGCGGTTTCGCACGAACACGGACCCGAAACGATGAACGGTTTTTTGATGTTTAAGCCCCAATCTTTGAGGGGAATGATGTCGAAATTACTCATATTTAATTGTTAATTATCAGTTGTTAATTGTTAATTTCACCTGTTTAGTTTAGTTGTTTTGATGATACTTGTCAGTAATTTTATCAGTTCAACGGCATCTGTATTTATACTTTCAAATTGTTCTATGCTTAGGAAATTAGTTTCTTTTAATAATTCTAACCAATAAATCGTTTCGTTAATTTCTTTTTGAGCGATTGCTAATTTATGAACAAAATCCGCCGTGCTTTCGGAATGTTCCGCTTCCCGAACCATCGCGCCAACCGAAGTTCCGCATCTTAAAATCTGTTTTGACAGAACAAGCTCATTTTGCTCAACTATAAGAAACTTGTAAAGGTTCACTATTCTTACGGCAAACGCAAAACTCTTAATTTTCACGACATTCTCTTTCATTAACAATTAACAATTAACAATTTATAACTAACAATTAAACCGGTTTTTCGCCTTGCCGGTATTCGCCTAAAATTTTCAAATCTCGCGTTAAAGTCTCGATTTCTTCGAGCATTTTTCTGTATTCGGCAAAGTTTTCAAATCGTAAATCAACATAAAAATAATACTTCCACTCTTCGCCGATGACAGGTAACGACTGTATTTTGTTCAAATTAACGCCGTAATCGCCGATGACGGTTAAGATTTTCGCCAAACTTCCCGCCGTGTGATTCGCCCGAAAACTGAGCGAAGATTTGTTGATTCCTTTAACAACTTCGCCTTGTCGCCGACGCAACGCCAAAAACCGCGTAAAGTTTCGTTTGTTGTCGTGAATATCCGTCGCAATTATGTCTAAACCAAAGACTTCGCTCGCGTGTCTGCCCGCGATTGCCGCTCGATTTTTGAGATTGTTGTCCTTGATTTCTTTCGCGCTCGAAGCCGTGTCGCGCGATTCGACCAATTTAATCTGCGGATATTTGTCCAAAAAGTTGCGGCATTGCAAAATCGCCATCGGGTGCGAATGAATTTCTTCGATATTTTCGATTGTTTGCCCGGGCAAAGCCATTAAATTCATCTCAATATCAAGATAAACCTCGCCGAAAATTTCCAAATTCGAGTTTCGCAAAAGCGCATAATTAGGCAAAATCGCTCCTGCCAAAGAGTTTTCAAACGCGCAAACGGCAAAATCCGCCTCGCCCGAATTTACCGCTTTGAAAACCTGCGGAAACGTTACGCACTCTAACGGCTGAATGACTTCGCCGAAAAATTGCACCGCCGCCGTGTCGTGGAAAGATGCTTGAATACCTTGAATTGCTACTTGTTTATTCATTTTTGTTATGCAACCGTGATTTTGGAAAAGATTTGATTATAAACGATAACGGAAAGATGTGAAAGAAGTTTTGTGAAAATGTTCTCTTTCGGGTGAAATATTTCCGCAGTTACAAAAAGATTGAGATAATTATCGCCGTAACTTTACCGAACGTGACTTTTGCTCAAAATTCAGATTCCCGACTTCCGGCTTTCAACAGTTTTCGACTTTCCGCCTTCCGAATTCTCCATTTATTTGTATTTTCGCAGTTCATTTTTCGCCACACTTTCAATATGAACTTCATCGGGTCCGTCGGCTAATCGCAACGAACGCGCATAAATCCAAAAATTTGTCAGCGGAAAATCTTGCGAAACGCCGCCGCCGCCGTGAACTTGGATTGCTCGGTCAATAGTTTTCAACGCCATCTGCGGACAAACGGCTTTAATCATCGCAATTTCGTTGCGGGCGGATTTGTTTCCCGCTTCGTCCATCATCCACGCAGTTTTCAAAACCAGCAATCTGGCTTGCTCGATTTCTAATCTCGCTTCGGCAATCCAATTTCTGATAACTCCTTGTGATGCAACAGTTTTGCCGAAAGCAACGCGCGAATTTGCGCGTTTAATCAATAATTCCAACGCACGTTCGGCAACGCCGATCAGCCGCATACAATGATGAACTCTGCCGGGACCGAGCCGACCTTGAGCAATTTCAAAACCGCGACCTTCGCCCAAAAGTAAATTCGTTTTTAGCACGCGGACATTCGTGAACGAAACTTCGGCGTGTCCGTTCGGAGCATCGTCAAAGCCGAAAACGTCTAAAATTCGTTCGACTTTTACGCCGTCCGCGTTCATCGGCACTAAAATCATCGATTGCTGCAAATGTTTCTCAGCCGTTTCATCGGTTTTGCCCATAAAGATTGCCAGTTTGCAGCGTGAATCGCCCGCACCGGTTGACCACCATTTTCGACCGTTTAAGATGTATGAATCGCCGTCGTGTTTGATTGATGATTGGATATTTGTCGCATCGGACGAAGCAACATCGGGTTCGGTCATCGCAAAACACGAACGAATTTCGCCGTTCAGCAACGGTTTGAGCCACGTTTCTTTTTGTTCCGTTGTGCCGTAGCGTTCCAAAACTTCCATATTTCCCGTGTCGGGCGCGGAACAATTAAAAACCTCGCTTGCCCATGTTACCTTGCCCATAATTTCGGCAAGCGGAGCGTAATCAACGTTCGATAAACCTGAAACTTCGGGCAAAAATAAGTTCCACAAATCTTCGGCACGAGCTTTATCTTTCAGCGTTTCGATCAAAATTGAAGGTTGCCAACGGTCGCCCGAATTTACTTCGGCGTGAAAGTTTTCTTCGTTCGGAAAAATGTTTGCATCCATAAAGGCTTGCAAACGCATCTGTAGTTCGACTGATTTGGTTGAATAATTAAAGCGCATATTTTTTGAATAGATTAGCATAAAAGCCGGTGCTTTCGACATTCCGGAAAGGCTTTGACGATTGAAAAAACGCGGGTTAAATCTTTTACAAAATTCGGACGCATTTAATATCTGAAAAATTTCGGATTGATGACCCTTTCAGTTGACAGTTTTCGTTTATATCGCTGAAAGGCAAATTGCTTGCCCTAAAGAAATGTTTGAGTTTACCTTTCGCTGACACGGCATTCTGTTGTCGCGAATTATCGTTGTTATTTGCAAGTTTAGCGGTTGCGCCATACATTTTACAAAATGCAGAAGCAATTTTGAACAACTGAATTGACATCAAAAAAAAATAAGATTAGAGTGCGTTTAAGCAAATAAATTATTATCGTTGAACGCAATAAAAGTTATGAAAAAAAATATCATTTTATCGATTATTGTTTTGGTGTTTTGCGCCTTTGGCATTAACGCCCAAACAACTTGTCAACAAACGTCTGAACAGCTCGCCAAAGATTTTTCGTCGGCTTTTCAGGCAAAAACACTCGGACTGCTTGACGCAAATCGCGGTGCGGTCGGCAAGGTTACGCTGACGATGGAAAATTCGTTGTATGAAGACGGTGCAAAAGGTCAATTTGTGGTCAAAACTTTTGCAAATATGAAAGCACTTGAAAAATGGTTGACAAAACGCGAAGTTGACGAACTTCCGGGCAGAACTGCCAACGATTTAATCAGCTGTAAAAAAGGCGTTTGCAGTTTCAAAATTGACGGACTTCTGCATAACACGCTTTTTCTGAAAAAAGTTACACTCGGCTATACAAAAGATAAATGTCCTTATATCAAATCAGTTTATATCGTTGACGGAAATTAGCTGAAATTAATAGGCAACTTTCAAAGCTGATTAAATCATCTGTAGCGAAATAAATGTATTAGTTTTAAGACAACTAATTGATTTGTTTATCGCAAAAATGTTACTGTTTGAAAAAACTTAAAAAGTAAAATTACCCTATATGAAAAACACAATAAAAATCTTTTTTGCGGCATCATTTCTGATGTTAGCATTCGCCATCACTTCGTTCGCTCAAGAATGCGAACGAAAAGAAGTTAGGTTAAACAACGGTTCTGCAACAGTTACAGGTAAAACCGGCGGTTGCAACTTATATGTTTTTGTTACGGATCCGGGAGATCGAGTAAAAGCTACTCTAACCTCAACCGATAGCAAAGCACGTTTTACCTTGACGGCAGGTGATGATGAGATGACTTCTTCAAACCTGACAACTTTCGATAAGGTTTTAGATGTCGGCTATATTTTAATTGATGTCAAAGGAACTGCTTCAACATCTTTTACCCTGAAAGTTTCGGTAACTGCTGAATAATTTCAAAAGTGAAAAAAAATATGAAAAAAATACAAAAAATTACGTTGTTGCTGATTTTGTTATTGTCAGCTTTTACGATTAACTCGTTTGCACAAAAATGCGAGCGAAAAGAAATTGAGCTGAGCGATGGTTTTACCGGTTCTGCAACCATCACCGGAAAAACCGGCGGCTGCAACTTATTTTATGCGGGCATCGACGGAGGCGACCGAGTAAAAATCACTTTAACCTCAACCGACAGCAAAGCACGTTTTACATTAACGCCGGGTGACGGGAAAACTTATCCGTCTTCTTCAAACTTGACAACTTTCGATCGAGTCATAGAAGTCGGCTTATTTTCAATTGATGTAAAAGGAACCGATTCAACATCTTTTACCTTGGTGGTTTCAGTAACCACCGACTAATTCAACAGCCAACCTAAAATTCTAAAAAGCGTTACCAATATCTATTTGATAACGCTTTTTTATCAAAAGGAAAACTATGAAAAAAAGTATTATTACCCTATTTTTTGTGCTAATTGTCGGCACAATATCGGCTTCGGCACAGAAGCAATACTGTTTTGAAAACGAAGGTCTTAAAGCTAACACGGGAATTCTGTTCACCGTTTCGGGCAGCAAAATCATCGACGGCGAATATACAAAAACCGAGTATGATGAAAATGCAGAACCGGTAAAAGCTACTTTCACCGGAACAAAGGTCGGCAATGTTTTAACGATTAAATTCGCTGACGCTGCTCCCGATGAATTCATGAAAATCAAAATCATCAAATGGACTTTAGGCAAATCGCTGAAAGTTCAAATGTATGGCAAAAATTACCAAACAAACAAATGGGGCGTTTATTCGGCAACATTTACAGGATGCGACATTAACTAAAAAAATAAGGAAAATTATGACGAAAAAATTATTATTTATCGGTTCAATCGGTTTGTTTGCAATGGCTTGCGGCGGAAATACCGCAACCGTTAATACAAACGCAAACACAACTGCAAATGTTGCGAACACAACTGTAAATGCTCCGGCAAATACAGCAAATGTTGCAAATACAACTAACACGGCAAACGCCAACAAACCTGCGAACGCGACAGCCGCAAAACCTGCCGAAACAGGACCAAAGCGTATCAGTTTCAAAAAAGGTGAAATCGGCAGCACACAAAGTATTTCGCTTGCTCCGGGAGCTTCAGTTCAATTCGTTCTAGGTGCAACAGGTGCTCAAAATCTTTATGTAACGCCTGCTTCAAAAGGTTTAACATTTAAGATGTTGAAAGGTATCGGCGGTGAATTTACTCTTGGCGAAGATGGAATGTATATGGCTGAAACCAAAGGAAATAACGGTGCAAGAGGCGACATTTTATTTGAAGTAAAAAACACGACAGCGAAGGAAATCAAAACTTCGATTAAGATTGAAATCGAAGATTTTGGCGACTAACAACATGGAGAATTTTATGATTAAAAAAACATTATTTATCGGATTCACCGGTTTGTCTTTGATGGCGTGCGGCGGAAATATCCCGACTCTAAACACGAACACAGCAAACGCAAACGTCGCGATTAATTCCGTAGCAAACGCAACAAATGTGAATGCCGCAAATACTGCAAACACAGCAAATACGGCGAATACGGCAAACAAACCGACTGCTGTTAATGCCAATAAACCTGCGAATACAACAGCCGCTAAACCTGCGGAATCGGGACCGAAACGAGTTAGCTTTGCCGCCGGAAAACAAGAAGGAACAGAAAGCGTTTCGTTAAAAGCCGGTGAATCAAAACAATTCGTTTTCGGTGCCAAAAGCGGACAGATTTTTATGGTTGATGCCGATTCAAAAGACGTTGAAATCACATTGGTCAAAGGAAAAGATGCCGCCCAATTGAAAGAACCGGGACATTATGATTCCACACTTTTAGGTGGTGGTGATTTTGTTTTTCGAGTTAAAAACACGTCGAAAAATGAAGTTAAATCTTCGTTGAACATAATTATCGGCAACACAGGAATAAGCGACAGATAAAAGGAGAAAAATGATTAAAAAATTAGCATTTATCGGTTTTACAGGATTTTCGTTAATGGCTTGCGGCGGAAATGTCGCTCCTGTTAATACAAACACAATCGCCAACACAACAAGCGTTGCAAATGTTGCAAACACAACAAATACGGCAAACATATCGGCAAATACACCTGCAAATACACCCGCCGCGAAACCTGCTCCAAGCGGACCGAAACGAATCAGTTTTTCAAAAGGTTCGACCAACGCAATCGAGTATTTTGAGCTTGAACCCGGCGAGAAAAAACAATTTGTCATCGGTGCGGCAAAAGGTCAAGATGTCACAATCGGAAACGGCGGCGATCTGAAAATTGCGATGATAACAAAAGGAAAAATGGTTGACGAAACCAATGATTCGACCGGTTATAACGGCACGACAACTGCCGGCGGAGATTTTATTTTTGAAGCTGTAAACACAGCCAAAAAGAAAAATAAATCTTCGGTCAATGTAATAATCGAAACAATCGGCGACGATTAAAACCCGAAAAAACTTTCGATTCTGCTTACTCAACTTAATCGAATTTATAAAAAACGTTCCCGCAATTCTAAAAGGTTGCAGGTACGTTTTTTATTTTGATGACCCTTTTTATCAAAAAAATACGTTTTATCGAGTAGTGAATATTTATTGGTTCACAAACCCGATTTTTAGGAGAAAACATTATGAAAAAAACAATTACATACCTATTTACAATTGCGTTATTTGCAGTTTTGGCAACAACTTCGCTCGCTCAAAAAGGAAACGATGTTGAACGAAAAATCAAATTTGCGAAAGGCAAATCATCGGCAACCGTGAAAGATACAATCGCGGACAGAAACACCACGCACAGTTGGATTGTCGGTGTAAAAGCAGGTCAAACGATGACGGTCGTATTTGCTTCGGCACGCAAAGACGTTGATTTTTGTATCAGTTATCCGAACGGAGGAATGGACGACGATTCTTGCAGTAAGCGAAAATGGATAATCAACCCAACCGAAGACGGAAATTATTCGTTTACGATTGATTCAAAACGCGAAAATACGCCGTACACATTGACCGTAACAGTAAAATAAAGAGGAAAATATATAATGAAAAACAAATTTCCCCCAACATTTCTACTTTTTTGGATTTGCTTAATATCAACAAACGCAATGGCAAACGAACTTCCGCCGTTGTGCAAAACAATACTCGACACCAAATTTTCAGGTTGGAAACTTGCAACGCCGATTGAAGGCGTAACCGAGTATTTTAAGACCGAAAAAATCATCAACGCACCAAATCTAACTTTTGGCGATTGGAACGGCGACAAAATGCAGGATGTTGCGGTTTTAATCGAATACGGAAAATGGATGACTGACGAAAAAGAAGAACGTCCGTCGTTTTGGACAATCGCTTTTATCAAATCCCCGAAAGGTTACAGCCATTTTAAACTTGAAGGCGGCGATTATCTGCAAACCGTGAAAAAAGGCAAAAAAGACTTTAACGCCGAAACTAACAAAAACTTCGTTCATAAAACCGACGCGATTTTTTCGGGCATTTGGGAAAAATCAGGGACAGTTTATATTTGGGACAAAACTAAATTCAAATCAGTTATCACAAGCGATTAGCATAATCTTTCAGTTACACGGAATAATAGCGATTCGTCGGAATTCAAAGTTATAAGGCAAGTTTCTATTATTCCGCCTTCGGATATATTCGCAGAATCAACTTTCCCCGACTGATGACGCTTTTTGCAAAATAATCTCGGTTACATTAGAAACACATTTAAAAATTCGTTTAATGCCGCTTTTTAGTGATATATTACGAATATGTGAATAATCGGTGATATGACAGTATCAAATTCAGTCAACCTCCCGTTTTGTTTCAAGTTTTGAGAGGAAATTCAGGTCTATGAGAAAAATAAATTTTATATTCGTCGCAATGTTTTTGGCGGTCATTTTATTGCCGTTATCTGTGCGGGCAACAGTTTCGCCGAATGTTAATCTGAGTAAACTGACGGGTTATCAAGGCGAAGCAACAATCGCCATCGATCCGACCAATCCAAATCGGATGTTTGCTTCGTCGAATGTAAGTACAACCGGACTATTTGCGGCTTACAGCACAGACGGCGGAACAACGTGGCAATATCCTTCGCCCGATAAAATTATCGCCGATGGCGCCGACAGTTTACCTGCGGCGTGTTGCGATCCGATTGCGGTTTTTGACAAATTCGGCAATCTTTATCTGGCTTACCTGACAAACAGTCCGGTAAATGCAGTTGTGGCTTTCAGTACCAATGGCGGACAGAGTTTCGGCAGCACGACATTAACGCAAAAGGAACAAGTGCTTGGTATGTTTCCGTATGAAACAAGCGATGAAATCGTGCCTGATAAACGGTATCTTAAGGACGAAAAAGATTTTGAAGGTGAAAGTCCCGGAGCCTTAAATGCTCCGGGTGACCAACCGACTGTTGCGACAGGTCCGTCATTCTTTGCCGGCGAAGCAAGCGTTTATGTATCTTGGGCAAACAGCGGTATCAAAGTTGCCGGCACGCGAGCGAGCGGATTGGGTGTAATTACGCCGTTCGGCACAGTTCAGACAACATTACTTGTCGGTAATTACGGCGACATTGAAGTTGGTCCGAACGGGCAAGTGTTGGTAACGGCGCAAGCCGCGACGGGCGGTCAAGGTCCGACGAATATCAACGTTATTCTTGATGCCGACGGATTAGGACCTGCCGCTTTTGCTCAACCTGTTTTTGTTACGACCAACAAAAAAGAAACCTCTTTCTTCAAGTTTGAGAATTTCGGTTCATCAATTCTTGCCACTTCAACCAATGTCGGCGGATTCGATTTTATTCCTGCTCAGGCAAACCGCTCGATTGATGCCGAAGCCGATTTATCGTGGGACAAAAGCGGCGGATTGCGAAACGGTCGGGTTTATCTTGCTTATACCGAAGAAACCGTCAACGAAAATAATGATACGAATATCATGCTTCGTTACTCTGACAATAACGGGGCAACGTGGACGGCTCCGCTCAAAGTCAATGATGACACCACCACCAGAAGTCAATTTTTTCCAAAGATTGAAGTTGACCAAACCACGGGACACATTGCCGTGGCGTTTTACGATTGCCGCAACGATGCGTCCGGAACTGACGCTGCGGCAAACACAGAAGCTGAAGTTTTCGGAGCAGTCAGTTTTAACGGCGGTGTTAGTTTTGCTGCAAATGAATTGATAAGTCAAAGTTCGTCAAGATCGGCATCGTTTGCCAACGCTAATGACTACGGCGATTACAACGGGCTTGCTTTTCACAATAACAAATACTTTTATATTTGGGCTGACAATTCCAACATCACGGGCGACAATGCCAACGGTACTCGCAGTTCGCCCGATCTTTACACGGCGAAAGTTACAATCTTAGCGCCAACCGCCGCGTCGGCAACCGTCGGCGGACGAGTTTACACGCCAAGCGGTCGCGGACTCGGAAATGCGAACGTAATTATGACTAAACCGGACGGCGAAGCGGTGCAAACGCGGACAAATCAATTCGGATACTATCGGTTTACGGAAGTTCAATCGGGCGAGACTTATATTTTCAATGTGCAATCAAAGCGTTATCAATTTGAGACGCAGGTTGTAAATGTTAGCGAAAATTTGGACGGCTTGAATTTCTTTGCTCGATAAATTATGTTGTTGACGGCTACCAATCGGCATCACTCGAGTTTTCGGGTGATGCTTTTTTCTACGGCATATTATCTTGCTTAAATGCGGCGGAAATTTCTTCGCGGATAATCAAACCTTCGTTGCTTTTACGAATTTCAATCCGGTTCACATCGCCGATAACAGCCAATAATCCACCGATATTCCCGACAAAAAAATCGTCGTTTTCAACCGCAAGTTTTTGCATAACCTGTTCAAAATTCGCTTCGTGGTTTTGCAGACGAATAACGGTTAAATCATTGAAACTCGCTTTATCGGATTGTTCATTTTTTGTTGAAACAAAACTTTCTAAAAACTCGAAACTGTTGGCAACAAACAATTTATCATCTTTCAAAACATATCCGATTTCCCAACCGAGCATCGGAATTTTCAGCTTTCGCAAACTCGATCCGGTTTCCCAAACAAAATTTGTATCGGCTGCGGTTACTCGTTTTTTCAACGCTTCGACAATTGAATTTTCAAACTGATTTGCTTGAAAGTTGTTAGGATTTTTTAACGAAATAACCGCAAGTTTTCTAAACGCAACAAACAACGGATTTTCGAGTACCTGCGGACTTGCAGCAGTCAAAACAGTTATCGAGTTTCCCGAAATTTGAATGCCAACAGTCGAAAAATGTTCAGGTTTTATGCTTTCGTCTTCAACATCTTCGTTCACATTTTCGTCAAAATCACCCGCGAAATATGAATAACGGCGTTCGTCGAAATTATTCGCAAAATCGCTGTAACTTTGTCTGTCTGTAGCTTTGCGAGATTTTTCAACCATATTTTTTCGGTCAAAAAGCGTGTTGTAAACTGCTTCGCCGATGTTCTTGTCGTCTGCTTTTTGCAACCGATAAAACGGTACATTTTCGGGAACTTTCGCAAGCATTTCAGATGCTTCAACATTCGATATTTTTGACTCGGTTCGCGGTTGTTTGAGCAAAAACCTGCGATGTTCGATCAATCCGTTTGCGGACAATTCAAGGTCAAAAATTCCCGCCCGAATGTTTTGCAGATCTTCAACTTTGCTCATCAGCCAATATCGTTTGAAATAATAATCAACGTTTAATTTTTCTTGATTTACCCAAATTGTCATTAAATTCGGCGTAAGTTTTTCGCTTAATCTTGTAAACGTTAATTCATCATAAAATCTGTGTTTGCCTGTAATTGCAGAAATAGTTCGGACAAATAACTGCTCGGTTGTCGCCAACACAAAGCGGTTTTTAATATTGCCGAAAATAATTTTCTGCTTCCGGCGTTTACGATCAACTTCAATCTCAAGTTGATAAAAAACCGTGCCGTCAGCGAGCGTATTTTCTTCAAATTTACTTGAATTTTGAGCAAACATTGTCGCGGAAAATAACGTCTCGTTCATTGGTGCAACAAAAACAATGTCGAGTTTGCCGATGTCGTAAACGGCAATCGCGGCTTGTTTTTCCGCCAAACCGCTTAAAGTTTGCAAATCAAACGGAAAGCCGATCTCATTACTTAAATCTTCCGAACGTTCGGCAAGTTTTATGCCTAAATGCGAGGTTGAAAAATCCGCGTAATTTTGACTTTCAAGATATTTTTCCTTCAACTTTGATTCATTCCAAAGTTTGCTAAGTTGCGGCAAATCAGCAACTTGCAGATAAACCAACGCACCGTTCGGAAAATCTTTAGCTTGTGCAAATTTTTCATTCGACGAAGTTTTTGCCCAAGCGATCACGCCGACAATCAATAAAATTAACGAAATTATTATGCTCTTTATTTTCATAATTTCCTCACGTTTTCCGAGTCAATAACCAAATTTGTTGCTCGCCTGTTTTTCTCCGTTTCCTTTAATTTCAAGTCTTTGATTTTTGTCCCATTTACGTTCGATTTAACACTTTCAAATCCGATTGCTTTTTGAAATTCGCCAATTTTTTCCGCCGATTTTGATAATAAATCCAGCAGTTCGTCATCTTTCGAGTTTTTATCGAGTTCGGTAAGTTTGAACACCGCAAACGGTTTTTCTTTTTCCGCGTAAATTTTGATAAGCTGTTGTAATTGCAGAGTTTCCAACGTATTATCGGCAATCAGCGAATTCAAAAAATAGTTTTCGTCACCAAGCAAAACTCCGTTGTAAAATTGCGAATACGCATCGAAAATGTTGTTCGGAAGTTGCGGAATTTCTCCGACTTCGTAAAGTTTCATTCTCGCCTTCCAACGTAATGAACGCGGAATATTTCTTTCATTTACAAGACTTTGCAATAATTCTAAGGCTTCGTTTTGCGGCAATAATTTCGTTAATTCAAACTTATTTTCAAAATCATCGGGCGTAATTTCATCCAATTTTCGGCGAAATTCAATCACTTTGTCCGTTTGCCCGAATTCCTCGCAAACTTCCGCAACAACGCGATAATCCGTAAAATGATCAATTTCGCTCAATCTTTGTAACGTTTTCAAGGCGTTTTCGCGGTCACGGAGTTTGAAGTATTGCCTCGCTAATCCGAGATAATTTGCGGTTGAATATTGTTCGAGTTCAATCATTCGGGCATAAAAACTTAACGTCAATTTTTCCGCTTCCGCGTCCCGATTCGTCTTTTTCAACATTGCAACGGCTTCGTTCAAACGCTCCAAATTCGGAAGTTTCACGCTTGTAACTTTGTCTGTAACCTCAATGCCGACAATCTTTTGCAAGTTTCCGCCGAACACTTGAAAATGTGCGAGACGCAGCCAAAACGGACGCGGTGATTTCCCTTTCAATTCGTTTTCAGTCTCTATCACAAGTTTTTTCGCGTCGGAAAAGTTTCTGTTTTCGAGCAAAAAATCAAGATATTCAAGCCGACGATTCAGACCTGAAAATTCCTCAAGTTTCAGGTTATTTTCGTGGTCATAAACTTCTTCGGCATCTTCGTTTGAAAATGTCCTGCGTGAAATTTCTTCAAATTCATAATTGTTATTGTTGAAGTTACCAGACTTAACTAAAATATCGTAAAACGGCTGACGAAAATCTTTGGCGATAAAATTAAGATCAATCAAAGTTTCGACTAAATTTTCATCATTGCTCGCCCGGGAAAGTTTGAGAAAATACGCGGATTTTTCCTTTTCCGAAACAAACGAATCTGCAACCGACAGCAATAAATCGTCAATCGGCTCTTTATTTTTTATTTTTTCGACTAAAATCGGAAAGAGTTTGCCTTGTGCTTGTCGCTGTAACTTTAGTTTTGTCAACGTTTGCAGATAAATTAACCCATCATTTTTCAAGACTTTTGCAAAAATTTCGGAGGCTTCCGTTTTTCTGCCCGAACGCCACGAAATTTCACCGAGGTTTGCGGTAACTTGAGTATTCTCAACATTTAACTCAAGTGAAAGTTGAAAATGTTCGCGGGCTTTTTCCAATTCGTTTTTCGCCAAATAGTAATCGCCGAGTTTAGCTTGTTCATCCGCATCTTTCGGCAGATTTTCGGTCATTGCAGGCAAAAATTTGTCGGCATCAATTTCCTTTTTCGCGTCCAGCCATTCGCCGTATTCGCGTGAAAGCCGAAACCAATCTGTGCCGATAAGTTGTTGTGTTTTATCGGGTTGTTGTTTTACAGATTCGCCGATTGTGCCAAGATTTAAGGCTTCGCAAAAATAACATTCGCTCTCTTCATCAAATTCTTTTAACGCCAAAGAAGTTTCCGCGTGTCGTGAAAGTTTCCATGATTTTTGAAAATTTGAATTCTCGATTGCCGCGCGGGCAAGGTCGCGTTCGCCTTTGCCCAGCAGAAAATTGACAAGTTGCAATTGATGGGGCGAATTTTGTTTTGCCAATGCTTCAAGTTCCGGTTTATCGACAATTTGCAAATAACGCGAAACATTTGTTTGACTCGCATTTTTGTCCCGGTAAATTTGCCGCAAAGCGTTCAGTTCTTTTTCACGACTATTGATAAGCCGTGCATTTTCAGCAATTAACAGCAGATTATTTGTCATTTCCGCAAGTTCCAACACTTTTTGAAACGCCCCGCGTTGATTGTAAAAATCAATTAAATTTTGCGAATTTCCGCGTTTTATCAACGCTTTTTCGACCAAATCGCCGAAACCCGCACGAGCCGAAAAGTCTTGTAAAAATGTTAAATTCCCGCTTTGGTCATCTTTTGAACCGGCATCGATTCGGTTGCTTAAATTCGTGTGTAAATTCGATAACTCTTCGTCTGTCCCGACTGTTTTCGCAATGTTCCCGACCGTTTGCATCATCGCGTCATCTAAAATTTGCCGACGTTTTTTCGCCTCCCCCGCAAAGGTTGAATCTTTTATTTCACTTTCCGAAATCAATGTTTCCCGCAGCAAAAACAGGCGTTCGGTAATTGCGTCCAAGTTTTCTTCGTGCCGAAGCGTGTTAATGTAACTCGTTATATTGCCGGCTTTTAACTCATTTTCCAACGGTTTTTCAAGTGAATTTTGGAACGCCGAACGAAACATTTCGATTGATTTTGCTTTTTCGGCTTCGGCAAATTGATTTTCGGATTTGACGATCGTTTTAACTTCAATCGGCAGTTTTTCTTGTTCGATTTTTGCCTCTTCGTTTCTTCCGAGTGCTTGTAATAATTGAACTTTTTGTTTCAGCAAATTTTTTTCTTCGCCCGAAAGTTCGATTATTTTATCGAGTTGAGCTAAGGCTTCGGCGTAATTTTTACGTTGCGTCTCGATTCTGACCAATTCGGCGTAAAGTTCGGTCATTTCCGGCTGATTATCAATCGCTTTACGGTAATTTTTGACCGCGTTTTCCGTGTCGCCGTTCGCCTCAAAAATTCGTGCCAAAACCACATTCCAACGATAATTTTTGAACGCTTCAGCGGCAGTTTTTTGATAGTATTTCAAAAGCAAATCGCCGCCGCCGTAACGTTTTACATACAAAATCGCATCGTCCGAATGTTCGCTTATTTCAGGCTCGCGATTGATGATTTCGATATGCTGTTCAACTGCCGAGTTGTAATCTTTCAACCGCGTAAAAGCCGTGATCATTTCCTTCCGCATTCCTGCAAGTTCCGCGTCAACCTCTTTCGGGTCCACATCTTGCAGCTTTATCGCGTTGACGGTTTCAGCAAAAATTGACCGCAAGTTTTCGGCTTTTCCAAGCTGTACAAAGACGTTTGCAAGTTGCCTGAAAACGTCCGGATCCGTCGGATTTTCTTGGTGAATTTCAACTAAAATTTGCTCGGCATCGGCAAAAAGATCAAGTGAAATCAGCCGCGATGTAAGCAACGATGCAATCGGCAAACGATACTGTCCGCGACTGCGTAAAAGTGCGTTTTGCAAAACGCCGACAGCCTCATTATTCGCTCCCAAACTCCAATAAAAATTTGAAGTTTCGGTAATTACGCCAAAATTATTCGGAAATTTTATGACAAGATTTGCCAAAACCGTTTTCGCTTCATTCGGTCGTCCGTTTTCCCGATAAAAATCTGCTAATTCCAACCGATAAGCGATTGATGCTCTCGGACTTATCGAAATATCGCCCAGTCTTTTTAACGCAATCGGCTCGATTTCAGTTGAAAAATCTTGTGCGGATTCCAAAAACTTAACGTCTTTACTCAGGTTTATTTGACGGCTCAAAACTTGACTTGCGAGGTCGGTTTTCTCCAAATTCCGCAAAATTTCAGCATAATGCAAAGTCTTCCAATCTGATTTAGTTTGAGTTTGAAAAGCTGTGTTGATTTCAACGAAAACTTCATCATTTTCAGCTAAAGTTTTCAGACGTTTTTGAGCTTTGCCGTCATCATTTTCCAACGCTTTCAAGTATTCGGAAATTGCTTGACTTTGTTTATGTTGCGATTCTGAAATTGCTCCTGTTTCAAATGCGTAAAGTGTTGAATCATTAGATTTTAGACGTAATTTTTGAATTGTTTCCAAAGCATCGTCATATTGAAAATAATCCCAAAACACACTCGCGGTTTCGAGGTAAGTTTCGTTTGAACCTTTGCCTGTTTCAATCAATTTTTGCCACTCGATTTTTGCCGTTTTGTAATCGCCGAGTTCGGCATTTATTTCTCCGCTTACCGTGCGAAAACTTGTATTTGACGGCTCGAAATCAGCTCGTAAATTTGCAAAACGTGCAGATTCCGACAAATTTTGGCGGTTTTTCTGCCCGAATGAACGAGTCAAATTTATTAAACACTCCGAAAATTCGGCACTATTCGGGTAAATTTCGTTTAATTTCCGATAACTTTGCAAGGCTTCTTCGTAATGCGACAGACGTAAATTCGCATCGGCTCTAAACAGTTGATTGATTGTATTTTCGCCTGTTGCTTGGTTCAAAAATGATTGTAATTCGCCGCTTTTTGCCAATTCGTTAAGGAAGTTTTCGCGGACTTCGCCGGAGAAAAAATAGTATTCCGCCGATAAGTTTCGCCAATCGTCAGTTCCGGTATTTGCTTTGTAAAACTTCAGTAAACCATTGACAAAGTTGATGTTATGCGGAAATCGACGGTGTGCGGTCAAGTACAATCCGAGATAAAGTTTCTTGTCAAACAAATTCGCCTCATTATCAATATTTACCGATAAGTATCGCTCGATTTCCGAATCGTTTAATTTACCGACCAAATCAGCCGAATACGATTCAAACTCAGCCTGCTTTTTGTTGCGAATAAACCAACGGGCAAGTTTGTCACGCCAATTTCCGTTCGGGAATTTTTCGAGAGTTTTTTTGTAAGTTTCGAGCTGTTCCTCGAACAAATTTGTCTGTTCCAACCACGACAAACGTTGTTCGTAAAGCCACTCTTGGTCGGGGTATTTGGCAATTTCATTTGAATAAATTTCGAGTATTTTCGCAACCTTTTTTTCCTTTGAAAGTGATGCGATATATCGAGCCAAAATATCGACGTAAGTTACTTGTTCGCTTTTATTTCCAAACACATCGGCGTAAGTTTTTTGGTTGTTTTCATAATACTTCGGCGACTCTGTTTGTACTTTGTCGGCAATCTTTTCAGCCGAGAAAAACATACCTTGTTTGCCTAGAAAATCTAACACTTTTTGCAAAATTTCAACTTCTTTTTCGGGCTTTTCGGCGATGATGAAAGCGTCCGCAAGTTTCAGAGCGACACGCGGAAAATCTTCTGCATTTTCATATCGCGAGGCGAATTCATCGAGCAATTTTTCTGCCGATTCCGGGTCTTTTGCTTTTGTGTGAATCTGAATTAAATCGAGATACATTTGAGCCAATTCGGGCGAAGTTGAAAACTCTTCTTTGTAACTTTGAAAAATTCGATACGCTGCCGCACGGCTAAATAATTTCGTTGCAACTCGTTCTTTTTCAAGGAGTTGACCGTTTGGATCGGTATCAGAGAAAATCAACGATAAAATGCCGGTCGTGATTCCCGGATGAGCGTCAGCGGCGGCAATATCGCGGTAAAAACTCAAATCGCCTTTGGTCAGTGAAAGCCGCTCATTTTCTGCGTCGGACAATAAACTGAAAATTTGATATAGAATTTTTCCGCGTGATTCGCTCTGCTTACCGAGTTCGTTGCGGACGGAAAGCGTGTAGAAAAATTTGCTTGCCAAATCGCCTTCACCGTCCATAAGTAGAAACCGTGCAACAGTTACAAGTTCATCAGCCGTCCAATTTTGCTTAGATTTTTGGAGTTGCAGGACTATCGGCTTGATTTTTTGACCATCGTATTTTCGGTAGTGGATCAAGCGAATTGCCGTTTGATAATCATCCGGATTTTGTTTAAATCTCGCTTTTAACTCCAAACCGAAAAGGCGATAACGGTCGTTTTCGTTCAAAAATCGATAAAAATTCTCGGTTTGTTCATTTGACCAAAATGGATTAAAGGCTTGATTGTAAACCTGCTCGGCTTCTTTCGGCGAAAGCAGAGAAACTTCGCGTTCAAGCATTTCATCGGGAAACTTCGGCTTATAATTTCGGATAATTTCGAGTGCTTTTGCCGTATTTTTTTCCGCGACAAGTTTGCCGATTAACTTTTCAATAATCGGCAAAGCGTCTTTGCTTTCATCTGCAAACTGTTGAAAATACTCAGGTTGAAGATATTTGTCGAGTTCGTGCAGCCGGGCAAGTTCGATAAGCTTTTCAAAAATATCGAGCTTTTTCTCTTTTTTCAACCACGCTTCCAAAGTTTCGGCTTCTTTCTCGAACTTTGCCCGTCGCCGGTAAAATTCGGCTAAACCTTCAAGATTTTCAGCCTTGATAAAATAGTTTTCGGCTTCGTCAAATTTCCCTAATTTTTCCGCTGATTCGCCGAGTTTTGCAAAAACTTTCGGCTCGCTCGAATCGGCAATTTTCAATAAATTTTCGTAGGCTTCTAAGGTTGGGATTGGCACAATCGCTTGACTGCCAAAGAACTCTTCTCGTTTGTAAGTTGCTGAATCTATTATATTTTCAACCGATTGTGAAGAATCTTGAGCGTTAATGATTGAAGCCAAAAGAGCTGTGAAAAATAGTGCGGCAACCCAAATAATCAGTTTCGCGTCTTTTCGTGATTGTTCCCGATAAAATATTTTCATAAAACTTGCACCTCAATTTCGGTTGTCGAAAGATTGTGAGCCGCATCTTCGGCGGTTACGGTCAAAATATATTTCCCTGCCGTTAAACCGGTTGGAATCTTTAATTTACCGACATTTATCTTTTCTTGGTTCGACCAAAAAAGTTGAGTCGGTGTGGCTCCGTAAAGTTTACCGATAAGTTTTGTTGTGTCTTTATCAGCCGAAACTTTCAGCAAAATTTCATCACCCGCATGAAAAATTGTTCTTTCAAGATTGATTTTCACCTTCGGAGCGTGGCTGTCCACGATGAAACTTTTTGTTTCCTGATAACCGTTTCCTTCTCTGTCAGTCAGCAAAATTCGGCACGAATACGAGCCGTCAATCATCGTTGCGGGTGCGAGAAAACGAACTTCCCAAACAGCTTCGTCGGGCAAAAACTTCAACGGCAATGTTTCGCCAAACGGAAGAACAACAAAGACTTGCGTGATTGACGAATCAGTTTTGAGGCGGATAACAGGATCGCCCGGCTGTATCAAACGCGGTCGTAACAACGTACGCGGGGCAGCAATAAAAGCGGTGTAAGGCGTAACAAATTTGTATTCTCCGGCGAGCCGAATTATTTCCGAAATGTAATCTTCACGCTCGCCGTTGCGGTTCATCGCCTGCAAAAGTGCGTCCACTCTCGCCTTCGCCCACACACGCGGCAGATACGAATGAGTGTCGTCAAATTCGGGTAAACGCACATCTTTTGAAAGTTGCAAGCGTTCCGTGCCGAAGTCGCCTGAAACATTTATTTGAGTTGCTTCAGCTTGTTTATAACGACCGACAAACCCAAAACTCGAGCCGAAAAAACCGTCCGTGTCGGTTGCATAAACATCGTGAAAATTTGCCGAATCATTTGAGCCGAAACGCAAATTTCCAATGCCCGGAACACCGATTTTTTGGAAAAATATCTTTAGTTGCAGCGAAATATCATCGGTTTCCCGCGTTTGCACAAATTCGCCTTTCGTTTTTTCGCATAAATCTTTCAGTATCATTTCGTTGGCATCTGTGCCGAGTGCGAACGCGAAAAGTTTAGTATTTTCATCGTCGAAAAGTTTAGAAATCGATTTTGTCTTGGTAGTTTCAAGCGTCGGATTTGCGTCTGAAATCAAGACGATATTCGGCTCGCCGCCGGAAAATAATTTAGTTTGAGTTATTGCCGTTTGCAGTGCTTTTTTAAGATTTGTGCCGCCGCCGAGTGCTTCGTCTTTAACAAATTGAATCGCATTTTCGACATTTTCAGTCGTGGCGGAACCGGGTTTTTCTTCAAACAAAATCGTTTCATCGTTGAACAAAATCAGATTGAATTCATCTTGTTCGGAAAGGCTGTGGAGAAAAAAATCTGTTGCTTCAACGGCACGAATCAACTTATCGCCGAACATTGAAAGCGAGGTGTCGAGTAACAATATAACTCGTTTGGGTTGTGTAGTTTGCAAGTTTTCTTGATTGAAAATTGCACGAGTTTCAAAATAACCGTCGGGATTAGGATTAGCAAATTTCGGGTCGCGTAGGTCGTAAGCCGAAATTGTTTCGGGCGAACGATAAGCGATAAAAGCAAGTGAACTTTCGGATGAATTAATTTTATATGCAAACGACAAATCTTCTTTTAATTCAACATTTTCGCCTTGATATTTCGCCTCAAATTCAGTCGGGAAAGATTTTACAACCTCCAAATCAACGCCCTTTATTTCAATCGGCTGCATAAATAAATCGCTGACAATTCGCAGTCGAATAGTTAATTCACCGACATTTTGTGATTCGCCAAACGATGCCTTGAGCGGAAAAGTAAATCGTGAAACTAAGTTTTCAATCGGCAAATCTTCGGTGTATTCAAGTTCCAAACGCTTTGTGCCGTAAGGAGTTATCGGAAAAACTTTGGCGGAAAAAGCAGAGGTTTCCGCGTCTTGCTGCAAAATCGCCGGATCGATATTTTTCGGTGCGGTCAATTGTGCATAAATCGAATTCGCTCGACGTTTTTCCATCATCACGCCCGGAATTCGCATATCGTTTTCCCAAGTCGCAAAGTCAAAAATCGAAGAAGTGTTTGGCAAAGCAAACAGATATTTTCCTTCCAAAGTTTGTGAAGTTTTATTGTCAAAAATCTGGACAATTTTGACGTTGGCGTGTTGATTATCAATCAAAATATCAACGTCCATTTTTTGTAACGCAAGAATTTTTTCATCCGGCTTATCTTTCAATGACGACGGAATCAAAACACCCGATTGAGCTTTCGCAAAGGCAAAAGTAAAAAGTAAAAAAGTAAAAATCAAGAATATCTGAAACCCAAAATCTTTTTTTTGCCCGCGAATTAAGCGAATGAACGCTAATAGAATGAGCAACTTTTGAAATTTAAATTTTATCATGGTATTTCTGCAAAAATTCGCGTGGATTCGTGTTATTCGCGGGCAAACTTTCATTGGTTTTCTACCTCTTCAAAATAAGTTTTATCAACTTTGGCAATGCCGTTAGTCGTTGCAAAATATACACTTCCGTTATTTCCGGTGATATTGAAAACAGCTTCGGCTGGCAAAATATCTTTGATTGTTATCCATTTATTTGTGTCAAAATTCAAAACTTTTACGCCGTTCAAAGTACCGACAAACAACCTTTCGTTATCGCTAAAAATTGCGTTCGGATTGACGACAAACTTGCCGATTTCAGTTGAAAAATCGTGCAGTTCGCCCGACGGCAAAAGTTCCAAAACTCCGCCGCCGTAAGTTCCGATAAAAATCCGATTTTTCGCCAAACAAAGCGACGTTATCCAGTTATTTGTCAGTTTAGAATTTGCGTCGGTCCACGTTTTTACAACTTTATTCGCCTGAATTTCCGCTAATCCGCCAAGCGTTCCGACGTACAATGTTTTGCCGATTTTCAGCGTTGTGTATGTGCCGGTACTAGGCAAACCATTAACGTTTGTGAGCAACTTTTCACCGATTTTTAAGCCTTTACTCGTGGCGATTGCGTCTCCGGAAAAATGTGTAATTGAACCTTCAGCGATATTTTCGGCGGAAAAATCTTGTTTAATTTGCCATAAACCTTTTGACGTGCCGGCAAGTATTTCATCATTTTGCAACTGCAAATTATTGATTTCGCGAATGTTATTGTCTTCAATATGTTTTATCTTTTTACCTTCCGGCGTAAAAACATCAATGCCGTGACGAAATGTGCCGGCAAAAAGATTACCGTTTTCATCAAAAGTGAGTGCGGAAACGAAATTGTCAGTCAATGACTTATTTTCAGGGTTTGCAAAAGGCTTAAAGTTCCGAAAAATACCGTAATCTGTCAGTTGAAACAGTTCGTTATCCGCCACAACAAGTCGAGTTTTTTCAACATTTCGCAACGTTCGCGGAGTTTGTAAAACTTTATCGAATTTGAAAATCTCGCCGTTTTCAGTAGAAACGTAAACTTGAGTTTCGCAACCGGCTAAACTTGAAATCATCGGCAAAATTTTGATGGTGCGAAACTTACCGTTTTCTAAGATTGAAAGCCCGAAATCTGTTGCAACTAGAAGACTTTTGTTATTTTTCACCACGCCGATAATTCGATTTGAAGGCAGATTATCAGCCGTTGTAACGTGTTTCCAAACATCGTTTTCGTAAATCCAAAGTCCGTTGTTGAAAGTACCGACATAAAGCGTTGCGTCAATTTTTGCAAGAAAGTTTATCGCTTTAACGGTTTGATTCTCGGCTTTAATTTCGATGAAATCTTTGCCGTCAAATTCGAGTAATCCGCCGTTAAACGTTGCAATCAATAATCTTCCGTTGTCATTTAGAAATGTTGTAACGGCTTGTGTGTCTCGTTCGGTAAAACGAATTTGCGTAAAATTCTCGCCGTCGAAACCAATAATTCCCGTTGTCCGTGTGCCGATAAAAAGTTTGCCGGCAAAAGTTGTCAGGCAAAGCAGATCGCTTTCGGGCAAACCGTCTAAAACCGTAAAATGTTTGATTATTTTTCCTTCGAGCGAAAGTTGCCGAAGTCCGCCGTTTGTTGCGGCAAAATATGAATCTTGAAAGCGAATAAAATCTCGCGTATCTTGCGTGTTTTGAATAACTTGCACAAAATTTTGAGAGTGAGGAGTGAGGCGAACCTTTTCAAATTTCAAGGAATTTTGTTCTAATTGCCGAGAACGGCTTTGGGCAAGTTTGCTTTCTGTATCAATTAAAATGCGGTAAACAACCACCGCCGAAATGCTGAAAACAATCGTCAGACAGGAAAGAATCGCAGTTTTGGTAATAAAAAATCGCCTCATCAGAAACGATTATCTTTAATGTTTGCTTAAATTATAACGTGCAAAGCGTCAGCCTTGATGCGTGTTATTGCGGTCGGCGAGATGTGGAAAGCCACAGTTTAAAGGTAGGTCAGGTTATTTTTTGTAGCGTGAAAATCGTCTTTCCGTCTTCGTTATTGTGCCACAAAATTTCGGCTTCGATTAGTTCTGCACGAGATTTTATGTTTGAAATTCCGCGACCTTTCGGCAGATTTTCAAAATCGGGCGAAAAAATTTTGCCGTCATTTTCTATCGTAATTTTAAATTTTTCATCGTCCGATATTTTCATTTTGACAAAATTTGCTTCGGCGTGGCGTTTGATGTTGTTCAAAACTTCTTGTGCAATACGGTAAATTTGCATTTGAACATTTGCCGAAAAATTCAAGCGTTCTTCTAAACCGTCCAAACACAAAAACTTATGATTTTCAATTGTACTGCTTAACAAAAATTCGAGTGCGGCGGTCAGTCCGACATTTTCCAAAACCGACGGACTTAAATCTTCGCAAATACGGCGGATTTCATCCGAAACTCCTTCGATTTCCAGACGAAATTCTGTCGTTTCACTCGGCAATTTGTCGGATTTGAGCATCAATTTTCGCAAGTCCGCCAGCGTTTGATCGTGTAAATCGCGGGCAATTCGGCGGCGTTCGCGTTCGGCTTCGTTTGCCAAATCAAAACGTGCGGCGGCAATTTCTTTGTTTTTCTTGACAATTTGACGGCGTTCGATAATTGCCCAAACTAAAGCAAACAAAGCGATTAACAACAAACCTGCAAGTGCCGTCGAGGTTACGGGAAACGGTGCTTTGGCAACCGAAAAGTTAAATTTGAACGGCTTTGATGAAAGTAAATCTTGATTAAAACCGGTAATTTCGACCGAATAATTATCGGGGGAAAGATTTTCAAACGAAATTTGCGAATCTTTCGTCAATTTTTTTAAAACAACCCCGCTTTTACTATTTTTCAGCAAATATCCGTATTGAAAATTTTCAGGGAAAGTGCGACTGCTCAAACCTGTAACTTCAACTGTCAGTGTGTTTTGCGGATAATCAAGCTTTATTCCTTCGGCGATTTCTTTGCTCGTATGAACTCGTTCGCTGATGATTCGATTCGGCATAATTTCAGGTTGAAAATTATTTGGAAAATACTTTGAAACACCTTTTCCCGTGCCGATCAGCAGAGAATTTTCAATCGGTAAAATCGCAAAAACACCTGCCGACGGTAAACCTTGTTCAATGTTCAAATTTGAAAAAATAAAGCCGAATTCGTTGTCAAATTTAACCTCGAACAAACCTTTGTTTAGTGAACCTGCGTAAATTTTTTCGTTGTTAACAAAAATACTGCGAAACTCCGTGTTTTCGATAACCGCTTTTAATTCAGCGTTTTGCAATAAAAACAACCCTTTTTCCGTCGCAAACCAAAGACCTTTTTCGAGCGTTCCGTCAATTTCACGAACCGCGTTGTTTTGCAAAATTTGTAACGGCGTAACCTGTCCGGTTTCAAACTCTAAAACACCATCTTTCGCGGTTCCGAGATAAAGTTTTTTGTCGTCAACGTATGCCGAAATGATCGAATCGTGAGCGAAAATCAACCTATCGTTTTCAAACAAACCTTTGCCGAAAATTGCCGCGTATGTTTTGCCGTTAAAATTTTGAAACGCACGGATATTATCGCTCGCTGTGCCGATAAGCAGTTGATTTTCAACACTTTCGCCGATTGCATAAATTGATTTATCGGCGTTTTTTTCGTCCGCTAACCAACTTTCACCGTCAAAAAGATAAAGTCCGCGATTTGTTCCCGCATAAACTTTCTTGTCTTTGGATTGAAACAAAGTGCGAACAAAGTTTCCGCCTTCGGAATCTTCGGAAAGCGAGTAATTAAAAGGACTTAAGCCATCAAATCGACACACGCCTTTGTCCGTTCCGAACCAAATTACACCTTCGCGGTCAATAAAAATACTAAGAATTTGATTTGACCGCAAACCGCCCGAAGTGTTTTCAAACGTGAAATGCGAAACTGCTTTTCCGTCTCTGAAGCGGAAAACGCCGTTGTCTTTTGTGCCGATCCAAAGATTGTTTTTTTCATCGAATTTCAGCGAATTAACGACACCGATGTTTGTGCCAACTTCGTTAAATATTTTGGTCGCAGTAAAACTGAATAAACCGCTGTTTGTCGGTTTTGCAAGACTTGCAAGCCACAGCAACCCGTTTTTATCAAACGCCGAATCATTTATAAAATAAGGTCTCGGCGAGTTGAAAAACTCTTTTGCCACACCGTTTTCTATCTCCAAAAGTCCGCGACCTTCTGTTCCGATATGAACCTTATTTCCGTCTGAAACGATACTTTTAATCGGCAAATCTATGTTCAAAATTTGCTTTACCGAATCATTTTCTAGTTCAAGAATTTCGCCGTTGTTTGTCGCAAAATATGTCTTTTCGTCTGAGAATATCGAGTTAATTTGCTTTCCGCGAGTCGTTTCAATCACCGCAAATTTATCGTTAATCAAACGAAATACGCCGTTGTTTGTGCCGATAAAAAGTGTTTTATCGTTTCCGACCGCAAGCGATAATATTTGCGTAACTTGTTCCAACGGAATAGTTTGCACACGGCGACCATCGAATTTTGCCAAACCGTTTTCCGTCCCGAACCAAAAAATCCCGTCGTTCGTTTGCATAATTGCGTAAACTTTATCCGACGGCAAACCGTGAAACAACCCGATATTTCCCCATTGATGCAGATTTTGGGAATTTACGGAAATAATTAACCACAGCTGAACACAGATGAACACGGATATTTTTTTAAGAAAGCATCTATGTCTATCTGTGTTTATCTGTGGACAAATAAATTTCATTTCGTGTTTTCGCTAAGAAATTTCGTGCGGTCGCGTTCCAACCAATCTTGCAGTTCTAGTTCGCCTTTTTCTAATTCATCGCTGTTTATCAATCCGCGTTTCAAGGCTTCGCAAAATGCTCGTGTGCGGACGTTGAACGCAAGTTTTTCGTAACCTTCTTCAAACAAAGGGTTTAACTTTTCGTAAAGTGTTGCCAAACGGCTTTCAACGCCGCGTTGCGACAAACTGCATTTGCGGGCAATCGCCCAATTTGAAAGTCCGAGCGAAAGATAACGCAACGCTTCGGCTTCAAAATCAGTCAATAACGGACGCTTGAACGAATCCTTGAACGCGGGATCGATCATATCTGCACCGTCTTTCAAAACCGTAGCAATGAATCTGAGAAGTCGCGGTTCGGGATTATTTTTGTGAATAAAACCGTATGTCGGTGTCGGATTGACAGTTTTGACGATTTTGCGAATTTCGTTGATATAAATTTCGTGCGGAAACTGTGTCCAAAAAATAATTTTGGTTTTCGGCAATTCTCGCCAAATGGTTTTCGCAGCTTTTACGCCGGAAAGTTGCGGCATTTGAATATCCAAAATGCAAAGTTCGGGTGTGTTTTGCCGACATAATTCCAATGCTTGGTCGCCATTTTCGGCTTCAATTATCGGTAAATCAAATTGTTTCGCAAGTATTTCACGCAAATAATTTCGTTGTGCAGGATTGTCTTCGGCGATTAGAATTGACATATTTGGTTTATAACATTAAAGCCGGTTTGCCTCAATCGTTTGTGATAAACTTTTGGAATAAAATGTTTCAATTCAACTTAAAATATCTTCTTTTCACCATAATTCTTTTCTTGACTGAACTTGTAATTGCTTTGTTTATTAAAGATACCGTAATTCGTCCGTTTGTCGGCGATGTTTTGGTGGTCGCGTTGGTTTATTGTTTTTTGCGGATATTTTTGCAAATCGATTACCGCAAAGTTGCGTTTGGAGTTTTACTTTTTGCGTTTACAATCGAGATTTTACAGTATTTTGATTATGTAAAACTGCTTGGTTTAGAAAATAACCGCGTGCTTTCCGTCGCAATGGGCAGAACTTTTGAACGGCTTGATTTTGTTGCATATTTTGCGGGATTTTTGTTGATTATTTTGTTTGAAAGTATAGCTGAAAAAATCGTAAATTCAAAATTATAATTACTTAAGCCCGATTTTCCGAATAATTTCAGAGAACCTGACTTCATTTCTAATTGAATCGAAAGCCGGATCTGCGTTAATTGTCGGTAAAATATAATCATTCAGGTTGAAAGCTGTCTCAAGATAATTCAACGCCTCATCTTTATCGCCAATCTGTAACAGAAACATTGCTCGCGTCAGCGGTCGAATCTTTGTTTCGCTATTTTTTGAAGGTTGATTGATTAAATACTGCCAAAAAGAGCGTAAATTGTTTTCGGAAAGGGCTTTGGTAAGCGGATGATTCGCACGTTCGTCAGCGGTGAGTCTGCCCAAAACGATTTCAGTAATTTCAGGGAGCATTTTTAGTTCGACATAAATCCAATACAATAATTTCGGCACTCTCCAGTAATCGGGATCAATTTGTTTCGCGTAATTGCACGCCGCGAAAGCCTTTTGAGTTTTATGGTCGTAATAATAAAGCTGACATAAAGAGGCGTAATAGACAGGTGAAAACGGTTCGATTTCGATAGCTTTTTTTATCTCGGATTCAGCTTCGCCAAAGCGACGTTGAATTTGCAGAAAGTGCGAGTACTTGAAATATGAATCAGCGTAGTTCGGATTAAGAACAATTGCCTGCTTAAATTCGCTCTCGGCTTTTTCCCATTTCCAATCACGAAAATGGGCAATCTCGCCTAAAACCAAGTGTGGTTGTGCTATTAAGGAATCAAGCTCAATTGTTTTGCCGCTGATATTCTCGACGTTTTCCCAATCAACCTGAACACTATCCGATGCAACTAAGGCTTCGGCGAAACTTGCTTGTGCCAAAGCCCAACGTGGTTCAAGCGTGATTGTTTTTTCAAAAAGTCCGATCATTTCTTTTCGCCGAAAAAGTTCGCCGGTTCGCCAAATTTTTCGTGCCGC